>CANFHZ010000001.1 GCA_947446885.1 Comamonadaceae bacterium
AGGCGCAAATCTGCGGGTCGACCACGGTTTTCATATTGGCCGGCACGACCGGCAGGCGGAAGCTGTGTTTGCCCAGGGTGATGCTGGTGTCGCATTCCGAGCGGCTTTCGACCCGGCATTTGCGGGGCAGCAGCAAGACGTTGTCGTAGTCAAAAATTTCCATGATCCAAGCTCCAGGTGAAGTCTGTAAGACCAGCCGCTAATGGGCCGGGGCGCTTGGATTGGTACCGGCAAAAAAATACCGGGTGCCAAATGCTTGGGCCCGGTGACTGATTCTATCGACTTCCTACAATCCCCCGATGCTGCCCCCATCCCCCCTGGTTGAATCCCTGAATCCCGAGCAGCGTGCCGCTGTCGAACTGCCTGCCGAACACGCGCTCATCCTGGCCGGGGCGGGCTCCGGCAAGACCCGGGTGCTGACCACCCGCATCGCCTGGCTGCTGCAAAACGGGCAGGTCACCCCGGGTGGCGTATTGGCGGTGACCTTCACCAACAAGGCCGCCAAGGAGATGATGACCCGCCTGTCGGCCATGTTGCCGGTGAACGTGCGTGCCATGTGGATCGGCACCTTCCACGGCCTGTGCAACCGTTTTTTGCGCACCCATTACAAGACTGCCAATCTGCCGCAGGCTTTTCAGATTCTGGACACCCAGGACCAACTCAGCGCGGTCAAGCGCCTGTGCAAGCAGATGGGCGTGGACGAAGACCGGATGCCGCCCAAGCAACTGATGTGGTTCATCGCCGGTTGCAAAGAAGACGGCTTGCGCCCGCACAACGTGGAATTGCGCGACCCCGAGACCCGGCGCAAGGTCGATCTCTACCAGCTGTACGAAGAGCAGTGCCAGCGCGAAGGCGTGGTGGATTTCGGTGAGCTCATGCTGCGCTGCTACGAGTTGCTGCGCGACCATGCCGACATCCGCACCCACTACCAGCGCCGCTTCCGCCATATCTTGATTGACGAGTTCCAGGACACCAACAAACTGCAGTACGCCTGGATCAAGATGCTGGCCGCTGTGGACGCCAGCGGCGTGGCAGGGCCAGCAGGGCAGGGCGGTGCGGTGCTGGCGGTGGGTGATGACGACCAGAGCATTTACGCTTTTCGGGGCGCGCGGGTGGGCAATATGGCGGACTTTGTGCGCGAGTTCGGTGTGCGCCACCAGATCAAGTTGGAGCAAAACTACCGCAGCCACAGCAACATCCTGGATGCGGCCAACGCGCTCATCAGCCACAACAGCACGCGTTTGGGCAAGAACCTGCGCACCGACCAGGGGCCGGGCGAGCCGGTCCGGGTCTACGAGGCGACCAGTGACTTTGCTGAAGCGCAGTGGATGGTCGATGAGATGCGCCAACTCGTACGCGACGGCCTGCCGCGCAGCGAAGTGGCCGTGCTCTACCGCTCGAACGCGCAAAGCCGGGTGATCGAGACCGCGCTGTTCAATGCCGCCGTGCCCTACCGCGTCTACGGTGGTTTGCGCTTTTTTGAGCGCGCCGAAATCAAGCATGCGCTGGCCTATTTGCGCTTGCTGGAGAACCCCAACGACGACACCAGTTTTATGCGGGTGGTCAATTTCCCGGCACGCGGCATCGGCGCGCGCAGCATTGAGCAACTGCAAGACCTGGCCAAGGCCAGCGGCTGTTCGCTGCACGACGCAGTCAGTGCTTTACCGGGGCGCGCCGGGGCCAATATCGCTGCCTTCGTCGCCAAGATTGATGTGCTGCGTGAGCAAACCGCCGACATGAATTTGCGCGACATCATGGCCACCATGCTGGACCACAGCGGCTTGTTAGACCACTACCGCGCCGAACGTGAAGGCGAAGACCGGCTCGAAAATCTGGAAGAGCTGCTCAGCGCCGCAGAAAGTTTTGTGCTGCAAGAGGGCTTCGGCCGTGACGCCGCGGGCCTGTCCAAGCCGGTGCTGAGCCAGAGCCCCGCCAGCCAGGGCTTGGATGCTGGCGCAGACCTGGCCGTGGCCCAGCCTGATTTTGAAGAAACCGGTGAAACCCTCTCACCGCTGGTGGCATTTCTGACCCACGCCGCGCTCGAAGCCGGTGACAACATGGCGCAGGCCGGGCAGGACGCGGTGCAACTCATGACCGTGCATGCCGCCAAGGGTCTGGAATTTGATGCGGTCTTTATCACCGGGTTGGAGG
Source organism: Comamonadaceae bacterium (assembly GCA_947446885.1). Classification (GTDB taxonomy): domain Bacteria; phylum Pseudomonadota; class Gammaproteobacteria; order Burkholderiales; family Burkholderiaceae_C; genus Allorhodoferax. The sequence goes on from CANFHZ010000001.1 coordinate 2,152, forward strand.
AGGGCTTGTTCCCCAACGAAAACGCGCTGAGCGACCGCGACGGTCTGGAGGAGGAGCGGCGGCTGATGTATGTGGCGATCACCCGCGCCCGCCAGCGCCTGTACCTGACTTTCAGCCAGACCCGTATGCTGCATGGCCAGACCCGCTACAACCTGCGCAGCCGCTTTTTCGACGAGTTACCCGACGAGAACCTGAAGTTCCTGACCCCGCCGCGCGCACCCGAACGCAGCAGCTTTGGCAACAGCTGGGGTGCGGGCGCGCGCCAGTTCAACGCGGCGCCGTCCTGGAGCGCGCCTGCGGCCCCACCCGTTGCCCAGAAGGAGCCTGCGGCCCACGGACTGCGGCTGGCGCAAAAAGTCTTTCACAACAAGTTTGGCGAGGGCACCATCCTGACGCTGGAGGGTAGCGGTGAAGATGCCCGTGCCCAGATCAGCTTTCCGCGCCACGGCACCAAATGGCTGGCCCTGAGCGTGGCCAAGCTCACGCCGGTGTAGCGCCACCGGGTATGCGGTACAAAAAAAGCGCCCCGAAGGGCGCTTTTTTCTTGGGCTGGGGCGCTCGTTACTTATTCAGCGGCATCAGACCCGGCGGCAGAACCACGCCTTTGACGGCCATTTGTGCGAGTTTGAAAAACACATCGGTGTTGTCCATCACGCCCGTGAAGGAATACGCACCGGGTCCGAATGCGGACAGGGGAATGTCGCTGGCAGTGTGGACCGCGCTGTTGCCGGGAACCTGACCGGTGATCAGGAATTTGCCATCGGCATCGCGCTTGGATGGGTCAACCGGATAGGCTGCCAATGGTTGGGTTTTCACGAAGGGTTGCTGGCTGTCCTGCAAGGGCAGGGGGTTGGTGCGGTAGTCCTCGTAACGGTCCGAGTTGGCGCCATAGGCCACCAGCAGGCGGTTGTCGATGTCCGTGGTTTCCGGGTAGCCATCCGCCGCCATGCGGTACTTGGGAAAGCCTGCTGCTTCGTACACGCCCACGGTTTTGTCGCGTAATGCGGTGCCGCCTTCGCGCACCAGCTCCTGCAAGCGCGCGTCGCTGACAACCGAGCCACCGATCAGGGCCACACCAGCGCATTCGTGGTCAGCCGTGACGATGACAATGGTGTCGCCACGGCGGGCCGCAAAGTCTTTGGCGAGCGCGATGGCACGGTCGAACTCAATGGTGTCCAGCATCCAGCGCTCGGTGTCCATGTTGTGCGCTTGTTTGTCGATGGACGCACCTTCGACCATCAGCACAAAGCCCTCTTTTTTGCGCTCCAGAACCGCTAGTGCTTTGGCGGTCATCTCGTCGAGCATGGGCTGGTCTGGAAAGCCGTAGTCATCGACCACGCGGTTTTTCCCCTCGTTGCCCACGCCCTGCCCGTGTTTACGCCGACCATCCATTTTGTCGAGGGCGACGTTCATATTCGAGTGGGCGAACAAACCCAACAAATGGTCTGTACTGTGCACGTTCACGGCATCCATGTCGGTTTTGGTGCCGGCGTAGGCGAATCCGGCGCTTTGGAATTCGCTAATCAGGTCACGCTCTTTGTCGAGTTTGCCCGGCGCTGCGCCCCAGGCCGTGACGATGTTTGCCGTGTGCGCATCAGTGGCAGAAAAGGCGTAATCGCTGCGGTCACCGCGCGCCGATCCGGGCGTAGTGGCGGGCAGAAACCATTTGCGCCCGCCGCCCATCAGCACCGAGAGGCCATGCAGCGCGCGGTCGTCCAGAAACTGGTCGACGATGCCCGTGCCTGCGCCCCGGTTGCTGGTGTGGATGGCGTTGCCCGCAGGTGTGGCGTCAAACACATCCGCAGTGGTGACGATGCCCAGCGCCTTACCCTGTGTGCGGTGCAGGTATTCGCTGAGGTACTCGATGCGCGGGTTGTCAAACGGGTCCAGCGTATCGTCAGGGAACACACCTTCTTCGTTGTTGTTATTTTTGTTGCCCAGTACATAGGCGGTCATGCCCGGCGCCGAGTCGGTCACCACCGAGTTCAAGGAGGCAGTCTTGACCATACCCGTGACCGGAAAGGTGTCCATCGCCAAGGGCTTGATTACCTTACCCTGGGCGTAACCACCGGCCACGATGCGCGCGGCCGTGCGCTGGGCCGCACCCATGCCGTCGCCCAGCAGGATGATGATGTTCTTCACCTTCTGCGCGCCTTGCGTGAGCTCCACAATTTCGAAGTTGCCGCCTGCAGTCACGCTTTGTCCGTCACTCTGCGTGGCGGTGACGCTGAAAGTGTGGACGCCGGGTTGCGCCACGCTGACGGCTCGGCTGGATACGATGGCTGCGTTGGCGGGTACGCCCTTGAGGCACAAGGCCTCGCAGTTTTTGATGGCAAGGTTGGCGGTCAAGGCCACGCCGTCAACAGCGAAGCTGGCTGCGGTGATGTGCTTTGCAGCATCGTCCGGGCGCACCGTGGCCTGCAGGTCAAAACGCTGGCCGGGCAGAAAGCGCGCAACGATAGGGTCTTGGCGTTGGCTGCTGAAGAGTTCGCTGGGCGGCGTGAGCCGGGTGACGGTGGGGGCAGCGAAGCTGCCGAAGGCGCTGACAGACAGAGCGAGCGCAGCAAGCAGTGCCAGCGGGGAGGTCTTGCGAAATGTCATAAGGTCCTTCCAAGGTAGGTTTAAAGAAGCGAAAGTTCCCGATCAGTGCCGGTGCTGAAGCGAATGGAAATATGCAGCAAGTTCAAGGGCATTCATCCCCCGGGTCGCTTCTGCGGGTAGGCGTAGACGCACCCAGGACACGCGTCCGTCAGTCTCCTCGAAACGCCCGACCTCCAGCTGCCCTGTGAGCGCGATCAGGCCCCGGGTGTAGGGAACGATCCAGTCTTGCTGCTCTGCGTCCAGGTAGACCGTGGCCAGTGCCAGCGGCAAGTCGTCGGCATCGCCATCGGCGTGCTCGCTCATATGAACCGGGCGTGGTGACAGCATGAAGCGCCCGGCTGTCGGAATCTCTTGCTGCACCATAAAGCCTGTCAGGCGCACGCGCTGGCCATCCGCGCGGCGCAGCACCTCACTCATCTGCGGGCCGCGCGGCCCCTGCGGTTGTTGGAAAAATTCCTGGAACGCAAGATCGACCGTGGGTTGCGCCAGCGCAGCGGCGCCAGCCAGTAAGCACAAGGCCGCAGCAAGGCTGCGCGCCACCCCGGCAAATGACCGCGCGCCGCAATCAAACCGGTAACTGAGGCGGGTGTCCGAGGAAAAATGCATAACACAAGCTTAGAGGTCGCGCATGACAGTACAGTGATGCCGCGCCCCGCATGCGCTAGCGCGCTTCAGGCCAATACGACCTCGGTGGCATCAAAGCAGGCCTCGAAGCTGAACAGAATGGAGGCGAAAAACGCCGCAGCCGTCACCAGCAAAGCTGGAAACAGGAGGACGCCAACGCCGTCTTCACTGCCCAGCAGCATGCCGACAAAAGCCACTAGCAAGGCGACGCCCATGAAGACGCCGAACCAGACTACGGTGTAGACCGTGAACGCGCGGATGTTGCGCCAGCATCCCATCAGACTGAAAAACAAACTCTTGACCGGGCTGACGGCGTGCCACTGCACCAGGGCGGGCGCATGCCAGAACATCATGGACACCGGCATGTAGACACCCATCGCCAGAAGCGCCGCGAGTTCGAACTCCGGGCTTTGCATGGTCGCCATGTCGATATCGCCGCCTAGCAGGTACATCCGCGCAAAGGTACCGCCATCGGCGCTGGCCGATACCGCCAGTGCCAGCAGCACACCGACCGCATACAGTGCACCCAGCACGGCCATGTTGCGTGCATGCTGGGGTCCGGAGCGGAACGCGCTAAGCAGCACGGTAGGCATGGGAAAGCGGCCTTGCGCGGCCTGGCGGCTGGCCACAAAAAATCCCAGCGTGATCGGCGGCATCAGCGCCAGACCCAGGATATTGCCGATCCAGGGAATGGCGCTCAGCAGTGACACCAAGGCCACAAAAATCAAAAACAAGCCGGTGAAGGCCAGCGGTTGGCGAAAAAACGTGCGCAGTCCCAATTTCACCCACGTGGCACCCGCGCGGGCCGGGACGATGACGAGTTTCATAGACGGTTACCTACAGCGCGAGCTGTTCCATAGTGAGCGGATGCGCAACGCGCTCGCGCAGCGCCAATTCAAAACGACCGGGGTCGTGGGGCTTGAGCATAGAGGCTTGGCGCGGCAGGTGCCAGTCCCATAGCCGGGAAATCCAAAACCGCAGAGCCGAAGCGCGCAGCGCGTCGGGCAAAAAGCGGCGCTCCTGCGCGCTGAGTGGGCGTACCCGGTCATAGGCTTCCAGCAGGGCGTGGCTGCAATCCGGATCCGTCTGAGCCTGCGGCAGCTGTACGCACCAGTCATTGAGCGTGACAGCGATGTCGAACAGTAGCGTGTCCACGCCGGCAAAGTAAAAGTCAAAAAATCCACTCAAAAGCGGCGCGCCGTCGCTGGTGGACTCGAACATCACATTGTCCCGGAACAAATCGGCGTGGATGGGGCCGCGCGGGAGGGCTGCCCATTCGGCGGTGGCTGCTAAGGCATTCTGGTAGCCGAGTTCGGATTGCAACAGGGCAGACTGTGCGGCGCTGGCGTGGGGCAGGATCAGCGGCACCGTGTCATTCCACCAGCCCAGACCGCGCAAATGCGCCTGCGCCATGCCGAAGGACTGGCCTGCCAGATGCATGTGCGCCAGCGCCGCACCCACCTGCGCGCAATGGGCCGGGCCAGGCTTCAATTCACAGGCACCGCGCAGCCGGTTCACCACCGCTGCGGGCTTGCCCTGCACGGGGTGCACTAAATTGCCTGCCGCGTCGGCTGCCGGGTCTGGCACGATCACGCCGGACTGCGCCAGATGTTTCATGAGCCGCAGATAAAAGGGCAGCTGCTCAAAATTCAGACGCTCAAACAAGGTCAACACATAGTCGCCCCGGTCAGTGGTAGCGAAGTAATTGGTGTTCTCGATGCCGCTGGAGCAGCCTTCCAGCGTGCGCAGACGACCGAGTTGCAGACGATCGAGGAGCTCAGCCGCCTGCGCAAAAGATACTTCTGTGTAAACCGCCATGGGGTGTGCTGGAGGGGCTTGGGGCCGCCGCGTCAGGGAATGAGGCCAGAATTGTAGGTCGCAGGGCGCAGGCACAATCTGCCCATGCCCGATACCGCGTCCGCCTCCACGCCCGAACCCACCCTTGCCAGTACACCGTCGCGCCTGCTGCTGATCGACGGCTCCAGCTACCTGTACCGCGCGTTCCACGCCATGCCCGACTTGCGGGCCGACCCTGCCGACCCGGCCAGCCCGCCCACCGGCGCAATCCGAGGCTTTGTCAACATGATGCAGGCCCTCAAAAAAGAGGTGCCCGCCGCCTATGTCGCCTGTGTGTTTGACGCCAAGGGTCCAACCTTTCGCGACGCGATTTACCCCCAGTACAAAGCCAACCGTTCGCCCATGCCGGACGATTTGCGCGCCCAGATCGCGCCCATCCACGAACTGGCCCGCCTGTTGGGTATGCGGGTGCTGGATGTGCCCGGTGTTGAGGCCGATGACGTGATCGGCACCCTGGCCCACCAGGCAGCAGCGCAGGGTTGGGACGTGGTGGTCAGCAGCGGTGACAAGGACCTGGCGCAGTTGGTGACTGAGCGCATCGTCATCATCGACACCATGAACGGCAAGCGCCGCGACCTGGCGGGGGTGGAGGAGGAGTTCGGGATCCCGCCGCGCTTGATGCTGGATTACCAGAACCTGGTGGGCGACACCGTGGACAACGTGCCCGGTGTGGCCAAAGTCGGCCCCAAAACGGCAGTGAAGTGGTTGTTGGAATACGGCAGCTTACAAGCGGTCCTGGATAGCGCCGCCAACATCAAGGGCGTGGTCGGCGACAACCTGCGCGCCGCGTTGGACTGGTTGCCCACGGCGCGCAGCCTGCTGACCATCAAGACCGACTGCGATCTGTCGGCCTATTTGCCGCAGCTGCCGTCGCTGAATGATCTGGCCCGTCTGGCGCCCGATCAAGCCGGTTTGCTGGCTTTCTACACCCGCTATGGTTTCAAAGGCTTGGCCAAATCATTGGAAAGTGCCGATGCGCCGCCGCCGCGCCCTGCGGGCGCCGCCCAATCCAGTCTCTTTGGCGATGCCCCGCCTGCCGTGGTTCAACAATTGGAATCTGACCCCAATTATTCCTACGACACGGTGTTGGATTGGGCGGCTTTTGATGCCTGGATGGCCAAGGTCGACGCTGCGGCTTTGGTGGCGGTGGACACCGAAACCACTTCGCTGCACGAGATGCAGGCGCAGATTGTGGGGATCAGCTTGTGCGTACAGACGGGCGAGGCAGCCTACATCCCGCTGGCCCACAGTTTTGCCGGTGCGCCAGAGCAGCTGCCTTTGGCTGATGTGCTGGCGCGGCTCAAGCCCTGGTTGGAAGACCCGGCGCGGGCCAAGCTGGGCCAGCATGTGAAATACGACCGCCATGTATTTGCCAACCACGGCATCGAGGTCCAGGGTTATGTGCACGACACCATGCTGCAAAGCTATGTGTTGGAGGTCCACCAGTCGCACAGCCTGGAGAGCCTGGCCCTGCGCCATCTGGGGCGCAAAGGTCTGAGCTTTGAGGACCTGTGCGGCAAAGGTGCCGCGCAAATTGGTTTCGACCAAGTCGATATTCCCCGCGCCGCGCAATATGCCTGTGAAGACGCGGATATGACCTTGGCCGTGCACCAGCGCCTGTGGCCGCTGCTGGAGGCCGACGCGCGCTTGCTTTTTGTCTACGAATTAGAGATCGCCAGCAGCGAGGCGCTCTACCGCGTCGAGCGCAACGGCGTGCTGATCGACGCGCCCACACTGGCCGCGCAAAGCCACGCGCTGGGTGCGCGCATCTTGGAGCTGGAAACCGAGGCCCACGCCCTCGCGGGGCAGCCTTTCAACCTCAGCAGCCCCAAGCAAATTGGCGAGATTTTTTTCACCAAGCTGGGTCTTCCGGTGGTCAAAAAAACCGCTACGGGCGCGCCTAGCACCGACGAAGAAGTGCTGGAGAAGCTGGCGGAAGATTTCCCGCTCCCGGCCAAAATCCTGGAGCACCGGGGTCTTGCCAAACTCAAGGGCACTTACACCGACAAGCTGGCGCAGTTGGCCCACCCGCGCACGGGCAGGGTGCATACCCATTACGCGCAAGCGGTGGCTGTGACTGGCCGCCTGTCCAGCAACGACCCAAATTTGCAGAACATCCCCATCCGCACGCCCGAGGGGCGGCGCGTGCGCGAGGCCTTTGTCGCGCCGTCCGGCAGCCTGATTGCCAGTGCGGACTACAGCCAGATCGAATTGCGCATCATGGCCCACTTGAGCGGCGACGAGGCTTTGCTGCGCGCCTTTCACGATGGCTTGGATGTGCACCGCGCCACCGCCGCCGAGGTCTTCGGTTTGGCAGTGGACCAGGTCAGCAGTGAGCAGCGGCGCTATGCCAAGGTCATCAATTTCGGGCTGATTTACGGCATGAGCGCCTATGGTCTGGCGCGCAACCTGGGCATCGACAAGACGGCGGCCAAAAACTATATAGAGCGCTATTTCGCCCGCTTTGCCGGCGTCAAGCGCTATATGGACGACACCCGCGCGCAGGCCAAGGCCCAGGGTTATGTGGAGACGGTGTTCGGGCGGCGCCTGTACCTGCCGGAGATCCAATCCTCCAACGGCCAGCGCCGTGCCGGTGCCGAGCGCGCCGCCATCAACGCGCCTATGCAGGGTACGGCGGCCGATCTCATCAAGCTCAGCATGGTCAAGGTCCAGCAGGTCCTCGATGCCGAACAGCGCGCCACCAAAATGATCATGCAGGTTCACGACGAACTGGTGTTCGAAGTTCCAGCGGACGAGGTGGAATGGTTGAAGGTAGAAATTCCGCGCTTGATGGCCGGTGTTGCCGCACTCAAAGTGCCTTTGCTGGCTGAAATCGGCACAGGCCCCAACTGGGACCAGGCGCATTGATGCAGGATGCCCTTAGACCGAACTTGTGCCACATTTGTTTGGTCTAATGTCTGCCCTGCCGCCGTTTGATGCGAACAATGGCTGCCACTATTTCTTTTTTCCGGACGGAACTTGACATGAACCACCCCTCGCACAGCGCGACAGCCTCCCCGGCCGCCCTGCAACCCACCCGGCGTGCGGCGATCAAACTCGCCGCTACCGTTGGTGCCGGACTTGGTTTTGCGGCGGCAGTGCTGCCGGTGCAGGCCCAGTCTGTGATCCAAACGCCATCCGATGGCTTGCAGGCAGCTTGGGTCAGTATCCCCGTTGGAGACTTCACTATGCGTGCCTACCGGGCCGCGCCTGCCGGGCGCAGCAACTTGCCGGTGGTGCTGGTGGTGCCCGAGATCTTCGGTGTGCATGAACATATTTGCGATGTGGCCCGCCGCTTGGCGCACCAGGGTTACCTGGCCATCGCGCCTGATCTGATGCAGCGCCAAGGTGACCCGTCCACCATCGCAGACATCGGAAAAATCATCGCGGACGTGGTTTCGAAAGTGCCCGATGCACAGGTCATGTCTGATCTGGACGCCACCTTGGAGTGGGCATTGCGCAACGGCGGCGACGTCAAGCGCGTGGCCATCACGGGGTTTTGCTGGGGTGGGCGCATCACATGGCTGTACGCGGCGCACCAAACCCGTTTGCAGGCCGCAGCCGCCTGGTATGGCCATGTCAATGCCAAGCGTGGGCCGCTCACGCCCATGCAGCCGGTGGACTTGATGCGCGACCTGCACGCGCCCACCCTGGGTCTGTACGGAGGTGCCGATACCGGCATTACCGCCGAGCATCTGCAACTGATGCGCGACGCCCTGCAATCGGGTTCCGAGGCGGCGCAGGACAGTCTGATACATGTCTACCCGGACGCCCCGCACGCCTTCCACGCCGATTACCGCCCCAGTTACCGCAAGGAAGCGGCGCAGGACGCCTGGGCCCGCATGCTGGCCTGGTTCCGGCAACACGGAGTAGCGTGAAGCGGCATTGTTTATGACGGTGTTGGCGATTGTGGTGGGCACTTTGTGTGCCGGTATCGGCAGCGTTTGGCTGGCCGCGGCGCTCAGCTTTGGCCTGCTGGCCCGCTATACCCAGCACATGCTCAGCCTGTCTGCCGGGGCTTTGCTGGCCACCGCGTTCATGCATTTGCTACCCGAGGCCTTTGAGAGCGGCGTCGAGCCGCATGATTTGTTTGTGGTCTTACTCGTCGGCTTGGTGTTCTTTTTTTTGCTCGACAAGGCAGAGCTGTGGCACCACGGCCACGAACACGGCGAAGCAGCGCAGCACGCGGACCATGTGCACGGTCACGGCGACCATGACCATGACCATGCGCACCATTCCCACGGTCCGGTAAGTGGCAGCTGGGCGGTACTGGCCGGTGACAGCGTGCATTGTTTTGGTGACGGCGTGCTGATTGCGTCGGCCTTTATGGCCGATCTGCGGCTGGGCGTGATTGCCGCTCTTGCCGTGTTGGCGCACGAAGTCCCGCACCACATGGGTGATTTGATGGTGCTGCGCGCCGGTGCTTCCAATAGGCGCATGGCGCTGGTCAAGGTGTCGCTTGCTGGCGCGGTGACCACGCTGGGTGGCTTGCTGGGGTATTGGCTGGTGGGCCAACTGGAGGACGCCTTGCCCTATTTTTTGGTGGTGGCGTCGGCCAGCTTTATGTATGTGGCGCTCGCAGACCTGATTCCGCAACTGCAAAAGCGCCTCACTGCGGTGCAAACCGCTGCCCAGATCGGCTGGTTGCTGGCGGGTGTAGGCCTGGTTACGCTGGTCAGCGCCTCGGCGCATGCGGGCCATTAAGTGGCTGCTCCAGCCAGTCCCGATCTTTCTATTTTTTTGATGATGCTCCTCAGATGGTGTTGACCGATTCACCCATGGCTTTTTTCATGAAGCGTTGCGTACTGCTTGCTTGCGCTGCTGTTTTGGGTGCCTGCAGCCTGAGCATGCCGCCTGCGTCGGTTTCTACCCCCGCCCCGGTGCAGTGGAACGCGCCCTTGCCCCATGGAGGCACATTGAGTGACTTGCGCGAATGGTGGAAGGCGCAAAACGACCCGGTGCTATTGGCTTTGATAGAAGACGCGCAGGCGCTCAGCCCGACCGTGGCCGCCGCGCTGAGCCGGATTGAGACCGCTCGCGCCAACGAGGCCACCGCGCAGGCGGCCTTGTTGCCCAACGTGACGGCCGGGGTGTCGACGGGGCGCTCAGTCAGCCTGCCATCAACCCCGGCGGCCACCAGCACGGCAGCGACGCTGCAAACCAACTGGGAAATTGACGTGTTTGGCGCTGCCCGTGTGGCCCGCACGGCCATGGCCGGACAGACGCAGGGCAATCTGGCGCAGTGGCACGATGCCCGTGTCTCGGTGGCGGCGGAAGTGGCCAACACCTACTTTGCGCTGGCCCATTGCTGGAAGGCGCGCGACCTTGCCGCCCAAGACCTGCTGTCGCGCCAGCGCAGCCGCGACATCAGCGCGCGCAGCCTGCAGGCCGGCATGCTCGCGCCGGCCGTATACGCGCAGGTACAGGCCGAGGTGTCGCAAAGCCAGCTGCGCTTGACGCAGCAAAGCAGCCAATGTGCGCTGTACACGAAGGCCATGGTTGCCCTGACTGGCGAAGATGAGGCGCTGGTTCGCAGTGTGATGCAGGAGCGCACCTTGCCCGATGACTTGTCCGGCTTCTCGGTAGAGCAGGTCCCGGCGCAGGCCTTGGTGCAACGGCCTGATGTGTTTGCCGCTGAGCACGATGTGGCGCTGGCCAGCGCCCAGATCGGCCGCGCCAAGGCCCGCCGCTGGCCGGGTCTGACGCTGGGCGGCTCCATCGGCGCTTTGCGTTACGGAACCATGGGCGTGGAGTCCGATATCACCACCTGGTCTTTCGGCCCGCTGGCACTGACGCTGCCGGTCTTTGATGCCGGGCAGCGCGCTGCCATGGTGGATTCAGCCACGGCCGACTACCTTGCTGCGGTGAGCACCTACCGCGCCAAAGTGCGTCACGCCGTGCGCGAGGTGGAAGAAGCCCTGGTCACGCTCCAATCGGCCCAGGAACGTGAAGCCGATACCGGGGCCGTTGTGGACGCGCGCACCCAGAATTACGCCGCCACCCAAAGCCGGGAGCGCAGCGGCATGGCCAGCGCCCTGGATGTGGAAGACGCCCACCGCATGTTGTTGGCTGCGCAAGCCGAGGTACTGGCGCTGCAACTGGAACGCAAGCGGGCCTGGGTGGCGCTGTACCGCGCCGCGGGTGGCGGCTGGCAGCGTCCACTTTCCAGCCAGTCGGCCAGCCAGACTCCCGCCAATTGATGTTCTTGATGGAAACTTTGTGATGTCCTTTTTCCGCCGCATGTCCCTGAAGTTTTATGGCCTGCTTGCGCTCGTGCTGCTGCTGGTGGCGGGTGCCGCCTGGTACGCCATGCGCCCGGCTGCCCTTACCGCTGCGCGCGCGACTGCGCCAACGCCGGGTACACCCGCGCCCGAGCCCGCGTCTGGACGGGCCGACCCACCAGCCGCCGGGAAAGCGGCTCTGACTGTCACCACCGTATTGGTGCAGCCCGCCAAGCTCGCCCTGCACTTTTCGGCCAACGGGGGCATATTCCCCTGGCAGGAGGTCGGAGTAGGCGCGGAAGTTCAGGGCCTGCGCGTGAACGACGTGCGGGTGGATGTGGGCCAGTCGGTGCAGCGCGGCCAGGTGCTGGCGACCTTTGCTGCGGAGGGGGTTGTGGCGGACGTGGCCGTGGCACGTGCGGCTTTGGCCGAGGCGCAGGCCAACGCTACCGAGGCCCTCAGCAACGGCGACCGCGCCCGCAGCCTGCAAAACAGCGGCGCTTTGAGCAACCAGCAAATCCAGCAAATGCTGACGCTCGAGCAAGCGGCGCGTGCCCGGGTGGAGTCGGCCAAAGCAGCGCTTGACGCGCAGCTGGTTCGCCTGAAACACACCCAGGTTCTGGCGCCGGACAGCGGCATCATCGTGCAGCGCAATGTGGCTGTGGGCGCTGTTGCCGGGCCGGGTGACTTGTTCCGCCTGATCCGCCAGGGGCGGCTGGAGTGGCGTGCTGAAGTCACCTCGACCGAACTGGCCCGCGTGCAGCCCGGTACCGAGGTGCAGGTACTGGCACCCGGCGGAGCGGTGGCGCGCGGGCGGGTCCGCATGATTGGCCCCACCGTAGATGCACAGACCCGTGCGGGCTTGGTCTACGTGGATTTGCTGGGCATGGCCGCAGATGAAAAGCTGGCGCTGGGCGCGGCCTTCCGTCCCGGTATGTTTGCCAAGGGTGACTTTGTTTTTGGCAACTCCAGCGCCCTGACAGTGCCGCAGCAGGCGGTGGTGGTGCGTGACGGCTTTAGCTATTGTTTTGTGCTGGGTGCCGATGGACGGGTGGCGCAGCGCAAGATCAGCGTAGGGAGGCGCAGCAGCGCGCAGGACGGCGGCGTGGTGGAAGTGCTGGGCGGTTTGGAGCCCGGTGCGCAGGTGGTGGCCAGCGGCGCGGGGTTTCTGAACGACGGCGATGTGGTCAAGGTGGTACGGACTGCACCTGCAGCGGCTGCCCCTGCGGCGCAATGAGATTGCAGGTGCCCGCGTGAACTTTTCCTCGCTCTCCATCAAGCACCCGATCCCGGCGATCATGCTGTTCGCCCTGCTCAGTTTGGCCGGACTGCTGGCCTTCAAGGGCAATGTGGTGCAGGATTTCCCCGATATTGAGCTGCCGATGGTGACCGTGAACGCCAGCCTGCCGGGCGCGGCCCCGGCGCAGCTGGAGACCGAAGTCGCGCGCAAGATCGAGGACGCAGTGGCCACGCTGGCCGGCGTGAAGAACGTCTACACCACGGTGCTGGACGGCTCGGTCACCACCACCGTTGAGTTCGTGCTGGAGAAGTCCATCCCTGAGGCGGTGAATGACGTGCGCGACGCGGTGGCCGGCGTGCGCGCCGACCTGCCCGGCGAGATGCGCGACCCCACTGTGTCCAAAGCGTCCACCGCAGGGCGGGTCGTGCTGACCTACACGGCGCAGCCCGCTCCCGGCGCGGCATGGGACGCCGAGGCGGTGAGCTGGTTTGTGGACAACACCGTGTCCAAGCGTCTGCGCACGGTACGCGGCGTGGGCGCGGTCAAGCGGGTGGGTGGCGTGAGCCGTGAGGTGCGCGTGGAGCTGCATCCGGAGCAGATGGCCGCGCTGCGGGTGTCGGCGCTGGATGTGTCGCGCCGCCTTAAATCGGTTCAGCAGGACGCGCCGGGCGGACGTGGTGATGTGGGCGGTGCCGAACAGTCAGTGCGCACTATCGCGACCGTACAAACCGCGGCCGACCTCGCCGCGCTGGATGTGCCGCTGGCCGATGGGCGCAGCGTGCGCCTGGGTGAGGTGGCCAGCGTCAGCGACACCGTGAGCGAGCCCCGCTCTTTGGCTACCATGAACGGTGCCAGCGTGGTCGGTTTTGAGGTGTTCCGCACCAAAGGGGCAGGCGAGCTGGACGTGGCGCGGGGTGTGCGTGCCGCTGTGGCCGAGATGCAGGCCGCGCACCCGCAGGTGCTGCTCACCCAGGTTATCGACAACGCCCACCCGGTGCAGGAGAACTTCGAAGGCTCCATGGATCTGCTCTACGAGGGCGCCGGGTTGGCGGTGTTGGTGGTGCTGGTTTTTCTGCGCAACTGGCGCGCTACGCTGGTGGCCTGCGCGGCCTTGCCTTTGTCGGTAATCCCGACCTTTTTGGGTTTGCAGTATTTTGGCTACACGCTCAATACGGTGACCCTCTTGTCACTCGCACTGGTGGTGGGTGTGCTGGTGGACGACGCGATTGTTGAAATTGAAAACATTGAGCGGCATTTGCGCATGGGCAAGTCGCCTTACCAGGCCGCCATGGAAGCCGCAGAAGAGATCGGGATGGCGGTGATTGCCACGACCTTTGCACTGGTGGCGGTATTTCTGCCCACGGCGTTCATGGGCGGGGTGCCCGGTTTATTTTTCAAGCAGTTTGGCTGGACTGCGGTGCTGGCGATTCTGGCATCGCTGGTGGTGGCGCGGCTTTTGACACCCATGATGGCGGCCTACATCCTCAAGCCCCATGTGCCGCATGCCGATGGATCGACCGCAGAGGCGGATGGTTGGATGATGCGCAGCTACCTTGGCGTGATGCGCTGGTGTTTGCGCCACCGGCTGGTCACGGCCATCGGTGCGGGCCTGTTTTTTGTCGGCTCGATTTCTTTGGTGCCCTTGCTGCCCACCGGCTTTGTTCCTGCAGCAGACCGTAACCAGACCCAGGTGACGATTGAGCTGCCCCCCGGAAGCACATTGGCCGAGACCGCACGGGCGGCAGAGGCGGCGCGGCGCTTGATCATGGCGGTGCCCCACACGGTGGCGGTGTTTGCGTCGGTGGGTGGCGGCTCCAGCGGTGATGCCTTTGCCCCCGGTGCCGCCGCTGAGGCCCGTCGTGCCGTGCTGACCATTACTACCGTGGCACGGCAGCAGCGCCCCGAGAAAATGAGCGATATTGATACCGCCTTGCGCGCCCGCTTGGCCGAGTTGCCCGGCGTGCGGGTCAACGTCGGGCCGCCCGACACCGGTGTAAAGATGCAGCTGGTGCTCAAAAGCGAAGACCCGCTGGCTTTGACCGCTGCGGCCCAGCAAGCCGAGCGCGAGTTGCGCACCATTCCCGGCGTGGGTAATGTGAGTTCGAGTGCCTCGCTGGTGCGTCCAGAGATCATCGTGCGTCCGGACGTGGCCCGCGCCGCCGACCTGGGCGTGACGGCACAGGCTATTGCCGAGACCGTGCGCGTGGCCACTGCCGGTGATTACGACACGGCGCTGGCCAAGCTCAACCTGGCCCAGCGCCAGGTCCCGATTCTGGTCAAGCTGCCCGACGCCGTGCGCGCTGATCTGGCGGCGCTTGAGCGCCTGACCGTTCCCGGTAAAAACGGTCCCGTCCTGCTGGGCAGCGTCGCCAGTCTCAGCATGGAAAGCGGCCCGGCGCAAATCGGCCGCTTGAACCGCAGCCGCAACGTCACCCTGGATGTGGAGTTGGGCCGCCGTACGCTGGGCGAAGTGAACGCTGCGTCACGGGAATTGCCCAGTCTGAAAAATCTGCCGCCTGGCGTATCGATTGCCGAACTCGGCGACGCCCAGGAAATGCAGGCCTTGTTTGCCAGTTTCGGTATTGCCATGCTGATTGGGGTCTTCTGCATTTACGGCGTGCTGGTCTTGCTGTTCAACGATTTCATGCAGCCTGTCACGATTCTGGCGGCGCTGCCGCTCAGCATTGGCGGCGCTTTTATTCTGCTGCTGCTCACGGGCAAAGCCTTGTCCATGCCGACCATGATCGGTTTGATCATGCTCATGGGCATCGTCACGAAAAACTCGATTTTGTTGGTGGACTACGCCATTCTGGCGCGCCGTGCCGGTATGGCGCGTTTTGAGGCGCTGGTGGACGCATGCCACAAACGCAGCCGACCCATCGTGATGACCACCATCGCCATGGGCGCGGGCATGATGCCGCTGGCGCTGGGCTGGGGTGCGGATCCAAGTTTCCGCTCGCCTATGGCGGTGGCAGTGATCGGTGGTCTGGTCACGTCCACGCTCTTGAGTCTGCTGGTGGTTCCCGCGGTATTCACCTACATCGACGATGCGCAAACCCTGTTGGGTCGGGCCCTGGCCTGGTTGCGCAAAGGCCAGGTAGTGGCTGACAACAAGACGCCCCCATGACGGTAAGAAGC
This sequence comes from Comamonadaceae bacterium, assembly GCA_947446885.1. Classification (GTDB taxonomy): domain Bacteria; phylum Pseudomonadota; class Gammaproteobacteria; order Burkholderiales; family Burkholderiaceae_C; genus Allorhodoferax. The sequence continues at coordinate 17,833 of CANFHZ010000001.1, forward strand.
CTGGTGCAGCGCTGGCCCATTTTTATTCCGGTGCTGGCGATGCTGGGGCTGTACGCGCTGCGGGAAGTGCGGGTGGATGGGTGGTACGCCTGGGGCTTGGTGGCGGTATTGATCTTGGCGGTTATTGCGTCGGTGCACCACGCTGAAGTGATCGCCCACCGGCTCGGTGAGCCCTATGGGACTTTGGTGCTTGCGCTGGCCGTGACCGTCATCGAAACATCGTTGGTCTTATCCATGATGCTGTCACAGGGTGCGAATAGCGCCGCGTTGCCAAGGGATACGATTTATTCGGCGGTGATGATTGCCTGCAATGGTGTGGTGGGTATTTGTTTACTCATCGGCGGTTTGCACCACCGCGAGCAGCTTTTCCGAATCGAGGGTACGGGCTCAGGATTTGCGGCGCTGGCAACGCTCTCGGTATTGGTGCTCGTAATGCCCCTCTACACCACGAGTTCGCCCGAGGGTACCTATACCGACGCGCAGCTGGTTTTTGTTGCGCTGTCCTCCTTGGTTTTGTGGCTGGTCTTTGTGTTTATCCAGACGGTCCGGCACCGTGATTATTTTTTACCCTTCGAGAGCGCTGCAGATGAGTCGGTGCACGCCGAACCTCCCTCGGCGCTGCAGGGGTGGATCAGTTTTGTGTTGATGGTGATGGCCCTGACATCGGTGGTCGGATTTGCCAAGGAACTGTCGCCAGCCATGGAGGCCGTGGTAAGCGCCTACCGGGCTCCTGCGCCGGTTTTGGGGATTTTGATCGCCGTCATCGTTTTGCTACCCGAGACCTGGGCGGCCTTGCGCGCTGCCCGGGTTGACCGCTTGCAGACCAGCATGAATTTGGCTATCGGTTCGGCTCTGGCCAGCATCGGCCTGACCATTCCGCTGGTGGTGCTCGCGAGTGTGGTGTTTGATTTACCACTCAAGCTGGGCTTGGACACCAAGGACGTCGCGCTCTTGGCGCTGACTTTCCTGGTGGGCAGCATCACACTCGGATCGGGCAGAACCAATGTGATGCAAGGGGCGATTCATCTGGTTCTATTTGCGAGCTTTTTGTTTCTAACCTTGGTGCCATGATGGCCCTGCGAAGGCCTCGCAAGCGACCGCTCTCCCGTTAACCTGTGGCAACTGGCCGCGCCGGGTCGCTGCACCACTCGCTCCAGCTTCCGGCAAACAACCGGGTCGGGCCCAGTCCGGCCACTTGCATCGCCAGGACATTGGGTACCGCGCTCACGCCCGAGCCGCAGTGGTGCACCACCGTGGCGGCGTCGCGGCCACCCAGCAGGGCGTCAAATTCTGCGCGCAAGACTGCGCCAGGTTTGAGCAATCCGTCTTCGCCAAGGTTCTGGTTATAGGGCCGGTTGAGCGCGCCGGGTATGTGCCCGGCTACCGGGTCAAAAGGCTCGACTTCACCGCGAAAACGTGCCGGTGCGCGGGCGTCGAGCACGGTTTGTGTGGCGCGTCCGAGCTGCTTGTGCACCGTGGCGGCTTCCACATACTCCAGCAAAGGCTTGCCAATGGTGAATCGCGTCGCATGGGCAGGGGTGGCAGGACCGGACTCCATCGCACCGCCTGCTGCCATCCAGGCTTGCAGCCCGCCGTCGAGCACGGCGGCGGCCTCATGTCCCATCCATTTGAGCATCCACCACAAGCGCCCGCAGTAATTCATGCCGTGCCGGTCATACACCACGGCCTGCATGCCGTTGTGAAAACCCATGTGACCCAGCCATTCGGCAAAGTCTTCGCGCGAGGGTAGGGGATGCCGTCCCCCGTTCACGGCCCGGCCGCCGAACTGCAGGCTGTGGGTACTTAGGTCGTCATTGAGATCCGCGAAAACCGCAGCGGCGATATGGTTGGATTCGAACATCGTGCGCCCGGCTGCGGGTTGTGTCAGGTCAAAGCTGCAGTCGAAAACCATCAGCGGGACGCCGCTGGTGTGCAGCGCCTGCAATTGGACAACGCTGATCAGGGTGGTGTAGGCAAGGGTAGAGGCGGGCATCAAGGGGCTCCGGGCATGCGGTTTAACAGACGCGCACTTTAGTGCGCTTCGGCGGGTGTGTCCGGCAAGGCACGGGTGCGCAGATAGGTCGCAATCAGGCCGCTGGTCACAATCACCGCCATGCCGGCCCAGCCCATGGGTTCGATCTGCTCATCCATGAGAAGCGTGCCGAACAGCGCCGCAAACACAATGCCCGAGTACTGCATATTGGCCACCACCAAGGTCGCGCCTTTGCGATAGGCGCGTGTCATGGCCAGCTGCCCCAGCGATGCCAGCACGCCGATGGGGATGATCCAGGCCGCCTCCTGCCAACGCAGCGTCGTCCAATCCGTGTGTTTGCCCAGCGGCAGGCTGATAGCACCCACGGCAATCGTTCCCAGCGAGAAATAAAACACCGTACGCGTCTCGGGTTCGCCCGCCTTGCCCAGCGCGGTCACCTGCATATAGGCCAGCGCCGCGCTGATGCCCGAGAGCAAACCGACGACGCCGGCGAACAGCTGGTCTTTTTCGATGGTGGGGTGCAGTGTCATCACCACGCCGGCAAATCCCATGAGTACCGTGGCCAGCAACGCCCCTTGTTTTTCCTGCGCGCCGTAGAGCAGCGAGCCGCCCACAATAAAGGCGGCCACCCAGACGCCGCTCATGTAATTGAGGGTCATGGCTGTTGCCACCGGTAGATGGGCGATGGCGTAAAACCACGCGCCCAAAGAGGTGGCTCCGATGATGCTGCGCGTCAGGTGCATGCCCGGCACCGGCGTGCGCCACGGCGTACCGCTGGCGCGCAACACGACGGCCATAAACGCCAGGCTGACCAGCCCACGGAAAAATACCAGCTCAAAGCTGCTGAAAGTCACCGACGCAAATTTGACGCACACCGCCATGCCGGCAAAAAAGAATGCCGCCAGCACCATCCATAAAGCTTGCATGCGGGTGGGTGAACCTATTCCAGGGCGCTGCCCATGGCTTTGCGGTACCAGCCGTGGAAGTGCTGCATGCCGTCTTCCATGGGGCTTTGGTAGGGGCCGACTTCGTTGTCACCGCGCGCCAGCAAGGCGGCGCGTCCGGCGTCCATGCGCTCAGCAATTTCGTCGTCCTCGGTGCAAGTCTCCATGTACGCGGCCCGCTGCGCTTCGACAAAGTCGCGCTCGAACGCGGCGATTTCTTCGGGGTAATAAAACTCCACCATGTTCATGGTCTGGTTCACGCCGATCGGGTGCAGCGTGGACACAGTTAACACGTGGGGATACCACTCAATCATGATGTGCGGGTAATAGGTGAGCCAAATCGCACCATAGGCGGGCGGCTCACCGCGCCGGTAGTTCAGCAGTTGCTGATGCCAGCGTTCGTAGACCGGGCTACCGGCTTTGCCCAGGCGGTTGGCAACGCCCACAGTCTGTACCGAATACTGCGGCCGGAATTCCCAGCGCAGGTCATCGCAGGTTACAAAATTGCCCAGGCCGGGGTGGAATGGGCCGACGTGGTAGTCCTCCAGATAGACCTCAATAAAGGTTTTCCAGTTGTAGTTGCACTGGTGCATCTCGACGTGGTCCAGCACATAGCCACCAAAATCCAGCTCGGCGCGGGGGCCCAGACCCGCCATGTCCTGTGCCACATCGCGCCCATTGGCCTCAAACAGCAGGCCGTTCCATTCTTGCAGCGGGTAGTTATTGAGGTTCAGGCAAGGGTCGGTGGCGAAGTGGGGCGCGCCTATGAGCTGGCCGCTGGGGCCGTCAGCATGGACGCCGCTATAGGTCCAGCGGTGCAGGGGGCAGACAATATTGCCGCCGGCTGAGGCCGCGCCTTGGCCCAGCAGCGTGCCGCGGCCCCTGAGCATCAGGGCCTGGCGGTGGCGGCAGACATTGGAGATGAGTTCGATGCCCGTGCCGTTGCGTACCAGGGCCCGGCCGCCTTGTTCCTGCGGCAGGGCGTAATAGTCGCCCGGTTCCGGCACACTCAGGGCGTGGCCTACGTAGCGGGGGCCCTCGGCGAATATGTGTTCCATTTCGCGCGCATACAGCGCCGCGTCGAAATAGCTGGATACCGGAAGTTGGCTGTGCGACTGCTGCAGCTGAAGACTTAAATCAGACATGGTGGACCTGACCTAAAGACTCCCCACAGGGGGAACGCCCATGCGGGCCGGGGGACGGAGCCGATTCAGCAAAACCCTGCCGCTCGGAGCGAAGGGCGCGATTGTACGCCCCGGCTCTCCATGGGGGCGGGCCGTAAAATCCTACGCTTGCCGCCGCGCTTTGGCGCACGGCGCGCACCTTTTCACCTATTTCTACTCGTCCATGCCCACACCCCGCACCGCCGCGCCAGCGAAGCCCCCCGTGCCCGACGCCGCAGTTCCCGCCAACTATGAAGTGGCGCTGCACGAGCTGGAGACCTTGATCGCCCGTATGGACGCGGGCGAGATGCCGCTGGACGAGCTGCTGGTGAGTTACCAGCGCGGAGCCGTGTTGCTGCAGTTCTGCCGCGACAAATTGCAGGCGGTTGAGGACCAGGTCAAGGTGCTGGAAGACGGCGTGCTTAAGCCTTGGAAGAACGCGTAATGGCGCAGGCCCCCGCGTTTTCTTTTGCGCCGTGGATGGCGGCGGCGCTTGCCCGGGTTGAACATGCACTGCAAGACTGGGTGGTCGCACCGCAGCTGGCAGCGCTGGCCCCCGATTTGCCGCGTGCCATGCGCTATGCGGTACTCGACGGCGGCAAACGTTTGCGCCCACTTCTGGTGTTGGCCGCGCATGAGGCGTGTGCCGCCCAGGGCGGAGTGTCTGGGCCGGGCGCTGAGGCGGCCTTGCGCGCGGCCTGTGCGGTTGAGCTCATTCATGCCTATTCCCTCGTGCATGACGACATGCCCTGTATGGACAACGACGTATTGCGCCGGGGCAAACCCACGGTACATGTGGAGTTCGGGCAGGCCACGGCGCTGCTGGCGGGCGACGCCCTGCAAGCCCTGGCCTTTGAATTGCTGACACCCGCCGGTGGCGGTATCGACCCCGTGATCCAAGCCCGTTTGTGTGCCCAGCTCGCCCGTTCTGCCGGACATGGCGGTATGGCCGGGGGCCAGGCCATTGACCTGGCGCACGTGGGCCGCAGCCTCAAGCGGGCCGAACTGCAACGCATGCATGAACTCAAAACCGGGGCGCTGCTGCAAGGCAGTGTGGTGATGGGGGCGCTGTGCGGTGCAGCCGATGCGCAAGCTGCGGCCGGTTTGACGGCCTATGGCGCCGCAATCGGTCTGGCCTTTCAGGTGGTGGACGACGTGTTGGATGTCACTGCCGACTCGGCCACCCTGGGCAAGACGGCGGGCAAAGACGCTTACGCCAACAAACCCACCTATGTCAGCACCATGGGCCTGAAGGCCAGCCAGCGCTACGCCCAAACCCTTTTGTCGCAGGCCGAGAAGGCCTTGCGCGACAGCGGCTTGCGTGAGACCCATGCCTTGCAGGCCTTGGCCCGCATGGTGGTCGAGCGCGCCCACTGAATACACCTAGGACGCTATGCAGCCCCCATTTACTGGCCCCAAAGGCTCTGTAGGCTCGGCCGGCCCCCGCCTGGCTGATATCGATTCCCCTTCCACCTTGCGCAGTTATCCGCGCCATGCTTTGCCCGCATTGGCAGCCGAGTTGCGTGACTATGTGCTGCACAGCGTGGCCGCAACCGGTGGCCATCTGAGCTCCAACCTGGGTACGGTGGAGCTGACGCTGGCGCTGCATTACGTATTCAACACGCCGCAGGACCGTATCGTCTGGGACGTGGGCCACCAGACCTACCCACACAAAATCCTGACCGGTCGGCGCGAGCGCATGGCCTCCCTGCGCCAGTGGGGTGGTTTGAGTGGTTTTCCGCAGCGCACGGAGAGTGCGTTCGATACCTTCGGCACGGCGCACTCCAGCACCTCCATCTCGGCCGCCTCAGGCATGGCCATGGCCGCGCGCATCAAGGGCGAAGACTTCCATTCCATCGCCGTGATCGGCGACGGCGCGCTCACCGCCGGTATGGCGTTTGAGGCGCTCAACAATGCCGGGGTGCAGGATGGCAAGCTGCTGGTCATCCTCAACGACAACGATATGAGCATCAGCCCGCCGGTGGGTGCGCTGAACCGCTATTTGGCGCAGCTCATGAGCGGCCAGTTCTATGCGCAGGCCAAGAGCGTCGGAAAGGGTTTGCTCAAAGGTGCGCCACCGCTGTTTGAGTTGGCCAAGCGCATTGAAGAGCAGGCCAAGGGCATGTTGGTGCCGGCCACGCTGTTTGAGAAGTTCGGCTTCAATTACATCGGTCCGATTGATGGACATGATCTGGATTCGCTGATCCCGACGCTGGAGAACATCAAACACCTCAGCGGCCCGCAGTTTTTGCACGTCGTCACCAAAAAAGGCAAGGGCTACGAACGCGCCGAAGATGATCCGGTCACCTACCACGGTCCCGGAAAATTTGACCCGGCGGTGGGTCTGCAAAAACCGGCGGCAGCACCCAAGACCACGTTCACCCAGGTGTTTGGCAACTGGCTGTGCGATATGGCTGGCCAGGATGCGCGCCTGGTCGGCATCACGCCGGCCATGCGCGAAGGCTCGGGCCTGGTCGAGTTTGAGCGGCGCTTTCCGCAGCGCTATTTCGATGTGGGGATTGCCGAGCAGCATGCGGTGACCTTTGCCGCCGGTTTGGCCTGCGAGGGCATGAAGCCCGTGGTGGCGATTTACTCCACCTTTTTGCAGCGCGCCTACGACCAGATGATCCACGATGTGGCGATCCAGAATCTACCTGTGGTGTTCGCCCTGGACCGCGCCGGCCTGGTCGGAGCCGACGGCGCGACCCACGCCGGTGCCTATGACATCCCCTTCATCCGCTGCATCCCCAACATGAGTCTGGCCTGTCCGGCCGATGAGAACGAGTGCCGCCAGTTGCTCAGTACGGCGTTTGCACAAGACCACCCTGTGGCGGTGCGTTACCCACGCGGTGCCGGTGCCGGTGTGGTTGTGACCGCCGGCCTGGACGGCCTGCCTTTTGGTAAAGGCGAGATCCGGCGACAGGGGCAGGGCACCGCGATTCTGGCCTTCGGTACCTTGCTGCACGCGGCGCTGGCAGCGGGTGAAGCACTGGGGGCGACGGTAGTCAACATGCGCTGGGTCAAGCCCCTGGATACCGAACTGCTTGTGCAGATTGCCCGCAGCCACCGGGCACTGGTGACGCTGGAGGAGGGTGCCATCATGGGCGGCGCGGGCAGCGCGGTGCTGGAGGCCTTGCAAGCTGCAGGGCTGAGCGTGCCGGTCTTGCAACTCGGTTTGCCTGACGTGTTCATTGAACACGGCGACCCTGCCAAGTTGCTGGCCTTGCAGGGGCTCGATGCAGCGGGCATTCTGCAATCCATCAAATCCCGCTTTACCGAAGCGATTTAGTCCCAATTTCGGGGGAAAACCCCTGCAAAAGTTGTGCAAATGCGTTCCTACAATCCCTGGGCCGCAGCCTGTTGCGCTTTTTTGTTTCAGCGTTAACCCGCGCGGTTTCCACCACTTGAGGAGCAATCTATGGATCGTCGTTCGGTTATCAGAAACGCTGGCCTGGCCGGTGTGCTCGCTGCGGGAGTCGCCCCCGCTGTTCATGCGCAGTCCACTTTGCGCTGGCGTTGTGCTTCCAGTTTCCCCAAGGCGCTGGACACCTTGTTTGGCGTGTGCGACGTATTCGCAAAAAAAGTGGGTGAGCTATCCGGCGGTAAGTTCACCATCACCACCCATGCAGCGGGTGAGTTGATGCCCGCTTTCGGCGTACTCGACGGTGTGTCCAATGGAACCGTCGAGATGGCCAATACAGCCTCGTATTACTTCTTCGGAAAAGACCCCACCTACGCCCTCGATTGCGCGATCCCCTTTGGCCTGAATAGCCGCCAGATGACGTCGTGGGTCTACGAGGGCAATGGCTTGAAACTTTTGCGTGAACATTTCGGCAAAGTCGGCATCGTCAACTTCCCCATGGGCAACACCGGCGTGCAGATGGGGGGCTGGTTTCGCAAGGAAGTCAAGTCGGTTGAAGACCTCAAGGGCTTGAAGTTCCGTTGCGGCGGCTTTGCCGGGCGTGTGCTGGAACGCCTGGGCGTGATTCCGCAGAACATCCCCGGCGGTGAGATTTACCAGGCGCTGGAGAAGGGCACGATCGACGCAGCCGAGTGGGTCGGCCCTTATGACGATTTGAAATTGGGTTTGAACAAGGTTGCTCAGCATTACTACTACCCTGGCTTTTGGGAGGTCGGTCCCCAGCTCTCTCTGTATGTGAACCAAAAAGCCTTTGAGGGCCTGTCATCCGAGTACAAATCTATCGTCGAGTGCGCTGCAGCATTTGCCCACACCGATATGCAAGCGAAGTACGACGCGCGCAATGTGGGCGCGCTCAAGACCCTGCTGGGCCAGGGTGCCAAGTTGCACGTTTTCCCTAAAGACGTGATGAACGCTGCTTTCAAGTCGGCCATGGATGTGTACGGTGAACTGAACGACACCAATCCCGGCTGGAAAAAAATCTACACCGATTACGCGGCTTTCCGCAAGGAAAGCAATTTGTGGTTCAGCCTGGCGGAAGCGTCTATGGACGATTTCATGCAGGCGCAAAAGCTCTGACGCGGCTCCTGTCAAATCGCTGCTTACCAAAAACCCCGCCTTGGCGGGGTTTTTTATTGCCGGGTCAGGGCTTTTTATCCTTTTCTTCTTGCATGGACTCCAGCATCCGCTTCATCGGGTCATCTTCAGCAGCCGTGGCCTTGTCGTCGGAGCTTTGCTGCGAATCAGCCTGAAGCTGCTGCATCACGGAGTCTGCGTCCAATACGGGGTCTTTGGTCAACCCACTCGATACAAGACCCGGGAAGGCGATGATCAAGCCCACCATGAAAACCTGGATCAGTACAAAGGGTACGGCGCCCCAGTAAATTTCTTCGATGGTGACTTTCTTGATGGGCTTCTTCGTGACCTTGTCGACATAGTCTTCGTTGGGTGCCACGCTGCGCAGGTAAAACAGCGCAAAGCCGAAGGGGGGGTGCATGAAAGAGGTTTGCATGTTCACGGCCAAGAGCACACCAAACCAGACCAGATCGATCCCCAGCTTCTCAGCCACAGGCCCGATCAGCGGAATGATGATGAAGGCCAACTCAAAGAAGTCCAAGAAGAAAGCCAGCACAAACACCAGGATATTGACCACAATCAAAAAGCCCAGTTGCCCGCCCGGCAGGCCGGAGAGCAAATGCTCCACCCATTTCGGTCCGTCCACCCCCTGGAATGCCAGGCTGAACACGGTCGCGCCCATCAGGATAAAGAGCACAAAGCAGGACAGCTTCATGGTCGAGTCCATGGCCTGGCGGATCAGCTTGATATCAATGCGTCTGCGCGCCATCGCCATGACCAGCGCACCCACTGCGCCCATCGCACCGCCCTCGGTCGGTGTGGCAACACCCAAAAAAATCGTTCCCAGTACCAGAAAAATCAGGCCCAGCGGCGGAATCATGACGAAAGTCACGCGCTCAGCCATATTGGACAAGAGCCCCATGCCCGTTACGCGGTTGATGACCGAGGCGACAAACGCAATCGCTACGCCCACGCACATCGAGGTCACGATCAACTCATCCAGCGGGGTTGCGTCGGGCCGCCATTTGGCGAATGCAATCGCCGCACCGGTGGACACGATGACCAGCAGCAACAGCGAGCGCAGACCCGACGTGCCGTCCGCTTCACGGATGGTGCGGGCCTCCAGCGGCAGGGCTGGAACCGACTGCGGGCGGATAAAGCTGAGCAGCACGATGTAGCCGATGTACAAGCCGGTCAGCACAAAGCCCGGAATAAAAGCGCCCTTGTACAAATCACCCACGCTTTTGCCGAGTTGGTCGGCCAGCACAATCAGCACCAGCGAGGGTGGGATGATTTGCGCCAGCGTGCCGGACGCTGCAATCACCCCGCTGGCCACACGCCGGTCGTAGCCGTAGCGCAGCATGATGGGAAGCGAAATCAGGCCCATAGAAATCACCGATGCCGCCACCACCCCGGTGGTTGCCGCCAGCATGGCACCGACCAGAATCACCGCGTAAGCCAGTCCACCCCGGATGGGGCCGAACAGCTGCCCGATGGTGTCGAGCAAATCCTCGGCCATGCCTGAGCGCTCCAGAATCAGCCCCATGAAGGTGAAGAAAGGAATCGCCAGCAGCGTGTCGTTCTGCATGATGCCGAACATGCGCAGCGGCAGGCTTTGCAAAAACGCCGGCTGGATCACGCCCAGCTCAACGGCCACCAGACCAAACAGCAGCCCGCAGGCCGCCAACGAGAAGGTGACCGCGTAGCCGAACATCAAAAAGATGATCAGCGATGCGAACATGATGGGCGCCATATTGGCGATCAAAAACTCGTTCATGGCCGTGCTCCCATTTGTGCGGCTTCACGGGTAGCCACCTCTTTTTGCAGCAAAAACTCCGCAAGTTCTTCCTCGGGTGTCTTGCTACCCTGCTTTTTGGTCGGATCTGGAATCAACCCTTGCAAGAAGGCGATTCGTTTGATCAGCTCCGAGACCGCCTGGATGCCCAACAGCAGCAAGCCTGCGGGCAGCAGCGCAAATACCGGCCAGCGGATCAGTCCGCCGGCGTTGGACGACACTTCCTGTGTCACATACGCGTTGATCACCAGCGGCATGGCCAGCTTGATGATCACGATCACAAAGGGGAACAAAAATACGCAGATGCCGATGATGTCGATCCACACCTGCGTTCGCTTGGAAAAGCGCCCGGAGATCACGTCAATCTTCACGTGCTCCTGGCGCATCAGTGTGTAGCCGGAGGCCAGTAAAAAGGTCGCTGCGAACAGATACCACTGAATTTCCAGAAATCCGTTGGAGCTCATATTGAACGCCTTGCGAACCACTGCATTTGCTGCACTGATCAGAACGGCAAACAGCAGCAGCCACGCCACCCATCGACCCACCCACTCGCTCAGAGCATCGATTTTTTTAGACAGGAGTAGCAGTGCGTGCATGGTAAGCCCCGACATGTAGAAACAAGCCTGAGGTTAACCGCGAATGCCGCTTAAAACGGACATCTTCCGGCGCCGACATGCTAGGGAAAACACCCAATCAGGCGCCCCCACATCGCGCAATGCCAAGGCAGCGCTGGAAAGCCCGCGCGTGTGCTTGAAGGCAATCGCCGGGAGCTGTGGCACAAAGCACTCAGGCCTGCTGTAAACCCGCCTGCACCAGGTACATCGCCGCCCCGCCCAGATAACCCAGTAAAGCGAGCAGGCTGATCTTTCGGGCGTACCACATGAAGTCGATGCGCTCCAGGCCCATGGCGGCGACTCCAGCGGCGGAGCCGATGATGAGGATGGAGCCGCCGGTGCCTGCGCAGTAGGCCATGAACTCCCACAAAAAGCTGTCGGTCGGGTACTTCGCCAGGTCATACATGCCCATGGAGGCGGCCACCAGCGGCACGTTGTCGACCACGGCGCTGGCCAGGCCGATCAGGATGACGATCAGGTCCAATCGCCCAACGGTCTGGTCCAACCAGGCCGCCAGTGCGGGCAGGATGTGGCTGTGCTCCAGCACGGCCACTGCCAGCAGGATGCCGACAAAAAATACGATGGAGGCCATGTCGATGCGCCCTAGCGCGCTCACCAGCGTGAGGTGCTGCTTGTCGTCCTCCGCTTTGTCCCGGTGCATCAGGTCGCCCACCATCCACAGCACGCCCAGACCCAGCAAAATCCCTAGAAAGGGCGGCAAATGCGTCACCGCTTTGAACACCGGCACCAGCACCAGCACTCCCAGGCCCAGCACCAACATCGTCAGGCGCTCTGCGGGTGTCGTGGGCAAGGTGCCATCGCCTGCCGCGCGTGCGGGCGAGACGACGGCGCGCGCGCCCAGACGCCAGGCCACCACTGCCAGCGGCACCAGCAGGTTGACCATCGACGCCAGAAATACGCCTTGCATGATGGCCAGCGTCGTGACCTGTCCCCCGATCCACAGCATGGTCGTGGTCACATCGCCAATCGGCGTCCAGGCCCCACCCGCGTTGGCGGCAATCACGATGATGCCGGCCATCAACAGCCGGTCTTCACGCGCATCGAGCAGGCGCTTCATGAGCGAGACCATCACGATGGCCGTGGTCAGGTTGTCCAGGATGGCGCTGAGAAAAAAAGTGAACAGGCCCACCAAGCACACCAGGGTTGAGAGCCTTCGGGTCTTGATATGGGTGGTTAGCACTTCAAAGCCGTCGTGTGCGTCCACCACCTCCACTATCGCCATGGCCCCGATCAGGAAGAACACGATCTGCGCCGTGCCGGTGAGCGATTCAGCGAGCTCGGTATTCAGCACCTCGGCGGTCGGTCCCAGCAGTGCGTACAGCGTCCACAGTAAACCGGCACCCATCAGGGCGGAGGCCGACTTGTTAATCTGCAGCGGATGCTCCAGAACAATGGCCAGGTACGTGAGAACGAAAAGTAGTGCGAGCAGGCTAGTCATGGCCACACGATACCTCACGCGCTGCGGTGCTACGCATGTCCACGCAAAGGATCAGGCGTTGAACTGCAAAGCCGCCAGCCCGGCGTACACGCCGCCCTGGGCGACCAGCTCGGTGTGCGTGCCTTGTTCCACCAAACGGCCCCGGTCGATCACCACGATGTGGTCGGCTTTTTGCACCGTTGCCAGACGGTGGGCGATAACCAGCGTGGTGCGGTTGCGCATGGCCGACTCCAGCGCCGCCTGAACCATGCGTTCGCTCTCTGCGTCTAACGCGCTGGTGGCCTCGTCTAGCAGCAGCAGCGGCGGATTCTTGAGCATGGCGCGGGCAATCGCGATGCGCTGGCGCTGCCCGCCGGAGAGGCGGATACCGCGCTCACCCAAAAAAGTGTCGTAGCCCTGCGGCAGCTCGCGGATAAAGGCGTCGGCAAATGCCGCTTGCGCGGCGGCGTGGACCTCGGCATCGCTGGCCCGGGGCTTGCCGTAGCGGATGTTTTCCAGCGCACTGGTGGAAAAAATCACCGGATCTTGCGGCACGATGCCCACGCGCTCGCGCAGGTCTTCCAGCGCCATGTCCTGGCAGGGCACGCCGTCGATGGTGATGCTGCCGCTTTGCGGGTCGTACATGCGCAGCAGCAGCTGGAAGACAGTGGTCTTGCCCGCGCCGCTGGGGCCCACGATGGCCACGGTCTGGCCGGGTTGCACGTCCAGTGTGAAATTGCTCAGCGCGTTCTGCAGGGGCCGCGACGGGTAATGAAAACCGACGTTTTCCATGCTGACTGCGCTGCCTGCAGCGGGCAGCGCCGCAGGCCGAGGAGCTGCAGGCGAGCGGATGCTGGAGCGCGAGTGCAGCAGTTCGACGAGCCGCTCTGTGGCGCCTGCCGCACGCAGTAAGTCGCCGTAGACTTCGCCAAGCACGGCAAAGGCACTTGCCAGAATGATGACGTAGACCACGGTCTGTCCCAGGTCGCCTGCGGTGATGGTGCCTGCCGCCACCGCCTGCGTGCCCTGGTACAGGCCCCACAAGAGTGCCGCCGAGGTGGCGACGATGATGAAAGCCACTAGCGCAGCCCGTGCCATGCTGCGCCGCACCGCGGTCTCGAATGCGCGGGTGGTGGAGTCGGCGAAGCGGCTGGCCTCGCGCCCTTGCGCGTTGTAGCTTTGCACGACGGGAATCGCATTGAGAACTTCGGCGGCGATGGCGCTGGCATCGGCTACCCGGTCCTGGCTGGCACGCGAGAGCCGCCGCACCCGACGGCCAAACCAGACGCTGGGCGCGATGATGGCCAAGAGCACCGCCAGCACCTGCAGCATCACCACCGGGTTCGCATAAATCAGCATGCCCAAGGCGCCTATGCCCATCACCAGGTTGCGCAAGCCCATGCTCAGCGAGGAGCCGACCACGGTTTGCACCAAGGTGGTGTCGGCGGACAGGCGAGAGAGCACCTCGCCGGTTTGGGTGGTCTCAAAAAATTCCGGGCTTTGGTTCAGCACGTGGCTGTAGACCGCGTTGCGCAAATCGGCTGTGACGCGCTCACCCAGCCAGCTCACCATGTAAAAACGCCCCGCCGACAACACGCCCAAAGCGGTGGCCAGCGCAAACAGATTCACAAAATGGCTTTGCACAGCGGCCACCTGCCCGCCGCTGCCCGCCGCCGCAATGCCCCCGTCAATCAGGCTGCGCAGCGCCAGCGGGAAGGCCAGCGTGGCGGCTGCGGTGGCCAGCAAAAAGAACAGCGCCACCGCTATGCGCAGGCGGTAGGGTTTCAAAAAAGGCAGCAAACCGCCCAAGGACGTGGGCGGCGCAGTGGCGCGGGCAGTGGCGAGAGGAGGAGGCATATGGGGCGTCGTCGGGAAACAAAGTCAGCGCAAAGGGCACACTGCGCGCACAGGTGAACCGTGCAGCCGCTTGGTGATAATGGTCGCACAAACAGGGCAACACCCTGTAAAGCGCGTGAAAACTGAGTTTGGCAAACCAAGGAGACTTCCCCATGATTGTGGCTTCATTTATCGGTCAAAAAGGTGGCGTGGGAAAAAGTGCTCTGGCCCGGGTGCTGGCGGTGGCGGCGGCGCACCGGGGTCAGAGCGTGCTGATTGGCGACTTTGACCTGGAACAGCTGTCCTGCGTGGAATGGGCTGCGACCCGCATGGCCGCCGGTATCGAGCCCGAAGTCGAGGCCCGCGCCGCCAAAAGCATCAAGAAGCTGCGTCGGGCGGCAGAGGGTTATGACCTGCTGGTGGTCGACACGCGGGGTCTGGCTGACGAGCTGACCACCGATGTGGCGCGCGAAAGCGACGTGGTGTTTTTGCCCACCGGCACCTCGATGGATGATTTGCGCCCCACGCTCGGTCTGGCCAAGCGCCTGGCGCGCTTGCGCGATACGGGTGAAAAAATCGTGCTGGTGCTTTCCAAGACCGGCCGCTCCGAGCGCTTGGTCGACAGTGCGCTGGCGCTGATTGAAGAGTCGGGCTTTTCCTGCCTGAGTGTGCACTGGCCGCAGCGCGATGGCTTCCAAGCCGACCTGGACGCCGGGCGCGCAGGCAGCGAATCCAGCAACCCTTACCTCAAGCAAGCCGCCGCCGAGATCGAAGCGGCCATGCTGGCCTGCCTGTAAGCGGCGCCGGGCTCAGGCCTGCGCGTTCTGCGCCATGGCCTGCTCTACGGCGCGCAGCACCTGCTGCGCAGCATCTTCCGCTTGACAATCCACCACCTGGCGCTGCGCCATGGAACGCAGCCAGGTGATTTGCCGCTTGGCCAGCTGCCGGGTCGCTGCTATGCCGCGCTCACGCAGGCTGTCCATTCCAGCCAGACCATCCAGGGCTTCCCAGGCCTGGCGGTAACCCACGCAGCGCATCGATGGCAGCTCTGCATGCAAGTCGCCGCGCGCGCGCAAGGCTCGCACCTCTTCCAGAAATCCTGCAGCCAGCATGGCGTCAAAACGCTGCGCAATGCGTGCGTGCAACCAGGCACGGTCGTGCGGCTCTAGCGTAATCAGCGGCACCGCCGATAGCGCGGGTTCTCCGCTGCGGGCATGGAAGTGCGACAGCGGCAGACCGCTGGCGCGGTAGACCTCCAACGCGCGCTGTATGCGCTGGCCATCCGCCGGGGCCAGGCGGGCGGCGGTGGCCGGATCCACCCGTGCCAGCTCGGTGTGCAAGGCAGGCCAACCTTCCAGCTGGGCCTGCGCTTCGATGGCGGCGCGCAGCGCGGGCTGCGCAGGGGGCATGGGGTCTATGCCGTCGAACAAGGCCTTGAAATACAGCATGGTGCCGCCGACCAGTAGCGGCAGGCGGCCCCGCGCCGTGATCTGGTGGATCAGGCGATGCGCGTCCTGCACGAATTCGGCTGCGCTGTAGGCCTGCAGCGGGTCGCGGATGTTGACCAGATGGTGCGGCACCGCGGCCAGCTCGGTGGCACTGGGTTTGGCCGTACCAATATCCATGCTGCGGTACACCAGCGCCGAGTCCACGCTGATGATTTCCACCGGATGGGCGCGGGCGATGGCCAGCGCAGCGGCCGTTTTGCCGCTGGCCGTGGGGCCGGCCAGGCAGACGTACAAGGGCAGGGGCGGTGCCGAATCCGGCCTGGACGTGGGCACTAGCGCCCCCGCATGAACAGCCGGTCGAGTTCGGCCACGCTGACCTGCCGCCAGGTTGGGCGGCCATGGTTGCATTGGTCGCTGCGTTCGGTGGCTTCCATCTGGCGCAAGAGCGCGTTCATCTCGTCGATGTTCAAGCGCCGGTTGGCGCGCACCGCGCCGTGGCAGGCCATGGTGGAGAGGATTTCATTGTGTGCACGCTGGATCACGGTGCTGGCTTCGTGCTGCGCCAGCTCGGCGAGCACGCTGCGCGCCAACTCCACCGCGTCGCCCTGCGCCAGCGTGGCCGGGACTGCGCGCACGGCCAGGGTTTTGGCCGAGAAAGCGGCCACGTCCAGGCCCAGGGTCTGCAAGGCCTCGGCATAGGTGTGCGCCGTGTCAATCTCCAGAGGGGTCGCCGCGAAGGTCAGGGGCAGGAGCAGCGGCTGGCTGGCAATGGTGCGTGCGGTGCCTTCTTGCAACTGGGTTTTGAGCCGCTCGTAGACGATGCGCTCGTGGGCTGCGTGCATGTCAACCACGACCAGGCCCTGCGTGTTTTCGGCCAGGATGTAAATGCCCTGCAATTGCGCCAACGCCCGGCCCAGCGGCCAGTCCTCGGGCGGTGCGCGGTCTGGTCGCTGCTGCGCAAGCGCTTGGGGCGCCGAGCCCACATTCGGGCCCGCAGGCGCCGGTTGCCATAGTGCGCCTAGTTCGCGCACCGGCATGCCGGGTCGGGTGTCGCGCCATGGCGCGGACTGCGGGGCCGGGTTCCAGGCGGGCGGGGTGGCTTCGGCGGCCCGCAAAGCCATCGGTGTCTGGGTGGAATAGAGTGGTCGGGCCGGTTCTGTCTGCCCGTTCAAGCGCAAGCCGTCTTCGCGCGGCGACACAGCCTCGGCGCTGGCTGCGCGTGGGGCCGCCAGCGCGGCCTCCACGGCGTGGCGGATGGCCTGGTGGACTTCCCGGCTGTCGCGAAAACGGACTTCGATTTTGGTGGGGTGTACGTTCACGTCCACCCGCGTCGGCTCTATCGCCAGGTACAGCGCGTAGACCGGCTGGCGCTGGCCGTGCAGCACGTCTTCAAACGCGCTGCGGGCGGCGTGGCTGAGCACTTTGTCGCGGACAAAGCGGCCGTTCACATAGGCAAATTGCTGGTCGGCACGGGCCCGGGCGGCGTCCGGAATGCCGACCCGGCCCCAGACCCGCAGGCGGTACGCGTCGGCGGTCTCCGCGTCGCCGCTGGTCCATTCCACCGCCAGCGAGCGCGCCAGAAAATCTGCACCCAGCACGTCGCCCAGGCGCTGGTCCAGGCTGGTTTGGGCTGCCTGCGCGTCCGTGCAGCGGCGCCACTGTTCAAGCAGCTTGCCTTCGTGCCAGATCGCAAAACCCACGTCCGGGCGGGCCAGCGCATGGCGGCGCACGGCTTCGATGCAATGGGCCAGCTCGGTAGCGTCGGTCTTGAGGAATTTGCGCCGCGCCGGGGTGCTATAAAAAAGTTCCTTGACCTCCACCGTCGTGCCGGGGGCGCGGGCCACGGGGCGTAGCTCGCCGGTGCGCCCGTCCAGCATGAAAGCCTGGGCATCGGCAGTGCGCGAGAGGATGGCGCAATCGGCAATCGCGTTGATGGCGGCCAGCGCCTCGCCCCGAAAACCCATGGTCGCTACCGACTCCAGATCTTCCAGGCTGCCGATCTTGCTGGTGGCGTGGCGTTTAAAGGCAATGGGTAGTTCATCCGCCGGAATGCCCACGCCGTCGTCTTCCACCGCAATCAGCCGCACCCCGCCCGCCAAAAGCCGGACTGTGATCTGGCGGGCCTGGGCGTCGAGCGCGTTGTCGACCAGTTCGCGCACCACCGAGGCCGGGCGTTCCACAACCTCACCGGCCGCAATCTGGCTGATCAGGGTGTCAGGCAGTTCCCGGATGGGGCGGCGCGGTGGGGAGATGGGCGGGTTCACCGGAGCATTTTAGGTGTCGCTCCCTTGCCGCCGCGTGGGCGGATGCGGGCTGGTGCAGACCACGCAGCACCCCAAGTGGGCGCGTATCGCGCCACAAGGCTTATTGCGTGCAAAGTTCATAGCTTGTTTTAAAAATAAGGAAAATCTATATTTTGTACAATTAAATTGCTCAAAAAATCGCGTTTGCACACAATAAGCAATTATCTGGCGCGGCCGGCTGCGTACACTGCGTAACACCGCAATTTCTATAGCCTCAAGGTTTCTATGCTCCACAACCCGTCCACCAAGTACCGCGCCTTCCCGCCCGTCGATTTGCCCGACCGCCAATGGCCAGGCCGCACCATCACCGCGCCACCGGTCTGGATGAGCACCGACCTGCGTGACGGCAACCAGTCGCTGTTTGAGCCCATGAACCTGGAGCGCAAGCTGCGCATGTTCCGCAGCGTCTGCCAGATTGGCTTCAAAGAGATTGAGGTCGGCTTTCCCAGCGCTTCGCAAACCGACTTTGACTTTGTGCGCAAGCTGGTGGACGACAAGCTGATTCCGCAGGACGTGACTATCGAGGTCTTGACCCAGGCGCGCGAGCACCTGATCCGCCGCACATTTGAGTCCGTCGCCGGTGCGCGGCGCGTGATCATGCACGTCTACAACGCTACTGCGCCGCTGTTCCGCGACGTGGTTTTCAACATGAGCAAGGCCGAGGTGGTGCAACTCGCTGTGGATTCGGTGACGCTCATCAAAGAACTGGCACAGGCGCATCCGCAAACCGAGTGGGTCTTGCAATACAGCCCGGAACTGTTTACTTCGACCGAGCTGGAATTTGCCAAAGAGGTCTGCGACGCCGTCACGGCAGTCTGGGGTGCGACCCCGGATAACAAAGTCATTCTCAATTTGCCCGCTACGGTCGAGGTGGCCACGCCGAACATCTACGCCGACCAGGTGGAGTGGATGCACCGCAACCTGGCGCGGCGCGACAGCGTGATCATCAGCCTGCACCCGCACAACGACCGGGGCACGGCGGTGGCCGCCGCCGAACTGGGCATCATGGCCGGTGCAGACCGGGTGGAAGGCTGCCTGTTCGGCAACGGCGAGCGCACCGGCAATGTGGACATCGTCACCCTGGCGCTCAACCTCTATACCCAGGGTGTGAATCCGGGGCTGGACTTCTCGGACATCAACGCCGTGGCCCGCACCGTGGAACATTGCAACCAGCTGCCCATCCACCCGCGCCACCCCTATGTGGGCGATTTGGTTTTCACCGCCTTCAGCGGCTCGCACCAGGACGCCATCAAAAAAGGCTTTGCGGTGCTGGACAAAAAAGGCCTGTGGAATGTGCCGTACCTGCCCATAGACCCGGCCGATGTGGGCCGCACCTACGACTCCATCATCCGCGTCAACAGCCAGTCGGGCAAAGGCGGCGTGGCCTACTTGATGGAAGCCGAATTCGGCGTGGTCATGCCCCGGCGTTTGCAGGTGGAGTTTTCGGGCGAGGTGCAGGCCTACACCGACAGCCATGGCGGCGAGATGACGGCGCAGGCCATCTGGGATTTGTTCGCCGCCACCTACCTGGACACCACCGCACCGCTGCACTACGTCGAACACAACCTGACCGACCACCCGCACAACACCAGCGGCCAGGGCATACGCCTGGTGGTGGAAGCAGCCGGTGTGCGCCACGTGCTCAAAGGCCACGGCAACGGCCCCATCGACGCGGCGGTGCAAGCGCTGCAAACCCTGGGTGTGCGCGTGCAGGTGCGCAACTTCGAGGAACGTTCCACCAAAGCCAGCGAAGAAGCCGGCGAAGCGCAGGCCTGCGCCTTCATGGAATTGGCGACGGTGGGCAGCGACAAGCTTGAGCGCTTCGGTGTAGGACTGGATACGAACATCGTGACTGCGTCGATCAAGGCGCTGGTGAGCGGGGTGAACCGCTTGGGGGTGGGCGTTCAGGCACCTGTTGCTGCGTTGGCGGCTTGAGGGCTTGCTTGAGAAAACGGGCTTTGACATAGTTATTACTTAGTAATAACATCCTGCATGCCAAACAGCCAATTCAAGCCCAGCCCATGCACGTCTCCATCCGCCCCTTCGGCAACTCCCGTGGAATTGTGATTCCCAAGCCCATGCTCGTTCAGCTGGGTCTGGAGGGCGAAGCCGATCTGACAGTCGAGAATGGCGCGCTGGTGATCCGCAAACCTGCACTCCCAGCGCGCGCGGGTTGGGCGGATGCCGCCAAAGCGGTGGCACTCGCGCATGAAGATGAGCTCTTACTGGGCGAATTTGCCAACGGGGGCGACGAGGATCTGGCGTGGTGACGCGGGGGGATGTGTGGCTGGTCAACCTGGACCCCACCGTGGGCAGCGAAATCCGCAAATCGCGCCCCTGCGTGGTGCTTTCCCCGCCCGAGCTGCATGACCATCTTAAGACCGTCATCATTGCGCCCATGACATCCCAGGGTTTCCAGGCACCTTTTCGGGTGCCCCTCAAGTTCCAGGGCACTTCGGGTCTGCTGGTCTTGGATCAAATCCGCAGCGTCGATAAGCTGCGCCTGGTCAAAAAGCTGGGTAGCGTCCAAGCCGCAAGCCTGAAAGCTGCTCTGCGAACCATGCGCGAGATGTTTGAGACCTGAAGCCCAGCGGGCGCTGATAATCCCGCGCCATGGACTTTCTCTTTTTGCTCGCCTTTGTGGCGGCCATCGCCGCCCAGTGGCGCAAAGCGCAGGAGCATCGGCAGCGGGTGCTTTTTTTGGCGGGCTATCTCCGTAGCTACCAAATTGAGAAGCTGATGGAAACCCTGTCCACCGGCTATTTGCGGGCGCTGGGTGAGAAAGATGCCGAGCGCGCGCAGTCGGTCTGGAACACGCTGGCTTTGTCCGAAGTGCAGCTCGACGAGCAGTTCAAACGCTTTGCCAATGAGCTGGCCAGTGCTGAGGAGGCCGCCAGCCGGGTCAGCCGCCTGGCCATGGACCTGCCTTTTGTGCGCCAGTGGTTCCCGTCCACCACCTTTGACCTGCGCCGCCTCATGCGTATCCACGCCCAGGGCATATCCAGCACCTTGGTCAATGCGGCTGAACTCTCGCAGCGCGACCGCGCCTACCAACTTTGCGCCGAAATGTTTTTGATGCAGCACAGCTGCCACTGGTTTTGTAATGCCCGCATGGTGGCTTCCGCCCGCCTGCTGGCCCGCCACCAAACCCGCTACGACCAGGTCCTGGCCAGCGTGGGCGAGGGCACCCGCGCCGCCTACAGCGCGCTTGTGGCGGGGTGGACGCCTACCCTGGGGTGAGGCGACCGCCCGAACACCGGGCAATCCCTGCGAGATCACGCCGTGATTCCACCTGCTTAAAGCCCACCTGCGTCAACAGCGCGCAGACCGCATGCGCCTGCTTGTATCCGTGCTCCAGCATCAGCCAAGCCCCCGGGTGCAGGTGCTGCGGTGCCTTGGCGATGATGGTGCGGATGGCGTCCAGACCGTCGCGCCCGCTGCTCAGGGCCATTGCAGGCTCGCATCGCAGATCGTCCAAATGCGGGTCGCCGTCGGCCACGTAAGGCGGGTTGGAAACGATGGCGTGGAACTTCCCCTGCGCACCGTTTAGCCAGTCGCCCTGCGTGAACTGCACGGGCAGACCCAGCCGCCGTGCGTTTGCTTGCGCCACATCCAGCGCGTCAACGCTGTGGTCTAGCGCGTGCACCTCCCAGGCCGGACGTTGGTGTTGCAGCGCCAGCGCGACTGCACCGCTGCCGGTGCCCAGATCCAGCACCCGCTGCGGCGCGGCAGGCAGGACTTCAAGCGCCCAATCGACCAGCGTCTCGGTATCAGCGCGGGGATCGAGCACGCGGGCGTCGACCAGCAGGTCCAGCCCGTAAAAGGCTTTTTGGCCGGTGATGTAGGCCAGCGGTTCGCCACCGAGCCGCCTGCTTAAGACGGCTTGCCATCGCGCCAGGGCATCGGGCGGCAACACGTCGGTGTCATGGGCGATCAACCAGGCGCGGTCGTGTGGCTTGCGATCCAGGGCGTGCAGCAGCAAGAGCTGGGCGTCAATCCGCTCCAGACCCGCAGCCTGCGCCTGGGCGAGCGCGTCCGCCACAGTCTTTGCTGCGTTCATGTTCGGCTGGGGTTCACGCACCGACTTCCAGCGCGGCCAGTTGCTGCGCCGCCTCATAGGCCTGCAGCGCAGCGACCACATCGCCCAGATCGCCCTCCATGATGCCCAGCAGCTTGTAGAGCGTGAGGTTGATGCGGTGGTCGGTCAGCCGGCCCTGTGGAAAGTTGTAGGTGCGGATGCGGTCGCTGCGGTCGCCGGTGCCGACCAGACTTTTTCGCTCGGCAGCGTCTTTGGCGGCACGTTCGCTGCGGTCTTTTTCCTGGATGCGCGCGGTGAGTACGCGCAAGGCCTGCGCCTTGTTGCTGTGCTGGCTGCGCCCGTCCTGGCATTCGGCGACGATGCCGGTGGGCAGGTGGGTAATGCGCACGGCAGAGTCGGTTTTGTTGATGTGCTGGCCGCCCGCACCGCTGGCCCGGAAGGTGTCGATGCGCAGGTCCGACGGGTTGATCTTGATGGCCTCGGCTTCGTCCGGCTCGGCCAGCACGGCCACGGTGCAGGCGCTGGTATGGATGCGACCCTGGGTTTCGGTGGCAGGCACGCGCTGAACCCGGTGGCCGCCAGACTCGAACTTGAGCGTGCCGTAAGCGTTGTGCGCCTCGACCCGTATCACCACCTCTTTGTAGCCGCCGAGTTCGCTGGCCGACTCGCTGATGACTTCGACCTTCCAGCCCAGACTGTCGCAGTAGCGGGTGTACATGCGCAGCAGATCGCCCGCAAACAGGGCCGATTCGTCGCCGCCCGTGCCTGCGCGGATTTCCACAAAGGCGTTGCGCGCATCGTCCGGGTCTTTGGGCAGCAGCATGCGCTGGAGTTCGGCCTCCAGCTCCGCCATCTCGGCCCCGGCGCTGTCGATTTCTTCTTGCGCCATGGTCTGCATGTCAGCGTCCGCTGCGGCGTCGCGCAGCATGTCTTGCGCCGCCGCCAGATCGGCCTCGCGCTGTAGGTAACGTTGCCAACGGCTGGCCACCGCCGCCACCTCGGTGTGCTCGCGCGAGAGCGCCAGGAACTGCGCCATGTCTTGCATGATGTCTTCGCGGGATAGCAAAAATTCCAACTCCCCCAGACGGTCGGCGTATTTGGCGAGCTGTTGGCGCAAAAAAGGTTTCATAGGAAAGGCAAAACAGAAGCTACAGGATGCGCAGCCACAGGCGGCGCATGGCGGTGTGGCGCAGGGTAGCTACTGCTCGGGATCGGCTGCCGCGCTGTGCGGCGCGCCGTTTTTGCTGCGTAAAAAAAGGCGCTCGATGGCTGCGCTGGTGTGGGCGCGCTCTTGCGCGTCACCGGCTTGCAACTGCTGGTAAGCGCCATGCAGCATTTTTTGGGTCAGGCCTTTGGAGAGGGCTTCAAGGACGCTGCCCACGTCTTCGCCCCGCGCCAGCATCTTTTTGGCGCGCGCGATTTCGGCACCACGCCAGGTTTCGGTCTGGCTGTTGAGCTGCTGGATCAGGGGAACATGGGCGCGCTGGTCGACCCAGCGCATAAAGCTTTGCACGCCCGCGTCCACGATGGCTTCCGCCTGCGCCACGGCAGCCTGGCGGCTGGCCTGGGCGGTTTGCACCACGCCGGCCAGGTCGTCCACCGTGTACAGGTAGACGTCGCGCAGGGCTTTGACTTCCATCTCAATGTCGCGCGGCACCGCCAGATCGACCATGAACATGGGCCGGTTGCGGCGGGCTTTGAGGGCGCGCTCCACCGCGCCAAGACCGATGATGGGCAGGGTACTGGCCGTGCAGCTGATGACGGCATCAAACTCGTGCAGGCGGTTTGGCAAATCGGCCAGCGGCATCACGCTGGCCCCGAAGCGCCGTGCCAGTGCCTCGCCGCGCTCCAGGCTGCGGTTGGCCACCGCCATGCCTTTGGGGTTTTTGGCAGCAAAGTGCGTGGCGCACAAGTCAATCATCTCGCCCGCGCCCACAAACAGCACGCGGATCTGGCCCAGGTCTTCGAACAGCTGTCCGGCCAGGCGCACTGCGGCGGCGGCCATGCTGATCGAGTGCGCGCCAATGTCAGTGGTGCTGCGCACTTCTTTGGCTACGGTGAAGGAGCGCTGGAAGAGTTGCGACAGCGTGCTGCCCAGCGCACCCGCTTCGTCAGCGATGCGCACGGCGTCCTTGAGCTGACCCAGGATTTGCGGCTCGCCCAGCACCATGGAATCCAGGCCGCTGGCCACGCGAAAGGCGTGCCGCGCCGCCAGGGTGTCGCTCAGACTGTAGGTGTGGCTGCGCAGGGCGTGGGCTGGGACGCCGCCGCATTGGGCCAGCCAGTCCAGCGTGCCTTCGATGTCGGGTTGCCCACCGGCGCAATAAATTTCGGTGCGGTTGCAGGTGGAGACGATGGTGGCCTCGGGTGCTTGCACCAGACTTTGGCGCAGGGCGTTCAGGTGCGGAACGATGTGTTCCAAGCCGAAGGCGAAGCGACCGCGCAGGTCCAGTGGCGCGGTGGTGTGGTTGATGCCAAGGGCCCAGACGGTCATAGAGGAGCGGATTATAAAATTGTCCGCCCTTGCGGCATTCCCACTCCGCCGCCATGAACCTTCTCACAATCCCTACCCACCTGCTCAATTTTGTGGCGCCTGCGGTGTTTGTCGGCACTTTTCTGGCGGTGGTAGCCCCGTGGGTCCTGCGCAAGTCCGTGCGCCGCAGCAGTTGGAGGGTGCGGGCGCTGAGCAACAGCCTGTGCGGTCTGGGCGCTTTGCTGGTCGGGCTCTGGGTGTTTGGCCACGACGGCAAGATGGCCAGTTACCTGGGCTTGTTGGTGGCCAGCGCGGCCAGTCAGTTTTTCTGGATGCGGACGGGCCGGTGAACGCAGTGCCTGTTGATGCCGCTGTGATCGTCGCAGCGCGTGCCGAACATCTGCCCGCCTTGGAGGCGCTGATCTTTGACCACGGTGCCAATAGCTGGAATTACCTGCCCGAAGACGGTATCCGTGCCCATCTGGCCGACATCGCCCGGGGCCGTGACCACGGCCTTGTGGCACTGCGCGATGGCGACATCCTGGGTGCGGTCACTTTTGGTCTGAATACTGACTTCGACCGCTATGTGCCTGCGCCGCTGCGCGGCACACCCCAGGGCTATGTCAGCGAGGCTGTGGTGCGGCGTGACCGGGTGGGGCAGGGCCTGGGCACGCGGCTGCTGCGCGAGGCGCTGGCGGTGCTGTCCACCATGGGTGTGCAGAGGGTGTTTATTGACCGCCACGAGGAGAACCATGCATCAGCCGGCATGATGCGCCGCGCCGGCTTTGTTGAAATTGACACCTATTCCGACCCCCGTCGGCGACCCCATGGCTCGGGTCGCACCACGGTGTGCTGCTTCAGCTACCCGGCTGAAAGTGGTCTACCCGGTCGGTAATCACGCCATCGGTTCCCAGGTCGATCAGGCGCCGGGCTTCTTGCGGGTCGTTCACGGTGTAGCTCAGCAGGCGAAATCCAGCTGCTTTGGCTTGGGCAACTGATTGCGCGTTCCATAGTTCGTGGTTGCAAACGATGGCGTGGCATTGCAGCCGGGTGGCATGGTCCAGCCAATGGGCCCAGGTGCCGTCTTCGCGTGCGTGGATGAGCAGGCCGCGCGGCATTTCGGGCTGGGCAGCGCGCGCGCCTTCGAGCGCGGGAATGTCAAACGAGGTCAACAAAGGGGGTGTTGCGCTGCCGCGCCATAAACGCGCCGCGTGCTGCGCCACCACCTCGCCGGTGTGGCGTTCGGTGCCGATGGTCGGCTTGATCTCGATATTGAGGAAATAGCCATTGGCGATACAAAAACGGGCGATGCCTTCCAGCGTGGGCAGCGGCTCCCCCGCGTATGCGGGGCTGTGCCAGCTGCCTGCATCACGTTGTGACAGCCTGTGCCATGGCTGCTGCCCAGCAATGCCACCGGTGTCACTGGCGTCATGGGTGGTGCGCTCCAGCGTGTCGTCGTGCAGCAAAAAGGGCAGGCCGTCGCTGCTGAGTTTGACGTCACATTCGAACATGCGGTACCCGTGGGATGCGCCCAGGCGAAAAGCGGCCAGGGTGTTTTCCGGCGCCAGCGTGCCTGCGCCGCGGTGGGCGATCCAAAAAGGGTAGGGCCAGTTTTGCATAAGGTCTCTCGGAGCGGCGGTCGGGCGCATTGTGCCCCTGCGTTAACATCCACCGCCCATCGAAAACACGTCGCCTGCTTGCGACCGGGCGACAAGCCAGCCACCGATGAACGCCCCCACGCAGCTCTCCCATCTCACTCCCGCGCATGCCCGCCCTGATGCGACCGACGACGGTAACGGACGCATCCGCGAAATTCCGTACAACTACACCTCGTTTTCTGACCGCGAAGTGGTGATACGCCTGCTGGGTGAGCCAGCTTGGGAGACGCTGACCAGCTTGCGCGGCGAGCGGCGCACCGGACGCTCAGCGCGCATGCTGTATGAGGTCTTGGGTGATATCTGGGTGGTGCAGCGCAACCCCTATTTGCAGGACGATTTACTGGACAACCCCAAACGGCGCGCTTTGCTCGTGCAAGCCTTGCACCACCGCCTTGCGGAAATTGAAAAGCGCCGCACCCCAACCCTAGACCCCGAGCGCGACGCGATGGTGGTGGGTCTGTTGCAAGCGGCGCGCAGCGCGGTGCAGGCATTTGGCGCATCTTTTGCCGAGATGGCCGCACTGCGGCGCAAGACGCTGCGGGCGCTGGGGCGGCGTACCGCGCGCGACAACATCCAGTTTGATGGCCTGAGCCGGGTCGCCCATGTCACCGACGCCACCGACTGGCGGGTCGAGTACCCCTTTGTGGTGCTCACGCCCGACAGCGAGGCCGAAATGGCGGGCCTGGTCAAGGCCTGTATCGATTTGGGTTTGAGCATCGTGCCGCGCGGTGGTGGCACCGGCTACACCGGCGGAGCCGTGCCGCTGACCTGGAAAAGCGCGGTCATCAACACCGAAAAGCTGGACGCCGTCAGCACTGTCGAGATGCGCCGCCTGCCGGGCCTGGACCAGGATGTGGCCACGGTCTGGAGCGAGGCCGGCGTGGTGACGCAGCGCGTGGCCGATGCGGCCGAGGCGGCCGGTTATGTGTTCGCGGTGGACCCGACCTCTGCCGAGGCTTCGTGCATCGGCGGCAATATCGCCATGAACGCGGGCGGCAAAAAAGCCGTGCTCTGGGGCACTGCGCTGGACAACCTGGCGAGTTGGCGCATGGTCACGCCGCAAGCCCAGTGGCTGGAGGTGACCCGAATAGGCCACAACCTGGGCAAGATCCACGATGTGGCGAT
Source organism: Comamonadaceae bacterium (assembly GCA_947446885.1). Taxonomy (GTDB): domain Bacteria; phylum Pseudomonadota; class Gammaproteobacteria; order Burkholderiales; family Burkholderiaceae_C; genus Allorhodoferax. The sequence continues at coordinate 45,157 of CANFHZ010000001.1, forward strand.
GGTGCACTTCCGGCTGGATTACTTCGAAGCCGACGGCACCACGCCGCTGCGCAGCGAAGACCTGCGCATTCCCGGTGCCAGTTTCCGTAAAGCCGGTTTGGGCAAAGACGTCACCGACAAGTTTTTGAGTGGTCTGCCCGGCATCCAGAAAGAAGGCTGCGACGGCCTGATTACCAGCGCGCGCTGGGTGGTGCACCGCATGCCGCAGCACACCCGCACGGTGTGCCTGGAATTTTTCGGTCATGCCCGCGACGCCGTGCCCAGCATCGTGGAGATCAAAGACTTCATGTTCGCGCAGGCGCAGCACAGCGGCGTGCTGCTGGCAGGCCTGGAGCACATGGACGACCGCTACCTCAAAGCCGTGGGCTATGCCACCAAGAGCCGGCGCGGCGCGCTCAGTGGCAACGGTTTGCCCAAGATGGTCTTGATCGGCGACATCGCAGGAGATGACGCCGATGCCGTGGCACGCGCCACCTCCGAGGTGGTGCGCATTGCCAATTCGCGCAGCGGCGAGGGCTTTGTCGCCACCAGCGCCGAGGCCCGCAAAAAATTCTGGCTGGACCGCAAACGCACCGCCGCCATCAGCCGCCACACCAATGCCTTCAAGATCAACGAAGACGTGGTGATTCCGCTGCCGCGCATGGCCGAGTACACCGATGGCATCGAGCGCATCAACATCGAGCTGTCCTTGCGCAACAAGCTGGCTTTGTGCGAGGCTTTGCAGGTGTTTTTCGATGCCGGCCATCTTCCGCTGGGCAAGGGCGATGACGCGGCGGAGATGTCTGCGTCTGACTTGCTTGAAGAGCGCGTTGCCCAGGCCCAGGCCCTGCTGGCCGGGGTGCGTGCGCAGTGGCAAAGCTGGCTCGACGACGTGGAGACGTTGTTTCCCCAGCTGCAGGACCACAGCCTGCGTGCCAGCTGGAAAACCCAGTTGCTGGCACCTTTGCAGACCATCTTCACCGGTGGTGCTTTTGCGCCCATCGTTGCGCAGTGCCGTGCCATCCACCAGCGCGTGCTCAAGGGCCGCGTGTGGGCGGCTTTGCACATGCACGCCGGCGACGGCAATGTGCATACCAATATTCCGGTCAACAGCGACGACTACGCCATGCTGCAAACTGCGCACCAGGCGGTGGCGCGCATCATGGCGCTGGCACGTTCACTCGACGGCGTGATCTCCGGCGAACATGGCATCGGCATCACCAAGCTGGAATTTTTGAGCGACGCCGAGTTGCAGCCTTTTGCCGACTACAAAGCCCGCGTCGACCCCGAAGGCCGCTTTAACAAGGGCAAGCTGCTGCGGGCCGGCGTGGAAGAAGGCCATTCGCACAAGGCCTACACGCCGTCTTTCGGCCTGATGGGCCACGAATCGCTCATCATGCAGCAAAGCGACATCGGGGCAATCTCGGACTCCATCAAAGACTGCCTGCGCTGCGGCAAGTGCAAGCCGGTCTGCGCCACCCATGTGCCGCGCGCCAATTTGCTCTACAGCCCACGCAACAAGATTCTGGCGACATCGCTGCTGATTGAGGCCTTTTTGTACGAAGAGCAAACCCGCCGCGGCATCAGCCTGCGGCACTGGGAAGAATTCGAAGACGTGGCTGACCATTGCACGGTGTGCCACAAATGCGCCAGCCCCTGTCCGGTGGACATCGACTTCGGCGACGTCACCATGCACATGCGCAGCCTGCTGCGCAAGATGGGCAAAAAATCGTTCCGCCCCGGTAACGCGGCCGCCATGTTTTTCTTGAACGCGACCAACCCCCAAACCATCCAATTCATGCGCAGCGCCATGGTCGATGTGGGCTTCAAGGCGCAGCGCATGGCTAATGATGTATTCCGGGCGCTGGCGCGCAAGCAAAGCGCCAAGCCGCCAGCCACCGTGGGTAAAGCACCGCTCAAAGAGCAGGTGATCCACTTCATCAACAAAAAAATGCCCGGTGGCCTGCCCAAAAAAACCGCCCGCGCGCTGCTCGATGTGGAGGATGCCGACTATGTGCCCATCATCCGCAACCCGCAAACCACCACGGGCGACAGCGAAGCGGTGTTTTATTTCCCCGGGTGCGGTTCGGAGCGCCTGTTCAGCCAGGTCGGGCTGGCCACCCAGGCCATGCTCTGGCACGCGGGTGTGCAGACCGTGCTGCCGCCGGGTTATTTGTGCTGCGGCTATCCGCAGCGCGCCAGCGGCATGCAAGACCGGGCGGACAAAATCATCACCGACAACCGGGTGCTCTTCCACCGTGTGGCCAACACCCTGAATTACCTGGACATCAAAACCGTGGTGGTGAGTTGCGGCACCTGCTACGACCAGCTGCAGGGCTACGAGTTCGAGAAAATTTTCCCCGGCTGCCGCATCGTCGACATCCACGAATATTTGCTGGAAAAAGGCATCACCCTCAACCCCGCACAACAGGGCGCGTATTTATTCCATGACCCTTGCCACAGCCCCATGAAGTTGCAGGAACCGATCAAAACGGTCAAAGCCCTGGTCGGAGATGCGGTGGTGCAAAGCGCGCGCTGCTGTGGTGAGTCGGGAACGCTGGGCGTCACCCGTCCCGACATTGCCACCCAGGTGCGCTTTCGCAAAGAAGAAGAGCTGCGCAAGGGCGAGGCCGCGTTGCAGATGCTGGCACCCCAGGCTGCGGCTGCGCCCACCAAAATTCTGACCAGCTGCCCGAGCTGCCTGCAAGGCCTGAGCCGTTACGGCAACGACCTTCAAAATGGTTTGCTCGAGGCCGACTACATCGTGGTCGAAATGGCCCGTCACATTCTGGGCGCGGACTGGTTGGAGGCCTATGTCGCCCGGGCCAATGCCGGCGGTATCGAGCGCGTACTGGTCTAGTTGCCGTACATTCGCAGCCTTTCACAGAAAAGCCCATGGCCGGACTCCGCAAAAACTCCCCCACACCGCAGGCTTTGACCGTGCATGCCCAGTCGCGCGTGCTGGAGGTCCGCTTTTCCGACGGCGCGTCGTTTCGCATTCCTTTTGAACTGATGCGGGTCTATTCACCATCAGCGGAGGTGCAGGGCCACGGCGAGGGCCAGGAAGTTTTGCAGACCGGCAAGCGGCTGGTCACGGTGCAAAGCCTGGAGCCGGTGGGCAATTACGCGGTGCAGCCGGTTTTTTCCGACGGCCACGATACCGGCATTTTTTCCTGGGACTATCTGTACCACCTGGGCGCACAGCAAGCCGATTTGTGGGCACAGTACGAAGCCCGTTTGCAGGCGGCCGGGCGCGACCGTGATGGGCCTATGCCTGTTGCAGCAGCCTCCGGTTGCGCCAGTCACTAACGCACAGAGCAGGCCCTAGCGCTATGAGCAAAACCCACTTTGGCTTCGAGTCGGTCGACGAGCACGAAAAGGCGCAGCGTGTGCGCGGCGTGTTCGACTCGGTAGCACCCAAATACGACCTGATGAATGATGTGATGTCGGGCGGACTGCACCGCGCCTGGAAGGCCTACACCGTGATGGTGGCCAACCTCAAGCCCGGTCAACGCGCACTGGATATTGCCGGGGGAACCGGCGATCTGGCGCTGGCCTTTGCCGGCAAGGTCGGGGCAGCTGGGCAGGTGGTGCATACCGACATCAACTACGCCATGCTCAGCACCGGGCGCAACCGGCTGATCGATGCGGGCGTGCTTTTGCCCACCGTGGTCTGCGATGCCGAGGCGCTGCCGTTCCCGGACGGCTATTTCGATCTGGTCAGCGTGGCATTTGGCCTGCGCAATATGACGCACAAGGAACAAGCGCTGGAAGAAATGTGCCGCGTGCTCAAGCCCGGCGGTAAATTGCTGGTGCTGGAGTTCTCCACCGTGGCCAAGCCGCTGCGGGCGGCCTATGACTGGTATTCCTTCGAAGTATTGCCCCGTCTGGGCCAATGGCTTGCCGGGGACGCGCAGAGCTACCGCTACCTGGCCGAGTCCATCCGCATGCACCCGGACCAGGCCACACTAAAGACCATGCTGCACAAAGGCGGTTTCGGCCATGTGGATTACCACAACCTCACGGCCGGTGTTGCCGCTTTACATGTTGGAATCAAGTGCTGAGCGCTGCAGCGTTTCGCATGTTTGAATTATTTTTGGAGTTGTGAACGTGAAATTTTTCGCCGCCTGTATGGCACTGGTGTTTTTGTTGATCAGTTTGAACGCGGAGGCCGGACGTCTGTCCGGTGGCCGCAAGATGGGCCGCCAGTCGAGCAATGTGGGTCAACAAGGCACCAGCCCGGCTGCGCCACCGGCAGCCCCGGCGCAGCAATCAATGCAACGACCAGCGCAAACCGCGCCTGCCCCCGTGGCACAACCCGCCCCACGCAGGCCCTGGGGCGCGATGCTGGGTGGCCTGGCCGCAGGTTTGGGTCTTGCTTGGTTGGCCCATTCCCTGGGTTTTGGCGCGGCATTCGGCAACATTCTGATGATTGGCTTGCTGATCATGCTGGCCTTCGGCGTGATCGCTTGGCTGATGCGCCGGCGCGTCGCTGCGCCGCCGCAAGCTTTTGCCGTGCCGGGTGGGAGCTACAGCCCGGCCTACCGGCCTGAGAACGTGGGAAATGATGCATCCGCCCGTCCTTATGAGCGCAGCTACTTCCAGCCCGAAGCGGGGCAGGGGAGCATGATCGGCTCCGCCTTGACCGGCTCGCAAGCCTGGGGCGTGCCGGCGGGTTTTGATACCGAAGGTTTTCTGACGGCGTGCAAGCGCAACTTCGTCAGCCTGCAATCCGCCTGGGACCATTCTGATTTGAGTGCGCTGCGCGCCTTTATGACCGATGAGATGCTGGGTGAAATCACAACCCAGTTGGCCGAGCGCGACACCCATACCGGCACGCCGGTGAATGTGACCGAGGTGGTCATGCTCGACGCCCGCTTGTTGGGCATTGAAGAGACCGCGGTGGACTACCTGGCCAGCGTGGAGTTCTCCGGCATGATCCGCGAAAACCCCTCCACTGGCCCTGCACCATTTCGCGAGGTCTGGAACATGAGCAAGCCCAAAGACGGCAGTGCCGGCTGGCTGGTAGCGGGTGTGCAGGCTTTGCAATAAGCCCAGGCCGGGCAAGCCGCAGGGACATGCTTACCCTCGCTGCGGAATAATGCGGCCATGCACCCCACCTCTCCATTCAGCGCTCCTTTGAACGATTTCTATCAATTCCTGAGTGGCAAGCGTGCCGCGCCGGTACCGCCGTGGGCGGTGCGTGAGTTGCAGCAGCGCCTGGTGCTGCTGCTCAACCACGTTGTGCAGCAAGAGCCCGCCGCCATGCTGCGCCTGAAGCAGCACAAAGGGCAACGCGTACTGGCCCGCTGGCAGGCGTATTCCCTGTTCTTTGTAATCACTCCGGCGGGTTTGCTGGATTTGGCCGATGCGGCGGCGCGTCCTGATTTGTCTATCGTGCTGGCTGATGAAGCGCCGCTGGACATTGCCCGGCGGCTGATGCAGGGTGAGAAACCGTCGGTTCACATCGAGGGCGACGTGCAACTCGCAGCCGAAGTCAACTGGCTGGCCGACCATGTCCGCTGGGATCTGGAAGAAGACCTGTCCCGCCTGCTCGGCGATGTGCCCGCCCACCTGCTGGCGCAAGCTGCAAGCGGTGCCTTGACCATGCTGCGCAGCTTTGCGGCACGCCGCCCTGGCGCTTTTGGAAGTGCACGATGACGCGCCTCTTCCGGGGCGTTTTTATTGTCTGGGTGTTTTTGCGCTTCGGGCTCGATGTGCTGCTTTTGGGCAGCTTCGACCGGCCTTGGCTGAACTGGTTTGCGCGCCGTTTTTCCTGGGGCCGCAACCTCAGCGCCCCGCGCGGAGAACGCATCCGGCAAGCATTGGAAAGCCTGGGGCCGATTTTCATCAAACTCGGGCAGGTCTTGTCCACCCGGCGTGACCTGCTTGCGCTCGATATTGCCGATGAGCTGGCCAAACTGCAGGACGCAGTGCCGCCCTTTGACTCCGACCTGGCGGTTGCAGCCATTGAGCGGGCCATGGGGCGGCCCATTGGCGCGGTCTTTACCAGCTTTGACCGCGTGCCGGTCGCCAGCGCCTCAGTAGCCCAGGTGCACTTTGCAGCGCTGGTGGACCGCGACGGGCGCGAGCGTGAAGTCGCCGTCAAGGTCTTGCGCCCGAATATGCTGGCGGTCATCGACAAAGACCTGGCGCTGATGCGCATGATGGCCGGTTGGCTGGAATGGCTGTCAGCCGATGGGCGCAGGCTCAAGCCACGCCAGGTGGTGGCCGAGTTCGACAAATACCTGCACGACGAACTCGATCTGGTGCGCGAGGCGTCCAGCGCCACGCAGTTGCGCCGCAACATGCAGGACCTCGGTCTGGTTTTGATTCCGGAGATGCTGTGGGACTACTGCAGCACCAACGTGCTGGTGATGGAGCGTATGCACGGAGTGCCGATCAGCCAAGTCGACCGGCTGCGCAGCGCCGGAGTGGATATCCCGCAGCTGGCGCGCGATGGCGTCACCATTTTTTTCACCCAGGTGTTTCGCGATGGTTTTTTCCATGCCGATATGCATCCGGGCAATATCCAGGTCAGCCTGGATCCGCTGAGTTTCGGACGCTATATCTCGCTGGATTTCGGCATCGTCGGTTCCCTTACCGAGGTGGACAAGGAATACCTGGCCCAAAACTTTGTGGCCTTTTTCCGGCGTGACTACAAACGGGTGGCCGAGTTGCATGTGGAATCGGGTTGGGTGCCGGCGGATACCCGGATCGATGAGCTGGAGGCCGCCGTGCGTGCCGTTTGCGAGCCTTACTTTGACCGCCCGCTGAAAGAAATCTCTCTGGGCATGGTCCTCATGCGTCTGTTCCAGACCTCGCGCCGCTTCCATGTGGAAATCCAGCCACAGCTGGTCTTGCTGCAAAAAACCCTGCTCAATATTGAGGGCTTGGGTCGCCAACTTGATCCGGATCTGGACTTGTGGGCGACGGCCAAGCCTTTTTTAGAGCAGTGGATGAAGGACCAGATCGGCCCCAAACGTTTGTGGAATGAGCTCAAGGCCCAGTCGCCGCGCTATGCCAAATTGCTTCCCGAGTTGCCCGGCCTGTTGCACAGCTATTTGCAGCGCGGCGGGTCTGCGCAAGCAGATCCGCATACCCAGCAGCTGGCTCTGCATCTTCTGGCCGAGCAGCGCCGCACCAATCGGCTCTTGCAGGCGCTGGTCTATATGGCGGTGGGCTTTGTGATTGGTACTTTCGGGGTGGCAGCAATGGTCTGGCTGCACGTTCTGTAGCGCGACCGCCGCAAGGCGCTGGTTTGGGGGCTGCCACCTATAATCGCGGGCTTCGCCCCGCCGGGCTTTTCCCGTCAAGAGATTCCCCCGCCATGCCCATATACGCCTACCGCTGCGAGTCCTGTGGATTTGCCAAAGACGTGTTGCAGAAAATTTCCGACCCCCTGCTGACCGATTGCCCTGCCTGTGGCGAGGCCCGCTTCCAAAAACAGCTCACCGCAGCAGGATTCCAACTCAAGGGATCGGGCTGGTATGTGACCGATTTCCGTGATGGCAACGGCAGCAAGCCGGCCCCCGTCAGCGATGCTGCACCGGCTGGTGACGCGAAGACACCTGCCGCTACCGACGCAGCTGCAGCAACGCCTTCAAGCACACCCGCTGCGCCTCCTGTTACGGGTGCTGCTGGCGCGAGCGCCAGCGCCCCTGCCGCTGCCGCACCGGCTGCGCCCTCTGCCAGCGCGGCCTGACGCGCTGCGACCGCCCGACCTGAGCCCGGCACACCCCATGCCCATCAAGAAATATTTCCTCACCGGCCTGATGGTCTGGCTGCCGCTGGCCATCACCTTGTGGGTGCTGAACTGGCTGCTGCAAACCCTCGACGGTGTGTCCCACTCCCTCCTGGCCGGATTGACCGCCGTGACCTCCGACGCAACCGGTGAAGCCATCGTGCGTGCACTGGGCATTCCCGGCGTGGGCATTGCGGTGGTGCTGCTGTTTGTTATTACCACTGGCGCGCTGGTCTCCAACGTGGCGGGGCGCTGGTGGCTCAAGCAGTGGGATCAGTTGATCACCCGCATTCCAGTGTTTCGCTCGGTCTACAACAGCGTTAAAAAAGTGTCCGACACACTTTTCTCCAGCAACGGTAACGCGTTTCGCACGGCATTGCTGGTGCAGTTTCCGGCCCCCGGCCGCTGGACGATTGCCTTCCAGACCGGTGAGCCAACCGGCGAGGTGGTGCGCCGCCTCGGTGAGGGCTTTATCAGCGTGTATGTGCCCACAACTCCCAACCCCACCGGCGGATATTTTCTGCTGCTGCCGCGTTCCGAAGTGATCGAATTAGAGATGAGCGTGGACGAGGCGCTGACCTACGTTCTGTCCATGGGCGCGGTCGCACCGACCGACCACGCCGCCCCCTGATGTCCTGTGAATGTGCGCCGGATTGACGGCGCGAAGAAAGAAGCTATGTCCATGCGTTCCCACTATTGCGGTCTGGTGACCGAAGCCCTGATGGGCCAAACCGTATCGCTGTGCGGCTGGGTTAACCGGCGGCGCGACCACGGCGGCGTGATTTTTGTTGACTTGCGCGACCGCGAAGGCTATGTGCAAATCGTCTGCGATCCCGATCGCCCGGAGATGTTTGCCGTCGCGGAAGATTTGCGCAACGAGTTTTGTATTCAAGTGACCGGCCTGGTGCGCGCCCGCCCCGAAGGCACGCAGAACGACAACCTCAAGAGCGGAAAAATCGAGGTGCTGTGCCATGCACTGACCGTGCTCAATCCCTCAGTTACGCCACCTTTCCAACTCGACGAGGAAAACCTCTCCGAGACCACGCGCCTCACGCACCGGGTGCTGGACCTGCGCCGCCCCTACATGCAGAACAACCTCATCCTGCGCTACCGCGTATCGATGGAGGTGCGCAAGTTTCTGGATGCCAACGGTTTCATTGACATTGAGACCCCGATGCTGACCAAGAGCACGCCCGAAGGTGCGCGCGATTATTTGGTTCCCAGCCGCGTCCATGACGGCCAGTTTTTCGCCCTTCCCCAAAGCCCGCAGCTCTTCAAGCAGCTGCTGATGGTGGCTGGCTTTGACCGCTACTACCAAATCACCAAGTGCTTCCGCGATGAAGATCTGCGCGCCGACCGCCAGCCCGAGTTCACCCAGATAGACATCGAGACCTCCTTCATGACCGAAGAGGAAATTCGGGCCATATTCCAGCGCCTGATCACCACCGTGTTCCAGAACACTATTGGCGTGGACCTGGGCGAATTCCCGGTGATGCCTTATTCGGATGCCATGCACCGCTACGGTTCTGACAAGCCGGATCTGCGCATCGCCATGGAGTTCACCGAACTCACCGACGTGATGGCGGATGTGGACTTCAAAGTCTTCTCGGGTGCGGCGAACATGAAGGGTGGCCGTGTGGTCGCTTTGCGCGTGCCCGGCGGCGCGCGTGAAAGCGGTGGCCTGAGCCGTGGCGAGATTGATTCGTACACCGACTTTGTGAAAATTTACGGTGCCAAAGGTCTTGCCTATATCAAGGTCAACGAGCTGGCCAAGGGGCGTGACGGTTTGCAGTCGCCGATTGTCAAGAACATCCACGACGCCGCGCTGCAAGCCGTTCTCAGCCGCAGCGGTGCGCAAGACGGCGATCTGATCTTCTTCGGCGCCGACAAGGCCAAGATCGTCAACGACGCCATCGGTGCGCTGCGCCTGAAGATTGGCCTCAGCCCGTTCGGCAAGTCCAACGGTCTGTTCACGGCCGGCTGGCGTCCGCTGTGGGTGGTCGACTTTCCCATGTTTGACTACGACGATGAGGCCCAGCGCTACACCGCCACCCACCACCCGTTTACTGCACCCAAAGACGGCCACGAAGACTGGATGGTCAGTGCGCCCGAGAAATGCATCTCCAAAGGCTACGACATGGTCTTGAACGGCTGGGAGATGGGCGGCGGATCGGTACGTATCCACCGCGCCGACGTCCAACAAAAAGTCTTTGACGCCCTGAAAATTTCCCCCGAAGAAGCCCAGCTCAAGTTCGGCTTTTTGCTCGACGCGCTGCAATACGGTGCGCCCCCGCACGGCGGCCTGGCCTTCGGTCTGGACCGTATCGTCACGCTGATGACGGGTGCTGAATCCATCCGCGATGTGATTGCTTTCCCCAAGACCCAGCGTGCCCAATGCCTGCTGACCCAGGCCCCGAGCCCGGTCGACGAGAAGCAGCTGCGCGAGCTGCATATCCGCTTGCGCAACCTCGAAGCCGCAAAGGCCTGAAGCGCCGGGTAGCCAGGCCCGCCGCATGCGCATTTCGTTCTGGTCCCTGGGTTGGCGCAGCCTGTGGCGCGATGTGCGCGCAGGCGAATTGCGGCTGGTGGTGCTCGCGGTCACGCTGGCCGTTGCGGCGCTGACCGCCGTGGGTTTTCTGGCCGACCGCCTGCAGGCGGGTTTGCAGCGCGATGCGCAGCAACTACTCGGCGGCGATGCCGTGGTCGCCAGTGACCGGCCCCTGGAGCCAGCCTATGCTGCGCAGGCTGCGACCTTGGGTTTGCGAACCGCCAACACCTTGTCGTTTCCCACCATGGCGCGCGCCGCTGCCGGACAGGGCGGGGCCAGCAAGCTGGTAGCACTCAAGGCGGTGGAGCCCGCGTACCCCTTGCGCGGCAGCCTGCGTACCGCACCCACCTTGGACGACGCGCTGGCAACGCCGCTACGCGATGCGCTGCAAACCGGTATTCCAGCCGAGGGCACGGTCTGGGTCGAAGCCCAACTGCTGGAGGCCTTAGGCCTGGTACCCGGCCAGCCTTTGCTGCTGGGCAACAGCAGCCTCACTATTGCCGCCGTGCTGACGCAGGAGCCGGACAAGGGCGCGGCCTTTATGAACTTCGCGCCCCGCGTGATGCTCAACGCCCTGGACATGCCAGCCACCGGCCTGATTCAGCCCGCCAGCCGTGTCAACTACCGCATGGCGGTGGCAGGTGCCGCCGCGCAGACCAAGGCTTTTGAAGCATGGGCTGAACGCTTCATCCAAGCTGGTGTGGAGCGCAATGTGCGCGGCGTACGGCTGGAGTCTTTGCAGGGCGGACGGCCGGAATTGAGCCAGACGCTGGACCGGGCGGGCAAGTTTTTGAGTTTGGTGGCGCTCTTGTCGGCCCTGCTCAGCGCAGTGGCCGTGGCTTTGGCGGCGCGGGCTTTTGCTGCCGCGCATCTGGACGATTGCGCCATGCTGCGCGTGCTCGGTTTGCCCCAGCGCACGATTGCCGCCAGTTACGTGGTGGAGTTTGCCTGGGTCGGCCTGTTTGCCAGTGCCTTGGGCTTGGTACTGGGCTACCTCTTGCACCATGTGTTTCTGGTCTTGCTGGCCGGTCTGGTCGAGACCCGCTTGCCCGCGCCCGGATGGGCCCCGGTGTTGTTGGGCGGTGGCATGGGATTGACATTGCTGTTTGCTTTCGGCTTGCCGCCGGTGTTGCAGTTGGCCCAGGTTCCACCCTTGCGGGTCATCCGGCGCGACCTGGGGCAGTTGCGGCCTGCCTCGGTCGGCGTTCTCGCTGTGGGTGTGGCCGGTTTTGCGGCACTGCTGATGGCGGTGAGCAGCGACCTCACGCTCGGTCTGATTGCGGTGGGCGGTTTTGCTGCGGCGGTGCTGGTGTTTGCCGGTCTGGGCTGGCTGGCGATACAGCTGCTGCGCCGCAGCGTGAATGAGGCCACCGCGCCGCGCGCGCTGGTGTTGGCCACACGGCAAATCACGGCGCGGCCCGCGTACACCGTGGTGCAGATCAGCGCGCTGGCCGTGGGTTTGCTGGCGCTGGTGTTGCTGGTGCTGCTGCGCACCGATTTAATCAGCGGTTGGCGCAATTCCACGCCGCCCGATGCGCCCAACCGCTTTGTGATCAACCTCATGCCCGAGCAGGCCCAGTCTTTTCAGCAGGCGCTGCGTGATGCCGGGGTGCAGAAGTTTGATTGGTACCCCATGATCCGGGGGCGTTTGGTGGCCGTGAACGGACGCAGCGTCTCCGCCCAGGATTACGACGATGAACGCGCCCGCAGGCTGGTTGAGCGCGAGTTCAACCTTTCGCACAGCGCCGTGCAACCGCCCAACAACACGATCACGGCCGGGCGCTGGCAGCCCGAGGAGCTGGGGGCCATCAGCATCGAAGAAGGCCTGGCCAAGACCTTGCGCTTGAAGCGTGGTGATGTGCTGCGTTTCGAGATAGCGGGTGTGCCCATCGACTCGACCATCACCTCGCTGCGCAAGGTGGATTGGGCCTCGATGCGGGCCAACTTCTTTGCGCTCTACCCGGTGTCGGCCATGCCGGATTTACCGGTCACCTACTTGAGTGCCTTCAAAGCACCGCCGGTGCGCGGCTTTGACAACGCCCTGGTCCGGCAGTTTCCCAACATCACCGCCACCGACGTGGGCAGCGCGATTGCGCAATTGCAAAAAGTACTGGACCAGGTGATTGCCGCCGTGGAATTTTTGTTTGTGTTCACTTTGGCAGCCGGGTTGGTGGTCTTGTTTGCGGCGGTAAGCGCCACCCGCGAGGACCGGGCCCGCGAGTACGCCATCATGCGGGCGGTAGGGGCGGGGAGCGCCTTATTGCGCCAGGTGCAGCGTATCGAGTTGATCGGCGTGGGCCTGCTCGCGGGCTTTTTGGCCTCGCTGCTGGCCAGCGCCGTGGGCTGGGCCTTGGCGCACTATGTGTTTGATTTCACCTGGGTGGTGTCGCTGTGGGTTCCGCTGGCCGGCGCACTGGCGGGTGCCGCGCTGGCCCTGGCGGCAGGGTGGTGGGGCTTGCGCGAGGTGCTCAAGCGCCCGGTGATGCAGACTTTGCGCCAGGCGGCAACCTGAGCGCGCCTCGGCAGGCCGGGCTTGCCAAGCCCCTTAGGTCGCAGCTTCGCTGCACTGGTAGCTCGCCTTTTGCAGCCAATCCGGGTTGATTTCTACCCCCCAGCCCGGCGCGTCGCTGACTTGTACGTGGCCCTTATCGACGTCGTAGGGCGAGCGCACAAACAGGTTTTGCTGCCAGGGGTAATAGTCTGCGCCTTCAATTGAGAACTCCAGATATTTGCCCGGATTGGGAATTGCGCACAGCAGGTGCATGGTGAACAGCGTCACCATGCCAAGGTTGGCGCTGTGCGGCGTGCAGGGCAAGCCGGCCGCGTGGCCCAGGTGCGCGACCTGCATGCTGCGCGTCATGCCGCCCATGTAGCACACATCCGGCTGGATGATGTCGACCACTTTCGTATCAATCATGTGCTTCCACAGCGGCATCAGGCAGTCCTGCTCACCGCCGGTCACGTCCAGCGACAGGGCTTCTCGCACTTCGCGGGTCTGGTCCATTTCCCAATACAGGCAGGGCTCTTCAAAGTGGCAGACGCCGTTGTCTTGCAGCATCCGGCCCACCTCGATGGCACGCTTGGGCGTGAAGCAGCTGTTGGCGTCTACCAGCAGCTCCACGGTGTCGCCCAGCGCTTTGCGCACGGCGGGAACAATCGCTTCGGTGCGGCCCGGCCATTCGTCTTTGTCGTTGCCGTATTCCGAGCCCACGCGGAACTTGAAAGCATCAAAACCATCGCGGTCGCGCAGTGCCAGCAGGCGCGCGGCTTCGTCTTGCGGCGTGATGTCGCGGCGCATGCTGGACGCATAGGCCCGCAGCGCACGCGGCTTGCCGCCCAGGAGTTCACACACCGGCTTCTGGTGCAATTTTCCTTGCAGATCCCACAGCGCCGTTTCCACGCCGCACAGGGCGCGCATGATGTACGAGCCGGGAAACTTGTGCTCGCGCAGCGGAATCAGCGTGCTCAAGCCCGCCATATCGTCGGCGGCGCAGCCCAGCGCCCAGGGTGCGACCTGCCGGTGCACGATTTGGGCGGTGATGTCGGCGTGGTAGGTCGAGGTCTGGCCCCAGCCCTGGTGTCCGCTGTCGGTGGTCACGCGGACAAAAGCAACAAACGGATCGGCAAAGGTTTCAATGCGTTGGATTTTCATGGTGTGGGGGCAGGTAGGTGTCGCTATCGCTGGGATGGAGGCCGCCACTGGCGCGGCCGCTGGCTGACACGGAGTGTAAAACCCACCCAGTACAGTTCCCGAAATGACGCTTATGCAAACCTTTGACTACATCATCGTCGGCGCCGGTTCCGCCGGGTGCGTGCTCGCCAACCGCTTGAGCGCCTCGGGCGCGCACAGCGTGCTGCTGCTGGAGGCGGGCGGCGCGGATCACCACTTCTGGCTCAAAGCGCCGATTGGTTATGGCATGACCTTCTACAACCCCAAGGTCAACTGGATGTACCGCACCGAGCCGGACGCCGCTTTGGCCGGGCGCAGCGGCTACTGGCCACGCGGGCGCGTGCTGGGTGGGTCGAGCAGCATCAACGGCATGGTCTTCGTGCGCGGCCAACCGCAGGACTTTGACGACTGGGCCGCTTGTGGAAACCCCGGTTGGAGCTGGGCTGATGTATTACCTTATTTCAAGCGCCTGGAAGACAGCGACATGGCCAGCGGTGGCCCCGACGATTGGCGCGGGCAGGGCGGCCCGCTGCATGTCAGCGATGTGCGCGGGCAGGTGCATCCGCTGTGCCGCGATTTTCTGCAGGCCGGTGCCGAGCTGGGCCTGCCGGCCACCGACGACATCAACGGTCCGCAGTGGGAGGGCGTGACCATCAACCAGATCACCACCCGCAAAGGCCTGCGCGAATCGGCCAGCACGGCCTATCTGCGCCCGGCACTCAAGCGGCCCAACTTGCAGCTGATCACGCATGCGCTGGTCGAGCGTGTGGTATTTAAGGGGCAGCGCGCCAGCGCTGTGCAGTGTGTGGTGGACGGTCAAGGGCTGGTGGCGCAGGCGCGGCGTGAGGTGCTGGTGTGTGGCGGTGCGGTCAACTCACCGGCCTTGCTGCAGCTTTCGGGCGTGGGCGATGCGGAGTTCTTGCGTGGCAAAGGCATTAGGCCCGTGCACCACGCCGCCGCGGTGGGGCGGCATATGCAAGACCATTTGTGCCACGACCACAGCTATGTGGCGCGCAAGCCTTCGCTCAACCAGACCTTCGGCACCTGGGGCGGCAAGCTCTGGGCGGGGCTGCGCTACGTGCTGGCCCGGCGCGGCCCCATGGCGCTGGGCATCAACCACGCAGGCGGCTTTGTGCGCTCGGACGCCGACGAGACGCGGCCCAACTTTCAGCTCTACTTTTCGCCGCTCACCTACTCCAAGCCCACGCCCGGCAAGCGCCAGCTGCTCAAGCCCGACGCCCAGCCGGGTTTCAGCATCAGCGTGCAACCCTGCCGCCCCACCAGCCGGGGCTTTATTGAAATCCGCGACGCCGACCCGCGTACGCCCCCGCGCATCGTCACCAACGCGCTGAGCACCGACTACGACGTAGAGCAGATGCGCAAAGCCGCACTTTTCATCCGCCGCTTCTCGCAAACGCCCACCATGCGGGCACTGATTTCCCGCGAGATTTCCCCCGGCCCCAGCTGCCAGGGCGCGGACGCTTTGCTGCAAGACGCACGCGAACGTGCCGGTACCTTGTTCCACCCTGTCAGCACCTGCCGCATGGGGTCGGACCCGGCGCATTCGGTCGTCAACGCCCGCCTGCAAGTCCATGGCCTGCAGGGTTTGCGCGTGGTCGATGCCTCGGTCTTCCCCATGGTCACCTCCGGGAATACCAACGCACCCACGCTCATGTTGGCGGAGCGGGCGGCGGACTGGATATTGGAGGCGGCGCACAGCCGATAATCCTCCGCTTACCTTTCACCTCCCCAAGACACGCAATGGCTCAATACGTTTTCTCCATGAACCGGGTCGGCAAGATCGTGCCGCCCAAGCGCCACATCCTTAAAGACATTTCGCTCAGCTTTTTCCCCGGTGCCAAGATCGGCGTGCTGGGCACCAACGGCTCGGGCAAGTCCACGCTGCTGAAAATCATGGCGGGTCTCGATACCGAGATTGAAGGCGAAGCCATTCCCATGGCGGGTTTGCAAATCGGCTACCTGCCGCAGGAGCCCAAGCTCGACGACAGCCAGACCGTGCGCGAAAGTGTGGAGACCGGCATGGGCAAGGTGTTTGCTGCCAAAGCGCGTCTGGAAGAGGTCTACGCCGCTTATGCTGAGGAAGACGCTGACTTTGACGCCCTGGCCGCTGAGCAGGCGAATCTGGAAGCCATCATCGCCACCGCTGGCACCGACTCGGAACACCAGCTTGAAATCGCCGCCGACGCGCTGCGTCTGCCGCCTTGGGACGCGAAGATCGGCGTGCTGTCGGGTGGCGAAAAACGCCGCGTGGCGCTGTGCCAGTTGCTGCTCTCCAAGCCTGACATGCTGCTGCTGGACGAGCCGACCAACCATTTGGACGCGGAGTCGGTGGACTGGCTGGAGCAGTTTTTGCAGCGCTACCCGGGCACCGTGGTGGCTATTACCCATGACCGCTACTTTCTGGACAACGCCGCCGAGTGGATTTTGGAGCTCGACCGCGGCTCCGGCATTCCCTACAAAGGCAATTACAGCGACTGGCTGAGCCAGAAGCAGGCGCGCCTGGAAGCCGAACAAAAAGGCGAGGAGGCCCGCGCCAAGGCGCTGAAGAAGGAACTCGAATGGTCGCGCCAGAACCCCAAGGCCCGCCAGGCCAAGAGCAAAGCGCGTCTGGCCCGTTTTGAAGAGCTCAGCGACTTTGAATACCAGCAGCGCAACGAAACCAACGAGATCTTCATCCCCGTGGCCGACCGGCTGGGCCAGGAGGTGATCGAGTTTGTAGGCGTCACCAAGTCGTTTGGCGATCGCGTGCTGATCGACAACCTGAGTTTCAAGATTCCGCCCGGCGCCATCGTCGGCATCATCGGCCCCAACGGCGCGGGCAAGTCCACCCTGTTCAAGATGATTGCCGGGCGCGAGAAGCCCGATTCCGGCGAGGTCAAAATCGGGCAGACCGTGAAGATGGCTTTTGTGGACCAGTCGCGCGACAGCCTGGAGAACGACAAAACCGTGTGGGAAGACGTCTCGGGCGGCCTGGACATCCTGAACGTGGGCAAGTTCCAGATGGCCAGCCGCGCGTACTGCGGGCGCTTCAACTTCAACGGCGCGGACCAGCAGAAAAAAGTCGGCATGCTCTCCGGCGGTGAGCGCGGGCGCTTGCATCTGGCCAAAACCCTGATTGCCGGTGGTAATGTGCTCATGCTGGACGAGCCGTCCAACGACCTCGACGTGGAAACCCTGCGTGCGCTGGAAGACGCCTTGCTGGAGTTTGCCGGCACGCTGCTGGTCATCAGCCATGACCGCTGGTTTCTGGACCGTATTGCCACCCACATCCTGGCCGCCGAGGGCGACAGCCAGTGGGTGTACTTTGACGGCAATTACCAGGAATACGAGGCCGACAAACGCCGCCGTTTGGGCGAAGAGGGCGCGAAGCCCAAGCGCGTGCGCTTCAAGGCACTCAAGTAGTTTCTGCGTCGGCGTCGGCGTCGGCTGGGGTGGTCGGCGTCGGCGTTGGCTTGCGGTTGACCAGCGTGATGCCGAAAATCACCGCCGCCAGCGCGGCCACCAGTTCGACATGCACCGGCTCGCTCAGCCACAGCGCACCGAAAATCAGCGCAAACACCGGGGTTGACAGCGCAAAAGCCCCGATTTTGGTGGCCGGGTAACGCCCCAGCATCCACATCCAGACCAGGTAGCTGGCAAAGCCGCCCACCACCGATTGCAGCGCCAGCGAAGTGATGGCAAAGGGGCTGAAGCTGCTGACCCACACGTCGCCCAGAACCAGCGACAACGCGGCGGAAACCAGCGCGGTGCTGCCGACTTGGTAGAACAGCAGCTTCTCGGCGCTGGCGCGCATCAGCCGCTGGCTGCTGCGGATGGTGACCGTGGTCATGGCCCAGAACAGACCGCTGGCTAGGCCCAGGATGTCGCCCCAGTGTTGCGACGCGGTTTGCCCGCGCAGCAAGCCGTCGCGCAGGGTGTAGGCCACCGCCAGAAAAGCCAGCAGCAAGCCGATCCATTGCAGTGCGCGTAATCGCTCCGAGCGGATCACCCAGGGCAAGATGAGCGCAGCCCATAGCGGCGAGGCATACAAAAAAACCGTCAGGCGCGAGGCAGGGATGTACTGCAGCCCCAAAAACACGCAGAGCATTTCGCCCGAAAACAGGACACCGACCAGCAGGCCGGGCCACAGGCTGCCATCACGCTCAAAAAGCGCAATGCCGCGCAAACGGCACCAGACCATCAGGCACGCTGTGGATGCGGTAAAGCGCAGCATGGCCTGGAATGCGGCCGGCATTTCGGCCAGCGTGGCCTTGACCAGCACCTGTTGCAAACCCCAAAAAGCGCAGCAGCTCAGCAGCAGGGCAGCCGCAGGCAGGCCCAGATGGTCTCTGCGCGGATGGCCCGCGCTGTCAGCGTCTGCCATCAGTGGCCCAGAATTTTGGAAAGAAAGTCCTGGCTGCGCGGATTTTGCGGGTTGTTGAAAAATGCGTCGGGCGTGTTTTGCTCCACGATCTGCCCTTCGTCCATGAAGATCACGCGATCGGCTACGGCCTTGGCAAAACCCATTTCGTGGGTAACGCAGACCATGGTGATGCCCTGTCCGGCCAGCTCGATCATCACGTCCAGCACTTCCTTGATCATTTCCGGGTCGAGCGCCGAGGTGGGCTCATCAAACAGCATGATTTTTGGCGTCAGACACAGGGCGCGGGCAATCGCCACCCGTTGTTGCTGACCGCCGCTGAGTTGCAGCGGGTATTTGTGGGCCTGCTCGGCAATGCGCACGCGCTGCAATTGCTCCATGGCGCGGGCCTCGGCCTCTTTTTTTGGTAATTTGCCCACCCACATGGGCGACAGGGTCAGGTTCTCCAGCACCGTGAGGTGGGGAAACAGGTTGAACTGCTGGAACACCATGCCCACTTTTTTGCGTACTTCGTCAATGACTTTGACATCGTCGCCAATCTCCACGCCGTCCACCCGCAGCACACCCTGCTGGTGTTCTTCCAGGCGGTTGATGCAGCGGATCAGCGTGGACTTGCCGGAGCCGGACGGGCCGCAGACTACGATGCGCTCGCCCGTCTGGATGCGCAGGTCGATATCACGCAGCACATGGAAGCTGTTGCCGTACCACTTATTGACTTTCTCGAACGCGATGATGGGTGATGACATGGAATGGTTCCTCAGCGCTGGCGGCTCTTGTTGACCTGGGCTTCGATCCACTGGCTGTAGCGCGACATGGAAAAGCAAAAAACAAAGTAAATCAGGGCGATGAACAGATAGCCTTCAATGCGGAAGGGCCGCCAGTTGGCGTCGGAGTTCATGGCCATGCCCATGGCGCCCGTGAGTTCGTACAGGCTGACAATTGCCACCAGCGAGGTGTCTTTGAAGGTGGAGATGAAGTTGTTCATCAAGCCCGGAACCACCATGGCCAGTGCCTGGGGCAATACAACCATGCGCTGCGTTTGCCAGTACGACAAGCCCAGCGTCGCAGCGGCTTCGATCTGCCCTTTGGGAATTGCCTGCAAGCCACCGCGAATGACCTCGGCCATGTAGGCGGCTGCGAACAGCGTGATACCAGCCAGCACACGGATCAGCACATCAATATTGAAGCCCTGCGGCATCAGCAGCGGAAACATGAACGAGGCCATGAACAGCACCGAGATCAGCGGCACACCGCGAATCAGTTCCACGTACACCGTGCACAGGCTGCGGATCGCCGGCATGCCCGAACGCCGGCCCAATGCAATCAGCACCGCAATCGGGAAGGCCATCACCATGGACAGCGAGGCCAGCAAAATCGTCAGCGGCAGACCGCTCCACAGGTCGGTTTCCACATAGCGCAGTCCCCCGATGCCTCCGCGCATCAGTGCAAAGTAGACCAACAAAACCGCGCCCCACAACACGGGTAGCCAGGGCTTCCAGAATGCGCGCGTGCAACTGGCCATGATCAGGGCCAACAAAAGCACCGTGCACACCAGCGCGCGCCAGTGCTCATCGTGCGGGTAGCGCCCGAACAGAATAAAGCGGAATTTCTCTTTCACCACCGCCCAGCAGGCGCCACTGGCGGCGTGGCACACCTCGTACCCGCCGTTCAGTATCGCGTCGGTAAAAGTCCAGTTCAACAGACGCGGCAGCAAAGCAAGCAGGGCCGCGCCAATGCACAAGGTTCCAAGGCTGGTTTTCCAGTCGTAGAACAGATTCGATTTGCACCAGGCTAGCCATCCGCTGGCAGCAGCGGGAGCGGGGCGCGGGGCGATGGGGGAGTAGGTCGACATCGGCGTATGGTGGCTAGCGGCTAGCGTTCTTTGATTTCGGCCCGGGCGTTGTACCAGTTCATCAGCAGCGCAGTGAACAGCGATGTGCTCAGGTACACCACCATGATGAGCGCAATGCACTCGACGGCACGGCCGGTTTGGTTGATCGCGGTGTTGGCTATCGACACCACATCCGGATAGCCGATGGCCACGGCCAGCGAAGAATTTTTGGTCAGATTCAGGTACTGGTTGGTCATGGGCGGGATGATCACCCGCAGGGCCTGCGGCAGCATTACCAGCCGCATGCTCTGCGCCTGTGAAAGACCCAGAGCGCTGGCGGCCTCGGCTTGTCCCTGTGCTACCGACTGAATGCCACCGCGCACCACCTCGGCCACAAAAGCGGCTGTGTACATGGTCAAGCCCACCAGCAGCGCCAGAAACTCGGGCGTCAGGGCCCCGCCGTTTTCAATGGCGAACTCACCGCGTACCGGCATGTTCGTCTCGGTGGGCGCGCCACCCAAGAGCCAACCGGCCAGGCCACAGGCCAGAACCAGGGCAAGCGGAACCCAGACCATGCTGCGGGGTATGCCGGTCGCTTCAAAACGGCGCGTGGCCTGCCTGCGCCAGAACCCGGCCAGGGGCAGACCGAGCACGAATCCCCAGGCGGCCCATACATGTCCTCCAGCCCAGACTGGAATCGGAAAGTTCAAACCACCCTTGCTAAGAAAGAGGGGGCCGAGCTCCCAGGCTTCAGCGGCATCAGGCAGCAACTCGGTGAACATCAGGTACCACATCAAAAGCTGTAACAGCACCGGGATGTTGCGGAATGTTTCCACGTACAGGCGGCACAGGCCGCGCACCAGCGCGTTGCGCGAGAAGCGCCCCACGCCCAGCAGCGTTCCCAGCACCGTGGTCAGAATAATGCCCAGTACGGCCACGCGCAGGGTGTTGGTGACACCCACCAGATAAGCCTGCAGATACGATTCACCGGAGTCGAAAGCGAACAGGCTCTCGCCGATGTCAAAACCGGCCGTACCCAACAAAAATCCAAACCCGCTCTGGATGCCGCGCTGGCGCATATTGGTCGCCGTGTTGTGCGCCAGATACCAGACCAGCAGAGCGATCACGCCCAAGGCCACAAGCTGGTAGACCCATGCTCGGAAGGCCTGGCTGCGCCAGGACCAGCGGGTGTTTTTCGCGGAGACAGGAGGAGGTGTCATGCGGGGGTGCTGGTGAAATTGAATAAATGCGCCGTTTTAGGAGCGAAAAGGGCAGCGCAACACGGGTTGCGCTGCCCCTTTACAGGCGCTTGAACAAGCAATCAGCGGATAGGCGGAGCGTACTGGATACCGCCCTTGTTCCACAGATTATTCAGGCCGCGTGGCAACTGCAAGGCTGATTTCGGGCCGACATTGCGTTCGAAAATTTCACCGTAGTTACCAGTGGCTTTGACGGCGTTGGCCATCCATTCTTTGTCCAGGCCCAGCAACTTGCCCGTATCTTCGGTGCTGCCCAGAATACGGCCCACCACCGGATCTTTGCTATTGGCTTTGAGCTCGTCCACATTGGCTTGCGTGATGCCGTTTTCTTCGGCTTCAAGCAGGCCGAAAATCGTCCACTTCACGATGGCAGCCCATTCATCATCACCACGGCGCACCAGGGGTCCCAGTGGTTCTTTGGAAATCAGTTCAGGCAGGATCAGGTGGTCTGCAGGATTTTTGGCCGACTTGTTGCGCACCGAAGCCAGACCCGATGCATCCGTTGTGTACGACACACAGCGGCCGGAAAAGTAAGCACCTTCTACGGCGTCCAGCTTTTCAAAGACCACGGGTTTGATGTTCAGGCCGTTGGCTTTGGAGAAATCCGTCAGGTTTTTCTCCGTGGTAGTGCCCGACTGCACGCACACGGTCTGGCCTTTGAGCTGTTTGGCGTTTTTGATTTTGCTCTTGACGGGAACCATAAAGCCCTGGCCGTCGTAATAGACCACGGCTGTTTGGCTCAGACCCAGCGAGGCGTCGCGGGTCAGGGTGAAGGTGGTGTTGCGCGAGAGCATGTCGATTTCACCGGACTGCAGCGCGGTAAAACGTGCTTGTGCCGTGAGGGGCACGTATTTGACTTTCTCTGCATCGCCCAGAGTCGCTGCGGCCACGGCACGGCACATATCGACATCAATACCCGCCCATTTGCCGTTGGAGTCCGCTGCGCTGAAACCGGCCAAGCCGGTATGCACACCGCAAATCACCTGTCCGCGCGCCTTGATGGCGTCCAGCGTTTTTCCGGCGTGTGCGGGGAGCGTGGCAAAAACCGTGATGGCTGCGACAGCGGCAGCTGCAAATTTCGTGGTTTGAAAAGACATACCGATATTCCTCTGGATGGTGAACGTGCAGGCTGCGTAAGCCGCCGGGTTGAAAAAAGCGCTGGCACCCACGTGCCGGTTTGTGCGCCGCATACAGTGCGTCGGCATTGTAGCCACGCGTCCCGGTCGGTGGCCCTCGGGTATACGCGGGTTGCACATGCTGCGCTACAGTGAAGCGCATATTCCTATTCGCCAAGATTCGCCATGCCCCAAAACCCTGTTTCCACCGCATTCGAAACCAGCACGCCTGCGCGTGCCGGATTCGATCCCCTGCGCTTGGCCGCTGCGCTTGAGCGTATGCGCATGGATGTTGGGCAGGGTCGTATTCCGGGCGTGGTGCTTTTGCTCGCTCGCCAGGGCCGCCTGGTCTTGCACGAGGCGCTGGGCTTGCAGGACCCGCAGGCTGGCACTCCGATGGCGCGGGAAGCCATTTTCCGCATTTACTCCATGACCAAGCCCCTCACCTCTCTGGCGGTCTTGCAGTTGGCCGAGCGAGGGCAGTTGTTACTGAGTGATCCGGTAAGCAGCTATTTGCCAGCTTTCGCCCGGTTGCAGGTTGCGCACTTTGATGGCGACCGCATGACGCTGCAACCCATGCACCAAGCGCCCACCATCCACGACTTGCTGCGCCATACCGCCGGGTTGACCTATGCTTTTCTGGACGATGGGCCTATGCAGCGCATGTATGTGCGAGCCCGCTTACGCAGCGGCACGCTGGACACCAACGGTTTTATTCAAGCGCTGGCGGGGCTGCCGCTGGCCTTCCAGCCCGGCTCCATCTGGGAATACAGCCACGCCACCGATGTGCTGGGTGCGGTGATCGAAGCGGTCACCGGGCAGCGCCTGGGTGTGTTTCTGGAGCAGTCCATTTGCGGCCCGCTGGGCATGGTGGATACCGGTTTCTGGACCCCACCCGACAAACAGCACCGCCTGGCCGAACCGCTGGCTGCAGAGATTCCGCAGCTGCCCATGCCCTTGCTGGACCCGCGCAAACCGCCCGCGATGGACGGCGGCGGCTCGGGCCTCATGTCCACCGCCATGGACTACGCCCGCTTTTTGCAGTGCTTGCTCAATGGCGGCATCTTGGACGGCCAGCGCATCGCCAGCCCGCCCACGGTGCGCATGATGACGCACGACCATGTAGGCACCATCCCGCAAAACATCAGCCGTTTCGGCGGCCAGATGCTCACGCCCGGTATCGGCTTTGGGCTGGGGTTTGCCGTGCGCATGGCCGAGGGTCTGGAAGACCTGCCGGGCTCGCCAGGTATGTATTCCTGGGGCGGCGTCTGCGGTACCACCTTCTGGGTGGATCCGCAGCAGGAACTGGTCGCGGTGTTGATGAGCCAGGCTTCGCTGACGCGCGAGCATTACCGCCAGCTCTGGCGCAATCTGGTCTACGCGGCCATGGACACATGACCGGCACGGACCACACCAGCCCAGCGCGGGCCTTGGAAACAGTCTTGCCGGTTGAGGATGCGCTGATCGTGCAAGCCGCAGACGATGAAGCCACGGATGCCGCCAGCGAGGAGACACCGGCACAGCCTGCGCCGCGCCCCTACGCGCTGGTTTTGTTCGGTGCCAGCGGATTTGTCGGGCGGCAGGCGGCGCAGTACCTGGCGCAGCACCCCGACATGGTGGGCCGGGCCTGGGCGATTGCCGGGCGCAACCAGGAGCGGCTGGAGGCAGTGCGGGCGCGGTGCACGGGCCAGGTACCTGATATCGTGTTGGCCAATGCGCAGGACACCGCGTCGCTGGATACCCTGGCGTCCTGCGCCGATGTGGTGATGAGCACTGCAGGGCCTTTTGCCTTGCTGGGCAGTGGCCTGGTGGCTGCCTGCGTGCGCCAGCGCAGCCACTATGTGGACATCACCGGCGAGACCCCCTGGGTTCGGGATGTGATTGCCCGCCACCACGCGCAGGCCGCGCAAGACGGAATCCGCATCGTGCCCTTGTGCGGTTTTGATTCGGTGCCGTCTGACCTCAGCGCATTTCTGGCACACACCACGCTGATGCAGCGCCACGGCGAACCGGCCTACCGCGTGAAGGCGGCCTTCCGCTTGCGCGGCGGCTTCAACGGCGGCACCTTGGCCTCGATGTTCCAGATGTTTGACAGCGGCGAGGCACGCATGCTGAGCGATCCGTTTTTACTGAATCCACCCGGCATGCGGCCCTTTAGCGGACCGCAGCACGCCGACCCCGCGTCCCCGCAGTGGGACGACACGCTGGGCCAATGGCTGGCCCCGTATTTCATGGCGCCGGTCAATTCCCGCGTGGTGCGGCGCAGCGCCGCCCTGCTGGGTTTCAGCCCGGATTTTGCGTACCGCGAATACCTGCAGACCGGCGCGGGTGTGGGCGGTGCGCTGGCTGCTGGCAGCCTGAGTTTTGCTGAAACAGTGACGCAGGCCGCCCTCCATTGGGCCCCGCTGCGCCGTTTGATCCGGGGCTACGCGCCCGCTCCGGGAACCGGCCCTTCTGAGGACGTGATCAACCAGGGCAGTTTCCATTGCGAATGGCTGGGGCGCAGTGCCAGCGGCAAACTGGTGCGCGGCCATATTGCCGATGCCGGTGATCCCGGCAACCGGGGCACCACCAAGATGCTGTGCGAGTCGGCGCTGGCGCTGGTGGTTGACAGGGACGAACTGCCCGGTGGACCGGCCATGGGCGGCGTGCTGACCTCGGCCAGCGCTTTCGGCGACGTGCTGCTGCGGCGGCTGCGCGCCACAGGGATGCGCATCCGGGTCAACCCGGCCTGATTCAGCGTATGCGCGGGAAAGTGGCCTCGGCCTTGTAACTGTCAAAGCTGCTCAGGCGCTGGCGGTTGCACTCAGCTTGCCAGCGCGAGCCTTGCACCACGCCGCTGACGCAGCGGAACGCGCGCCGGTAGGCGTCGGTCGCCGGGTTTTCTTCGATGGCGATGGCGGCCAATCCGGCCACGATGCCACCCTGGCGGCGCACGAGTTCAATCGCCGCAGCCATAGTGCCGCCCGTCTCGACCCACTGGTCCACGACCAGCACTTTGGTGCCGGGCGCGAAGGCCGGCGTGCGCATTTCCATGTCCTGGGTGCGACCGGAGTAATTGCTAAAGGACACCTTGTCGGTCGCCACGCACAGCTTGCCCGCCTTGCGCACGGGCAAAAAGCCCACACCCAGGCGCGTGGCCAGGGCCGAGGCCAGCACAAAACCCATGGCGTCCAGACCGGCCACCACATCCACGGTCAGACCATGGAGGTCAGCGACCAGATCGTCCAGCAAATCGTGGAAAGCCTCGCCGTTGATGTAGATGGATGTCGGGTCGAGCCAGGCGAATTTGTCACCTTTGGTGTTGGGCGACATGATGGAGAGGTACCAGCGGTCGTCACGGGGGCTGTTGCGGTGGGTCATGCTTGCGCTCCAAAGTTGCGGGTGATGGTCAAGAGTTGCTCCAGGCGTTGCGGGGCGATGTTGTAGAAGTCGCCCGGCGGGTTGATGCCCGTGGCAACCATAAAACAATCCACATCAGCGGCGTAGGTCAGGGCGTTGTCCGGCGTGATGCCCGACGCCAGCGCCAAGGGCGCATCGCCGATGGCGGCGCGGAAGGTCTGGATCTTGCCCGCATCTGCCGCATGCCCGGTCGCCACCCCGGAGGTGCAGACCACATCCATATAGCCGGTCGCGATGTGCGCCGAGGTGGCGTAATGTTCGGGCGCCACTTCGCGCTGCTTCTTGAAGCAGGTGCCGCCCAGGTACAGCCCCGTCCAGCCGCTGTCGGCGCGGGCCCGGGCGATGGCGCCTGCCTGGGTCTGCGTGTGGGCAGGTTCGTGCTCGTTGATGCAGGCGTCATCGGCCCAGTAGGCATCAACCGGAATACCTTCGGCTTGCAGCGTGCCCAGCACCGGGAAGGCGTGCAAACCTGTCACGGCCAAAAAGTTCACGCCCAAAAAAAGACCCGGAAAGCGCTCGCGCACATGCCGGACCATAGGCAGAAACTGGGGGTAGGCAAAGTCGTGGTTGATCAGAAAAACCCCGGCTGCGCCTGCGGCCACCGCCAGCCGCACATTGCGCTCGGCTTGGGCGGCATCCAGCACGTGGATCACCGGCATAACCACCGGGCCCGGTGACTTGAAAAGTTTGTGGAATTCGCTGCGTCGCATCGTGTTCCTTGTTCATTACTCCGAAAAATTGCGCCGGTCTGGTGCCGCCACGCGCTACCGGCCACGCATGGTACTTGGTACAGTCGCCGTGATCGCGCCACCACCGGCCCGACAGCATAAGGATGTAGCCGTGGATTTACGCACTGTACCGGTCGCTTGGCTGGATGTCATTCTGGCGTTCACCCTGCTGGAATGGCTGGCCCTGGCCATGCGTCGGCGCTACAGCGGGCGCGGCCTGGACCTGGCTGATCTGAGCTTCGGTTTGGTGCCCGGGCTCTTGCTGATGCTGGCCCTGCGTCTAGCCGCACCGGCGGAGGTGCCACCGGGGGTGTTTTTGTGTTGCGCCGCTGCCGGCGTTTTCCATGCCTGGGACTTCGTGCGCCGCAGCCGCTGCGCTGACCGGGCGGCCACACTTAGCGCCGCCGCGCCATGAATTTCCGCCAGGATGGGTTTGCAGGGTGCTGAGCATCGCGGTACTGGGTGCCGAGTGCACGGGTAAGACGACGCTGCTGCGTGGCATGGCCGAGCGCTTGCGCATAAATGGCGCACGCGTTTGCGTGGTGGACGAGGTATTGCGCGATTGGTGTGCCGCGCAGGGCCGCACCCCGCGTCCGCATGAGCAGGCAGCCATCCTGCAGGCCCAGATCGCCGCAGTGGATGCGGCGCAGACCTGCGATTACCTGCTCTGCGACACCACCCCGCTGATGACGGCGGTGTACAGCGATGTGCTGTTCGGCGACCCAAGCCTGTACCCGGCCGCCCTGGCGCACCAGCGCCGTTACCAGCTCAGCCTTTTGGCAGATACCGACCTGCCTTGGCAGGCTGACGGTATCCAGCGGGACGGGCCTGCGGCGCGTGCCCAGGTAGACCGGCGGCTGCGCGACGTCCTTCGCATCCACGCCCTTGCGGTGCAGCCGATCAGCGGTCGGGGCGTGGCGCGGCTGGAGTGCGCGCTGGCAGCACTGGCCCCCTTGCCCGGGCGCCTTAGCAGTGCGGACATGGCACCAGCGGGCGGGCGGCGTTGATGCCCAAGCGCCCATACTGGAAGTGGCTGGCCGCTGCCCTGCTGGCTCTGTCCGCTTGCGCAGGGGCTGTCGCGGCCCAGACCAAGCAGGTTTTTGAGGACACGTTGCGGCAGCGGGTGCAGATGTGCTCCGCCTGCCACGGCGAGCAGGGGCGCGCGGGGCCGGACGGCTATTACCCGCGCATTGCCGGAAAGCCTGCTGCCTATCTCTACAACCAGCTGCGCCATTTCCAAACCGGCGCGCGCCGCCATAACCTGATGGCGCGGCTCGTCAGCAACCTGAGCGAGGCCTATCTGTGGGAAATCGCCCAGTATTTTGCGGCCTTGGATCTGCCTTATGCCGCTCCGCCTGCACCCAGGATGGCGGCGGCTGATATGGCCCGGGGTCGGCAACTGGCCTTGCAGGGCGATCCGGTTTTGCGTGTACCGGCCTGTTCGTCCTGCCACGGCGAACAGCTGGTCGGGCGTATGCCTGCCACGCCCGGTCTGCTGGGGCTGTCCAGCGACTACCTCAATGCCCAGCTTGGCGCATGGCAGACCGGCGTACGCACTGCACGTGCACCGGACTGCATGGCCCATATCGCCCGGCGGCTGCGACCAGGCGATTTGGCTGCGGTGAGCGGCTGGCTGGCGGCGCAAGCGCTTCCTGCGCGCCCGGTACCCGCAGCGCCTGGCGCGCCCATGGCCATGGAGTGTGGCGCGCACCAGGCGGCGTCCCCGCCCCCTGCGGTGCAAGAGGCCCGCAACGCGCAGGCGGGGCGATATTTGGCGCTGGTGGGCAACTGCCAGGGCTGCCACACCCGTACGGGTGGATCAGCCTACGCGGGCGGGCGGGGCATTCCGACGCCTTTTGGCACGGTGTTCAGCAGCAATCTGACCCCGTCCACAACAGGTCTTGCCGCCTGGACCGCCGACGACTTTTGGCGGGCCATGCACCACGGACAGTCGCGTGACGGGCGCTGGCTCAACCCCGCGTTTCCGTATACCAATTTCCGCTTGATCAGCCGTGCCGACAGCGACGCGCTGTACGCCTACTTTATGGGGCTGGAGCCGGTGGAGTCGGCGCCCACCCCGCACGACCTGCGCTGGCCCTTTAACACCCAGTGGGCATTACAAGCTTGGCGCTGGCTGTACTTTCCTTCTGCCGACGAAGCGCCGCAAACTGTCGCGCCGCGCATGACCGACGCGCGGATACAGCGGGGGGCTTATCTGGTTCAGGGTCTGGGTCACTGCAGCGTGTGCCATATGCCGCGCAATGCCTTGGCCGGTAACCGCGACATGCTGAGTCTGGCCGGAGGCTTTATTGCGGGCCAATCCTGGTACGCACCGTCTTTGTTGAACCCGCTGGACGGCGGTGTGCAGGACCGCCCGGCTGCCGAGGTGGTGCAGCTGCTGCAATCCGGCCGGGGTGGGGGCGAGCGCGTGTCCGGCCCCATGGCCGAGGTGGTGCGCCACAGCCTGCAGCACCTGCGCCCGGTGGATACCGAGGCCATCGTCGCCTATTTGCAAAGCCTGCCCCGCGTTGCCGCAGCGCAGCGGCCGCCTGCTGCCGCAGTGCGGACGCCCGCTTGGGCGCGCGCAGCGGCGCTGTATGACACGCACTGCGCCGATTGCCACGGCGCACAGGGGCAGGGGCTAAGGGGTGCGGACGGCAGCTGGGCCTACCCGCCGCTGCGCGCTAACCGCACGGTGCTGCAGGCCACACCGCTGAATCTGGTGCAAAGCGTTTTGTACGGCGGCTTTGGCCCCAGTACGGCGGACAACCCGCGCCCCTTTGGCATGCCGCCCTACGTACTGACCCTGAGCGAGCAGGACATGGCAGATGTACTGAGTTTTGTCCGTGCGGCCTGGGGCAATAACGCCGCGCCTGTGTCCGCCCTGGATGTGCAGCGCCTGCGGGACGGCGCGGCAAACTGATCCGCAGGTTCAGTCCGCCCTGCCGTACATCACGTTGATGCGGGCCACGTATTTGGAGACTGCGCCGCCCACACGGCAGCCTTCGTGCACCACCGAAGCCGGGCCAAAGCCATGGCGGAAGAACAGGGCCGATCCTTTGACAGGCGATACGTCGACATAGCGCCCATCGCGGCTGAAAAGTCGGGTGCTGCCACCCTCGACGCCGTCGGCTGGCCCGTTGAGGTACAGCAGCATGGTCAGGCCCGAGCGCAGCTCCGGCCCCCACTCCAGCATGGTGCTGCGGTCCGGGCTCAGGCTGTAGCCGGGCCAGTTGCCGTCGGTATGCCGGTTGAAGACGTCGTTGGCGTCGTAGCGGTACATATTGATGCGGTGGCTGAAAGCCTGGAACAGCGGCTCTCCGTCGAGCCGCTGCGGCAGCAACTGGGCGATGCGGTCAAACATGGGGCCCAACATATCCGGGTCGGCCACCCAGTGCACCGATTTGTTCATACGCATGCCCGGCGGGGTTGCGATGCCAGGCGCCTCGTCTCGGTAGCCGCATTGTTCGCTGGCTTGCACCATGGCGTCGGCTTCGGCCTCGGTGGTAACCCGCTCCACCACGAAGGCCAGCAAGCCGCCCAGTTCAATATCGTGGCGCACCGGTTGGAGGGCGGGCTGCGCCTGCCAGCGCAGCGCTGCGGGCACGCTGTCAAAAGCGTGCACCGGCGTCATCGGCACCACGCCACCCATGGGCAGCGAGCCGGGCAAATAGGCCACCGGGTGGTGGCCGGGCCAGGTCAGGGACGGCGACTCCATCACCAACTTCCGATATTCGGCATGGAAACCCAGGGTTGCGCGGGGGGCAGCGGGTTGCCGCGCTGCAGCAGCTCAATCGAAATCTGGTCCGGCGAGCGCACAAACGCCATATAGCCGTCGCGCGGGGGGCGCTGGATGGTCACGCCGTGGGACTGCAGGCGCGCGCAGGTGGCGTAGATGTCGTCCACTGCGTAGGCCAGGTGGCCGAAGTTGCGCCCGCCGGTGTAGTTCTCAGGGTCCCAGTTGTAGGTCAATTCCACCTGGGCACTGCGGTCGCCGGGGGCGGCCAGAAATGCCAGCGTGAAACGCCCCTGGGGCACCTCCCGCACGCTGAGAACTTCGAGGCCTAAGGCGTCGCGGTAAAACTTCAGCGAGGCCTCCAGATCGGTCACCCGGACCATGGTGTGCAGGTACTTCATGGGCTAGGCGTTACTTGAGGCTGAGGATCCAGGAAGCCAGCTTCTTGAGCTCGGCGTCCGATAGTTTGGGATGTGCGGGCATTGGCAGTTCGCCCCATTTACCCACGCTGCCGTTGCGGATGCTTTGCATCAAGACCGCCTGTGCGTCGGCCTGTCCAGCGTATTTGGCGGCCACGTCTTTGTAGGCTGGTCCGACCAGTTTGGTAGCCACGGCGTGGCAGCCCAGACAGTCGTTTTTGCGTGCCAGTGCCTCGTTGGCTTGCGCGGGCAATGCCAGGCACGCCACGGCCAGCAGCAGGCCCGCACGCAGGGATGCGCGCTCAGACAATGTCGAGAAGCGGTGCATGGCTTAACGTCCCAAAGCTTTCAGGCGGGCCGGTTCGACGATCTCGATCCAATAGCCGTCAGGGTCCTTGATAAAGGCCACGTCTTTCATCTTGCCCTGGTCGGGGCGTTTGACAAAAACGACCTGGTTCTGATCGAACCATGCAGTGGCCGCGTCCAGGTCGGGTACCGAGAAGCAAATGTGGCCAAAGCCCTGGGGCTGGGCGTTGCCGTCGTGGTAGTTGAAATCGGGGTCGGACTCCGTGCCCCAGTTGTGGGTCAGCTCCAATATGCCGCGTTGCGCAAAGGTCCAGGCGGTGCGCTCGCCCACGTCGTCGGGCGCAGATTCGCCATCGGCAGCGCGGTGCAAAAAGTAGAGCGAAAACTTCATCTCGGGGAAGTCGAGCTTGCGCAGCAGGCGCATGCCCATGACGCCGGTATAAAAGGCCAGCGATACCTGCGGGTCTTTGATGCGCAGCATCGAGTGGTTGAACACAAAGCCGTGTGTGGCATCGGGTACAGCGGCGCTGACACCGGGTTGGTTTTCGGTGGTGAAACTCATAAGCACATTCTCTTGTGGGTGGTCGCGTTGGCTCAAAAAAATCCCATCCGCTGCCGTGTCAGGCAGCGGATGGGTTGCGATGGGGAATGTAATTACCTGCCCACCGCCGCCACCGGCTTTGGGGCGGATTCAAGCGACTGGGCCCGACCGGGCAGGTTGGTGACGTTGGCGATAGCAACAGTGTTCGTCTGCTCGCGTTCCATATGGATCACGCAGCGGCGCAGGTAGCGCATGCTGGTGACCCGCAGGAAGGAGGCGAAGTTGGGAACCTCACCCCGATGCGCCAGGATTTCGTCGTGGAAGTTCGAAATCAGCGCATTCGTGGTGCAGCCCTCTTCTTCGGCCATTTCCGCCAGAATGTCCCACACCATGTTTTCCAAGCGCAGGCTGGTCAGCACGTTGCGGATGCGGACCGTGCGCGTACGCTGCTCGTACTGGATCGGATCCGCTTTGACGAAATATTCACACATGGCTTGCTCCTGCCTGGATTTGTCCAAATCTTAAATCGCGCGCTCGGTCATTTGCTGGGCGATGTAATCCGCCTGGCGAATGGCCAAGGTGACGATGGTCAGCGTGGGGTTCTCTGCGCCGCCAGTGGTGAACTGGCTGCCGTCGCTGATGAACAGGTTGGGGATGTCGTGGGTCTGGCCCCATTTGTTCACCACACCATCCTGCGGCCGTGCGCTCATGCGGCTGGTGCCCAGGTTGTGCGTGGACGGGTAGGGCGGGGTGCGGAAGGTTTTGATCGCACCAGCCGCCTGGTACACGCGCTCGCCCTGGGTAAAGGCATGGTTGCGCATGGCGATGTCGTTGGGGTGGTCGTCAAAGTGGACGTTGGGGATGTAGTTGCCCCATTGGTCTTTGGCGTTGGTGTTGAGCGTCACCCGGTTGGTTTCGCGTGGCATGTCTTCACCCACCAGCCACATACCGGCCAGGTTGGTGTAGTGGTCCATCCACCAGGCGAAGTCCGCACCCCAGCCGCCCGGGTTCAGGAACGCAGCCATGAACGGCACGCCCAGTGCCAGGGTTTCCATTTCGTAGCCACCCACAAAACCGCGATTCGGGTTGTGTGCGGCTTCGTCACGGATGATGCCGGCCATGGTGGTACCACGGTACATGTGCACCGGGTTCTTGAAGGCGGCGTACACCGATCCGGTCATGTGGCGCATGTAGTTGCGACCCACTTGGCCCGAGGAGTTGGCCAAGCCATCCTTGAACATATTGGATGCGGACAGCAGCAGCAGGCGCGGAGTTTCGATCGAGTTACCGGCCACGCAGACGATGCGGGCTTTCTGGCGCTGTTCTTTGCCGTCCTTGTCGAAGTACACGACGCCGGTCACTTTGCCGGAGGCGTTGTGCTCGATGCGGGTCACGTGGGACTGGGGGCGGATCTCGAAATTACCGGTGGCTTCTGCCTTGGGGATTTCGGTGTACAGCGTGGACCATTTGGCGCCGCTCTTGCAGCCCTGGAAGCAGAAGCCCAGTTGCATGCAGCGACCACGGCCGTCGCGCGGCTGGCTGTTGATGGCCATGTTGCCGGTGTGCACTTCTTTGTAGCCCAACTTGGTCGCACCTGCGTGCATGACCTTGAAGTTGTTGTTGCCGGGCAGTCCGGGGATACCGTTGGTGCGGGTCACGCCCATCTTGTATTCGGCTTTGGCGTAGTAGGGCTCCAGGTCCTTGAGGGTGATGGGCCAATCGAGCAGGTTCGCGCCCGGAACATCGCCATAGACCGACTTGACGCGGAACTCATGCTCCTGGAAACGCAGCGAGGCGCCGGCCCAGTGGGTAGTGGTGCCGCCCACGGTCTTGCAAATCCAGGCTGGCAGGCCGGCAAAGTCTTTGGCGACACGCCAGGAGCCCGAGGTGGAGCGTGCGTCCAGCCAGGCCAGTTGCACAAAGGACTTCCACTCGTCGTTGATGAAGCTTGCGCTGGATTGTGTCGCGCCAGCTTCGAGCACCACAACCTTGATGCCTTTTTGGCACAGTTCGTTGGCCAATGTGCCACCGCCCGCGCCTGAGCCGATTACGACGACGACGGAGTCGTCAGAAAAATCAAATTTCGCCATGTTGTATCTCCTGTATGGGGTTGTATTGCTCAGCCGAGGAAGGGCGGTGGGCTGGCTTCTTTGGACGGCTCAGGCAACCACTTCAGGTCCTGGAATCCGCGTGTGATGTAGCCGCCTTTTTCCCAGGCAGAACCGGGATAGCCGAACACGGCGTAGGCCATATCGTTGTCGTACAGCGAGGTGATGCATTGGCCGCGCACGGTGCCGAAAAACGCTGTGCCTTCCATGCCGCGCACGATCTCTTCGCGCTGCTTTTCGCTGGCTTTGGCGAAGTCGCCACCGGCCGATTTGTTCAGCCAGGCAATACCGTCTTGCAGCATCTTGGCCGCGCCCGCATCACCAGCGGCTTTGCCGTCCAGGTCTTTTGCCAACAGGGCGTAGACCGCGTCCGGGAGTTTTTTGTGCGGATACAGGGTGCGACCCATTGCCATCAGGGTTTGGCCTTCGGCCGTGGAAAGCTTCTTCAGCTCCAGGGCCCAAGCGTTGCTGGGCGCCAGCGCAGCCAGCATCGAGCCGCTGGCCAGTGTGCCCATCAACAGGCCGGAGCCTTTGAGGAATTCGCGCCGCGCCAGCGGCAGATTGACTTTGCGGACGATGCCGCTGTCTTCTTCGCAGCCCGCGATTTCAGGGCTGTCTTGGGCAATGGAAATGACACGCATGTTTTGTCTCCGGTAAGGTGGTCGCAGTGCACGACTTCGTGCAGAGCGAACGCAGTATCCGACCGAAAAACCGGGTTTGGGTGATAGCTGACTACCTACAGGGAAAACCCTTTGCCCTAAAAAATAGCCCCTTCACCGGAGGGCGAATGGCTGGTGACAGCGATTTCACCTGTCGGTGCAATTTTTTTCACGCAATAAAGACCTGCCCGGTGCGCGGGCGCAACTGGACCGAATCCGCTGCTGCGAGCTGCAAGGTAGCAAAGTCTTGTTGACTCATGTGCACCTCCAAGACCTCGCCCGCATCCAAGAGCCCGCTGTCCTCGGGCTCCACCTCCAGGCGGACAAGGGGACCGGTCGCCAGCGACCGCAGCAGCCGTCCTGAAATCCAGCCGATGCGGGCGGGCCCGGTACCCGACTGCGCCAACCCGAGCGGGCGGACATCGAATTCATGGGGGCGCACAAAAGCTTTGGCTGCTTGGCCGACCGGCGCGGCGCTGAGCGCCGGGCAGGCGATCTGCGCAGGCCCGCTGCCAATAAGCATGGAACCGCCGGCCAGCTGCCCGTGCAGTTGGTTGACGTGCCCCAAAAAACCAAACACAAAAGGGCTGGCGGGCTGGTCCCAGACCGCCTGCGGACTGCCCGCTTGCTCGATGGCCCCCCGGTTCATCACAACCACCCGATCGGACACCTCCAGGGCCTCTTCCTGGTCGTGGGTCACGAAAACGCTGCTCACGTGCAACTCGTCGTGCAGCCGCCGCAACCAGCGGCGCAGCTCTTTGCGCACTTTGGCGTCCAAAGCGCCGAAGGGCTCATCCAGCAATAAGACTTGGGGTTCGACTGCCAGTGCGCGGGCCAGGGCGATGCGCTGGCGCTGCCCGCCGGAGAGCTGCGAAGGGTAGCGGTCGCCCAACCAATCGAGCTGAACCAGGTCCAGCAAAGCGTGCACCTTGTCCTTGATCGCCGCTTCCGATGGACGGCTGGCCCGCGGCTTCATGCGCAAGCCAAAGGCCACATTGTCGAAAACCGTCATGTGGCGGAACAA
>CANFHZ010000002.1 GCA_947446885.1 Comamonadaceae bacterium
GCTGCGCTACCGGCGCAGCGCCGCCCATGACCAGCGCCTGTGCGAGGTGCTGGAGACCATCGCCTTGCAAGACAGCCTGGCGCGCCAGGCCGGCAAACTCAGCCACGGCCAAAAGCAGTGGCTGGAGATCGGCATGCTGCTGGTGCAAGACCCGCAACTGCTGTTGCTCGACGAACCCGTGGCCGGCATGACCGACCAGGAAACCGAACGCACCGCCGAACTTTTTTTGCGCCTGAAAGGCCAGCACTCGCTCATTGTTGTGGAGCACGACATGGCCTTCATCAAAGCCATCGCCCAGACTGTGACGGTGTTGTGTGACGGCGCGGTGCTGGCGCAAGGTCCCTTGTCACAGGTGCAGGCTGACCCGCGCGTGATCGAAGTCTATTTGGGTCGCTAAAGCCCTGATCCCAAGACCCTCCCCATGCTTGAAGTCAATTCCATCAACCAGTACTACGGCGGCTCGCACATCTTGCGCGACCTCAGTCTGCACGCCAACGCGGGCCAGGTCACCGTGGTGCTGGGGCGCAACGGCGTTGGCAAATCCACCCTGCTCAAATCCATCATGGGCCTGGTGCCCATTAAGAGCGGCAGCATCACACTGGCTGGTCAGCCCCTGGATCGTGCTGCGCCTTTTGACCGCGTGCGCGCTGGCGTCGGTTATGTGCCCCAGGGTCGCGAAATTTTTGGCCGCCTGACCGTGCAGGAGAACCTCGCCATGGGCCTGGCGTCCAAGCCTGCGGGCACGCCGCTGCCGCAGCAGCTCTTTGAGTGGTTTCCCGTGCTGCACGAGATGCGGAAACGCCGTGGCGGCGACCTGTCCGGCGGCCAGCAACAGCAACTCGCCATCGCCAGGGCTTTGGCCTCTGGCCCCAAGCTGCTGGTCCTCGACGAGCCCACTGAGGGCATTCAGCCCAGCATCATCAAAGACATTGGCCGCGTCATCCGCCAGCTCGCCAGCCAGGGCGACATGGCCATCGTGCTGGTCGAGCAGTACTACGACTTTGCCCGCGAACTCGCCGATCAGTACGTGGTCATGGAGCGCGGCGCGGCGCGCGCGCAGGGGCTGGGTGCGGATATGGAGCGGGACGGGGTGCGGGAGATGGTGGCGATTTAAGGCCGCCGTTTGGACGGATTGGCTCTAAAGGTGGCTTCCACCCTCAAATATCAATATTTCCAGCCCGCAGCGCGTTCGCTTCAATGAACTCGCGCCGGGGTTCGACTTCATCGCCCATGAGCATGGTGAACACGCGGTCGGCTTCAATCGCATCGTCGATTTGAACCTTGAGCAGACGGCGCACAGTCGGATCCATGGTGGTTTCCCAGAGCTGCGAGGGATTCATCTCGCCCAGACCTTTGTAGCGCTGGCGGGCCGTGGCGTTTTCGGCCTGGGTGATGAGCCAGGCCATGGCCTGGCGGAAATCGTGGACTTTCTCTTCCTTGGCGCGTTCGCCTTCACCGCGGGTGACCCGTGCGCCTTCGTGCAGCAGGCCTTTGAAGGTGTTCGCGGCGTCGGCCAGGGTGGCGTAGTCGGAGCCGTGCACAAAGTCTTGCGTGAGCACACTGCTTTTCACGTTGCCGTGGTGGCGGCGGCTGATGCGCAAAATGGGTTTGTCGGTGCGGGCATCGAATTCGCCAGCCACTTCGGCGTCGGGCAAATGGGCTTGCAGCACGGCTGCGGAGGCCTCGGCGTCGGACACAGTATCGAGGTTGAGCGCGACACCATCGGCAACGCAGCGCAGGGCCTCGGCGTCCATGAAGTTCTGCAGCCGCGCAATCACGGCCTGCGCCACCTGGTGCTTGCGCGCCAGTTCGGCCAGGGTGTCGCCTGTCAGCGTGGTGCCGTTAGGTCCGCCCGTGAAGACCGAGGCGTTCACGAGCGCGATGCGCATCAAGAAGGCATCCAGCGCGGACGCGTCTTTGAGGTACAGCTCTTCCTTGCCAGCCTTCACTTTGTACAGCGGCGGCTGGGCGATGTAGATATGGCCGCGTTCAACCAACTCGGGCATCTGGCGGTAAAAGAAGGTCAGCAGCAGGGTGCGGATGTGCGCGCCGTCGACGTCGGCGTCGGTCATGATGATGATGCGGTGGTAACGCAGCTTGGCGACATTGAAGTCGTCGTTGCCGGTGCTGCCGCCAGCCTTGCCGATGCCGGTACCCAGGGCGGTGATGAGCGTGAGAATTTCGTTGCTGGTCAGCAGCTTTTCATAGCGCGCCTTTTCCACATTGAGAATCTTGCCGCGCAGCGGCAGGATGGCCTGGAACTTACGGTCGCGGCCCTGCTTGGCAGAGCCACCGGCGGAGTCGCCCTCGACGATGTAAATCTCGCACAGCGCGGGGTCTTTTTCCTGGCAGTCGGCCAGCTTGCCGGGCAGCCCCATGCCATCTAAAACGCCTTTGCGCCGGGTCATGTCGCGCGCCTTGCGGGCCGCCTCGCGCGCGCGCGCCGCCTCGATGATTTTGCCGACGATGATCTTGGCATCAACGGGCCGCTCTTGCAGGTAGTCGGCCAGCAGCTTGCTCACGATGTCTTCCACGGGGCCGCGTACTTCGCTGGACACCAGCTTGTCTTTGGTTTGGCTGCTGAATTTGGGTTCGGGCACTTTGACCGAGAGCACGCAGCACAGGCCTTCGCGCATGTCGTCGCCGGTGACTTCCACCTTGGCTTTTTTGGCCAGTTCGGACTCATCAATGTATTTGTTGATGACGCGGGTCATCGCAGCGCGCAGACCGGTCAAATGGGTGCCGCCGTCGCGCTGGGGGATGTTATTGGTGAAGCACAGCACCTGCTCGTTGAAGCCGCTGTTCCACTGCATGGCGACTTCGACGCCGATGTTGGTGTTCTGGTCACTCTGGCGGTCGCCGGTGGCGTGGAAGATGTTGGGGTTCAACACCGACTTGCCTTTGTTGATGAAGTTCACAAAGCCCTGCACGCCGCCTGCACCCGAAAAATCGTCCTCTTTGCCGCTGCGCTCGTCTTTCAGGCGGATGCGCACGCCGTTGTTCAAAAAGCTGAGCTCGCGCAGCCGCTTGCTCAAGATTTCGTAGTGGAAATCGTTGTTCTCTTTGAAGATGTCGGTGTCGGGCAGAAAGTGCACTTCGGTGCCACGCTTTTCGGTATCGCCGATGATTTTCATGGGCGAGACTTCCACGCCATCCTGAACTTCAGTGATGCGGTTTTGCACAAAGCCACGGCTGAACTCCAGCGCATGGACTTTGCCGTCACGCCGGATGGTCAGGCGCAGCATTTTGGACAACGCGTTGACGCAACTCACGCCGACGCCGTGCAGGCCGCCAGAGACCTTGTAGCTGTTCTGGTTGAACTTGCCGCCTGCGTGCAACTCGGTGAGCGCAATTTCGGCCGCGCTGCGCTTGGGTTCGTGCTTGTCGTCGAGCTTGATGCCCGTCGGGATGCCGCGTCCGTTATCGACCACGCTGATCGAGTTGTCGGAATGGATGGTCACCAAAATATCGTCACAGTGGCCGGCGAGGGATTCGTCGATGGAGTTGTCAACCACCTCGAATACGAGATGGTGCAAACCGGTTCCGTCCGATGTATCGCCGATGTACATGCCGGGGCGTTTGCGCACCGCTTCCAGGCCCTCGAGGATCTGGATCGAAGACTCGCCATAGGCTTCGGTGGCACCAGCCTGGTCGGTATCAATGAGCGGTTGGAAGTTCGAACTTTCGCTGCTACTTTCACCGGTGTTGACGTTCTCGGAACCGGACGCCGCAGGTCCAACGGGCTTGTTTTCTTCTGTCATGGATGGCTTTGTCTAATGGGTGCGCAGGCGGTGCGGTGTCAGTGAGGGTGAAAATAAAGACCCGGCGCAGCGCCGGGGTGGGGCTGTGTGCAGGGTGCTCAGATGCGCATGGGCATGACCACATACTTGAAATCGCTGTGGTCTGGAATTGTGAACAAGGCGGAACTGTTGCCGTCGCTGAGCTCCAGATTCACCATGTCTTGTGTCATGTTGCTCAGCACTTCGATGAGGTAGGTGACATTGAAGCCAATCTCGATCATGTCGCCGCTGTAGTCGATATCGAGTTCGTCAACCGCTTCTTCCTGCTCGGCGTTGCTGGAGGCCACCCGCAGCGTACCGGGTTCGATATTCAGACGCACGCCTTTGAACTTGTCGCTGGTCAGAATCGCGGTGCGTTGCAGCGTTGCCAACAGGGCGCTGCGACCTAGCGTGATGCGGTGCTTGTGGTTGCGCGGAATCACGCGGTTGTAGTCGGGGAACTTGCCCTCGACCAACTTGGTGACAAACTCCATTCCGCCAAAGGCAAAGCGCGCCTGGTTGCCGGCGAATTGCATCTCTATGTCGCCTGGCTCGTCGGATAGCAAGCGCTGCAACTCCAGTACGGTTTTGCGCGGCAGGATGACTTCTTGTTTGGGCACTTCGACGTCCAGCGTGGCGCAGGCAAAAGCCAGACGGTGCCCGTCGGTTGCGGCCAGGCTGAGTTGTTTGCCCTCGGCGACAAACAAAATGCCATTGAGGTAGTAGCGGATATCGTGCACGGCCATAGAAAACGAGACCTGGGCCAGCAGCTCGCGCAGGACTTTCTGCGGCACTGTGAATATGGGGCCGAAATTGGGCGCGGGCTGAACCAGCGGAAAGTCTTCCGCCGGCATGGTCTGCACGGTGAATTTGCTTTTGCCGCCTTTGAGCACCAAGCGGTTCTGGCTGGTCTCTAGTGACACTATTTGGTCGGCTGGCATGGTGCGCAAGATGTCAATCAGCTTGCGCGCACCCACGGTGATCGTAAAGTCACCGGAGTCGCCACCGAGCTGCGCTTGGGTGCGGATCTGAATTTCCAGATCGCTGGTGGTGAGCTCCAGCGTATCCCCCGTTTTGCGCAGCAACACGTTGGCCAGAATCGGTAGGGTGTTGCGGCGCTCGACAATGCCTGCAATCGACTGCAGCACCGTCAGTACCTCGTCTTGTCTCGCTTTCAACACAATCATTGTTTTCTCCGGTATGTCTATTCACTGCGCACCCGACGCGGTTTGCGCATTTTCGCCTATGGGCTAGCCCTTGAGGGTTTGCTCCAACACATGCAACTGTTGGTTGACTTCGGTCAGTTGCAGGCGTTCCGCACCGATTTTCCGCACAGCATGCAAAACCGTGGTGTGGTCGCGACCGCCAAAAAGGTCTCCGATTTCCGGCAGGCTCTTCTGGGTCAGTTCTTTGGCCAGATACATCGCGATTTGGCGGGGCCGTGCAATATTGGCAGGACGCTTTTTCGAATACATGTCAGCGACCTTGATTTTGTAGTAATCCGCCACGGTTTTCTGGATGTTTTCCACTGAAATTTGCCGATTTTGGAGCGACAGCAGGTCGCGCAGGGCGTCGCGGGCCAATTGGATCGAGATGTCCTTCTGGTTGAAGCGTGAGTAGGCCAGACATTTCCGCAAGGCACCCTCAAGCTCGCGCACGTTGGAGCGCACATTCTTGGCAATAAAAAATGCTACCTCTTCTGGCATGTCGGCGCGCTCTGCCCGGGCTTTGTTAATCAGGATGGCCACTCGCATTTCCAGTTCCGGCGGCTCCAGCGCCACGGTCAGTCCGGCGTCAAAACGCGAAACCAGGCGCTCGGAAATGTCCACCAGACCCTTGGGGTAGGTGTCGCTCGTCATGACGATGTGCGAGCGCTTTGCAAGCAAGGCCTCAAAGGCATTAAAGAATTCTTCCTGCGTCCTGTCCTTGTTTGCGAAGAACTGCACGTCGTCTATCAACAGCAAGTCGAGCGAGTGGTACTTCTCTTTGAACTGGTCAAAAGTTTTGCGCTGATACGACTTAACCACATCAGAGACAAATTGCTCAGCATGGATGTACAAAACCTTGGCTTGCGGCCTGTCTGCCAGCAGGCGGTTGCCTACGGCGTGCATCAAATGGGTCTTGCCCAGGCCGACTCCGCCGTAGATGAACAGTGGGTTGTACATCTTGCCCGGGGTCATGGCAACGTGCATGGCGGCCGTGCGCGCCATGCGGTTGGCCTGCCCCTCGACCAGGGAGTCAAAGGTCAGAGCAGAGTTCAAGCGGTTCTTCACCAAGCCGCTGGGAATATCGGCCTCCGTGCTGGCGGGCGGCGTCGCCTTGTCTACCGCAG
This sequence comes from Comamonadaceae bacterium, assembly GCA_947446885.1. GTDB lineage: Bacteria > Pseudomonadota > Gammaproteobacteria > Burkholderiales > Burkholderiaceae_C > Allorhodoferax. The sequence continues at coordinate 6,112 of CANFHZ010000002.1, forward strand.
CAGCGGTCAGCGTGGCGTGGCCAGGGGCATCGGATTGCGGTTTTATTATTTCCTGACGTGGACTTACATTCAGGTCTATAGGCAAAGCTCGCCCATGTATGTCGTTTACCAGAGCGCTGATCCGGGTCCCGTATTGCGCCCGAATCCAGTCCAGTTTGAAGCGGTTGGATACATAAATGACCAAGCGACTGCTGTCGTCACTTAGCGACACATGCAGCGGACGGATCCAGGTGTTGAATTGCTGTTCCGGCAGTTCCTGGCCCAGTTTTTCCAGACATAAAGCCCACAACCTGCCGGGGTCTGGTGCGTGTTCAGAGCTTGGTGGTGCGGGGAGAGATGCCGTCGGCATAGGTTTCTGTCAATCTGTGGATAGGGCGCCAGTTAGCGGCCTGATATTGTACGGCCGGAGACACTTATCCACAATTTTTCAGACTGAAATTTCCCGAATATTTTTTGCCTAGCCTGGCACTGGAGGGGTGATTTTGCGAGGGAGTAGGAGAAAAATCCACATGTGGAGCAATATTTGCGATAATCGCGGGCTCGCCTTGTTTCACACCTCACGTGATCCGGGCGCAATGTTCACCGGATCGGATTTCCATTATGAAACGTACCTACCAGCCCTCCAAGATTCGACGCGCCCGCACCCATGGCTTTCTGGTGCGCATGAAGACCCGTGGTGGCCGCGCTGTTATCAATGCGCGCCGTGCCAAGGGCCGCAAGCGCCTGGCCGTCTAAGGCCCGCTGCGCCAGCGGGCTGTTGTCGCTTGTTCCCGTCTGGACGTCAGGCGTGAGGCGGCTTCAAACCCGGCCGCAATTCCAAGCTGTTCTTGCTGGGCCGGTTCTGGCCAAATCGCCGCACTTTGCCCTGCATTGCCGGGATTCGCGTGCGAGCGACCCGCACCATGTTTTTCCCAGAGATCTTGCTGTGTGTAACGAGCCAGTGATGGGCGCTTTGTTGCCCAAGCGCTGGGCCAAGCGGGCCGTAACCCGCAACGCCATCAGGCGGCAGATTTTCGCTGTTGCCCAAAATTTTGAAAGCAGCCTTGCGCATTGTGCGTATGTGGTTCGTCTGCGCTGTGCTGTGGACAGAGCCCGATTTGTGAGTGCAAGCTCCGATAGCTTGAAAGCGGCCTTGCGTGAAGAACTGTCGGGGCTGTTTGCGCACGCGGTGACCCGGATTCCTATTGCCCACCATGCTTAAGCGTCTCTTGATTGCCCTGGTAAAGGGATACCGCTTTTTCTTGAGCCCGTGTCTGGGTTCGGCCTGCCGGTTTGAGCCAAGCTGTTCGCGCTATGCCTTAGATGCCCTGCAGTTGCATGGTGCCGCATCGGGCACTTATCTTTCTGTGCGGCGCGTTTTGCGCTGCCATCCCTGGTGTGACGGCGGGCTCGATCCGGTACCGCGCGCCGCCTTGTTTTCCCCTCTGTTGTCTCCCTCTTCCGAAAAGACTCGCCCATGAACGATATGCGCCGCACCATTTTGTGGGTGATTTTTGGTTTCTCCCTTTTGTTGTTGTGGGACCAGTGGCAGGTAGCCCACGGCCACAAGCCTTTGCTGGGCGCAGCGCCCGCTGGGACCGGGGCGACGCCACCCGTGGTTGCGCCAGCAGGGCCGCGCGCTGAAGGCGCTGCCCTGCCCGGTGCAGCGGCTCCCGCCCCGACCTTGGCAACGGCTCCGGCTGTGGCCTCCGCTACCCGCGCGCCGGGCGCCGAGCGCTTTGAAGTCAGCACCGACGTGCTGAAGCTGACCTTTGACACCGAGGGAGGTAGCGTGGTGGGTGCGCAATTTTTGCGCTACGGCGACACGATGGATGCCAACAAACCCATGGTTTTGCTGGATGAAAGCGCATCGCGGGTTTATCTGGCGCAGTCCGGTCTTGTGGCGGGTGCGACGCCCGGCGAATTCCCGACCCATAAATCGGTCATGAAGGCCAGCGGCGACTACACGCTCAAGGATGGGCAGGATGCTTTGACCTTGACCTTCAGATCCGAACCTATTGGCGGTGTGCAGCTCACCAAGACCTACACCATCGCCCGTGGAAGTTATGCCTTGCAAGTCCAGCATACGCTGACCAATACGTCGGCTGCGCCGGTGGCGGCGCAGTTGTATCTGCAACTGGTACGCGATGGCAACAAGCTGCCCGGGGAGTCCTCGTTTTATTCGACCTTCACCGGACCTGCTGTCTACACCGATGCGAAGAAGTACCAAAAAGTGGAATTCAGCGCTATCAAGAAAAAGAGTGCGGACTACGAGAAGCAGTCGCAAAACGGTTACATCGCCATGGTGCAGCACTACTTTGCCAGCGCCTGGGTGCTGCCGGCCGGCATGCAGCGCAGTATTTCCCTGGAGGGCGTGGACATTGGCTCCGCATTGGCCGACTGCTGTTATCGCGCAGCCATGGTCGCGCCTTTGGAGGCGCTTGCTCCCGGAGCCAGCAAAACCATTGCCACGACTTTGTTCATCGGACCGCAGGAAGAAAAAATGCTCGAAGCCCTTACGCCGGGGCTGGAGTTGGTGAAAGACTACGGTTGGCTGACGATTTTGGCCAAACCCCTGTACTGGTTGCTCGACGCGCTGCACCGCGTGCTGCAAAACTGGGGCTGGGCCATCGTGGCCCTGGTGCTCTTACTGAAAATTGCCTTTTACTGGCTCAACGCCAAGGCCTACGCCAGCATGGCCAAGATGAAAGCGATCAACCCGCGCATCATGGAAATGCGTGAGCGCCTGAAAGACAAGCCGCAAGAGATGCAGCAGGAAATGATGCGGATTTACCGCGAAGAAAAAGTCAATCCCATGGGCGGCTGCTTCCCGATCATGGTGCAAATCCCGGTCTTTATTGCCCTTTACTGGGTGCTGCTGTCCAGCGTCGAGATGCGCAATGCACCCTGGCTGGGCTGGATCCATGACCTTTCCGCGCCAGATCCTTACTATGTCCTGCCGCTGTTGATGACCTTGACCTCGCTGATCCAGACCGCGCTTAACCCCGCGCCGCCGGACCCTATCCAGGCCAAGATGATGTGGATCATGCCGCTGGTGTTCAGCGTGATGTTTTTCTTCTTCCCTTCGGGTCTGGTGCTGTACTGGATTACCAACAACATCCTCTCGATTGCGCAGCAGTGGATCATCAACACCCGTATGGGCGTGCCACCGCAGTTCAACCTGCCCAAGTTTGGTTAAGTAAGCGGTGCCGGCTCCGCACGCCGACCCGGTTATTGCCATCGCCAGCGCGCCCGGGCGCGGCGCAGTGGGCATGGTGCGGATCAGCGGCCACCATCTGGCCCGGTTTGCGCAGGCATGGCTGGGGCAGACCCTGCAAGCCCGGCATGCCACCTACCTGCCGTTTCCCGATGCATCCGGCCAAGCCATAGACCACGGCTTGGCGCTGTATTTCCCCGCGCCCCACTCTTTTACCGGTGAAGACGTGCTGGAACTACAGGCCCATGGCGGGCCGGTCGTGTTGCAGCGCGTACTCGCCCGCGCGATGGAAGTCGCGGCTACCGTGGGACCGCACGGCGAGATCCTGCCGCGCTTGCGCCTGGCGCGGCCCGGCGAATTCAGTGAACGGGCTTTTTTGAACGGCAAGATGGACCTGGCGCAGGCAGAGGCGATTGCCGACTTGATCGACGCCAGTACCGAAGCGGCCGCCCGTAGCGCTGCTGCCAGCTTGAGTGGTGCGTTTTCTGTAGAGGTCAACCGCCTGCGCGATGCGCTGGTGCATCTGCGCATGCTGGTGGAGGCGACGCTGGACTTTCCGGAAGAAGAGCTGGATTTTTTGCAGCAGTCCGATGCCGAAGGCCAACTGCAGCGCTTGCGCGCCCAGCTCGCCCGGCTGCAAGGCGAGGCCCGCCAAGGTGCATTGCTGCGCGATGGCCTGAAGGTGGTGATTGCCGGGCAGCCGAACGCGGGCAAGTCTTCGCTGCTCAATGCCCTGGCGGGGGCCGAACTGGCCATCGTCACCCCTATTGCCGGAACCACCCGCGACACGATTGGCCAGACCATACAGATTGAGGGCGTTCCACTGCACGTGGTTGATACCGCCGGACTGCGCGACAGCGATGAGCCTGTCGAGAGCCTGGGCATCGCCCGCGCCTGGGGCGCGATCGGCAGCGCCGATGTGCTGCTCTTTGTGCATGATCTTGAACGCCACGCCTCGCTGGCTTACCAGCAGGCCGACCAGGACATTGCCCAGCGCCTTGCCGCTGCCCTGCCTGCTCGGGTGCCAGTGCTGCATGTGTGGAACAAAAGCGATGCGCAGTCCGCTGTACCGGATGGCCCCCCCCGCGATGCCAACATCCTGCAGATCTCCGCAAAAACCGGTGCCGGTCTGGATGCCTTGCGCAAGCAGCTTCTGGCGGCAGCGGGTTGGCAGGCCGATGCTGGTGCCCGCTTCAGCGCCCGCCAGCGCCACGTCCAAGCCCTGGGCCGGGTAGACCTGCACTTGGCGCAAGCCCAAGCCCAGCTGGCACAAGCCGCCCAGGCGCTGGATCTGCTCGCTGAAGAGCTGCGCCTGGCCCATAAGGCCTTGGGCGAAATCACCGGTGCCTTCAGCGCCGACGATTTGCTGGGCGTGATTTTTTCCAGCTTTTGCATCGGCAAGTGAGGCGGGTTCGCCGCGTTCTGCTCTTAGCTACCCGCTCTATAGAATTCCCACGATGAAACCCAGCCTGAACGCCGAACGGGTCTTGCGTCTCGCGCGCGAGACCTTTGATATCGAAGCCGCCGCCATCAGTGGATTGAAAGCCAGCGTGGGCGCGTCTTTTGTACGGGTGGTGGACATGGTGTTGGCCATCCGTGGCCGCGTTGTCGTGATGGGAATGGGCAAGAGCGGCCACATCGGGCGCAAGATTGCCGCCACGCTGGCCTCCACCGGAACCCCGTCCTTGTTCGTGCACCCTGCCGAAGCCAGCCACGGTGATCTGGGCATGATCACCCAGGCTGATTTGGTGCTGATGGTCTCCAACAGCGGCGAGTCCCAGGAAATCAATGCCTTGCTGCCGGTGCTTAAGCGCCTGGGGGCGCCGCTGGTGGCCTTCACCGCCAATGGGACTTCGACCATGGCATCCCACGCGGATGTCTGGATCAGCACGGCCGTAGAACAGGAAGCCTGCCCTATGAATCTGGCTCCAACGGCCAGCACCACCGCCCAACTGGCGATGGGTGATGCCTTGGCCGTGGCCTTGTTGGATGCGCGTGGCTTCAAGGCCGATGACTTTGCCCGCTCCCATCCCGGCGGCGCACTGGGCCGTCGTTTGCTGACCCATGTGGCTGACATCATGCGCAGCGGTGCCGATGTGCCGCAGGTACGCAGCGATGCCCGCTTCAGCGACCTGATGCGCGAGATGAGTGCCAAAGGCATTGGCGCTTCGGCCATCATCGACGCTGGCGGTACTTTGTGCGGCATCTTCACCGACGGCGATTTACGCCGCCTGGTGGAAACAGGAGTTGATTTGCGCAGTCTGCGCGCCGCCGATGTTATGCACCCCAATCCCTTGACTGTCAGCCCGCAGGCCCTGGCTGCTGAAGCCGCGAGCCTGATGGAGGAGCGCCGGATTTCCAGCGTACTGGTGCTGGACGCACAAGGTGTTTTGTGCGGTGCCCTGACCAGCAACGACCTGATGCGGGCCAAGGTCATTTGATGCGGGCGGCCCCTGTGTTTGATGCTGCCGTTTTGGCTAAGGCCAGTCCGGTGCGGGTTTTATTGCTGGACGTGGACGGTGTCCTGACCAACGGCGGTTTGTATTTTGCTGCCGAGGGCGAATCGCTCAAGTGCTTCAACACCCTCGATGGGCATGGCCTGAAGCTCTTGCAACGCGCAGGCATCACGCCGGCTGTCGTGACCGGGCGCGGTTCAGCTGCGCTGCGCACGCGCCTGGCCGCACTGGGCGTAGTTCATGCCCGTTTTGACACTGAAGACAAAGCCCCCGCTGCCGAGGCCATTCTGGCCGAATTGGGACTCGACTGGAGCCAGGCCGCTGCCATGGGCGACGACTGGCCGGATCTGCCCATGATGCAGCGCGCTGCCCTGCGCTGTGCGCCGCCTAACGCCCATGCCGAGGTACTGTCCCGGGCTGACTTCATCACCCGTGCACGCGGTGGCGAAGGCGCTGTGCGCGAGGTCTGTGATGTGTTGTTGACCGCCTGCGGCGCGTACCAGACCATGATTGCCGGTTACACGGGCGGGACTTTGTGATGGCGCGCTTGTGGTACCGGCTTACGCTGTATTTGCCCGTGGGCTTGATGGCGGTGCTGGCACTGATCAGCTACTGGCTGGTGCGCACCGCGCCTGCCCCCCAGCAGGGCGTAACGGTGGTGTTGGCAAGCACCGCGCCAGACTATTTTTTAGAACGCTTTACCGCCCAGTCTTTTACTCCTGATGGCCGCGTCGCGCGGCAGGTTCAGGGCGAGCGGGGGCGGCATTTCGCCGACAGCAAATGGACCGGTATCGACGGGTTCAAAGCCCAGACCTACGGCAAAGGTGCGGATGTGCTGTTCGCCCAGGCCCAGCACAGCCTGAGCAATGAAGACGCGTCGGAGTTCCAGCTGCGGGGTGATGCGCAGGTGCTGCGTCCGGCGCTGGATGTGCCGGGCCAGCCGTCCCGGCCGCGGGCGCTGTACCGCAGTGAGTTTCTGCATGTTTTTACCCAGACCGAAATCGCCAAGTCCCATCTGCCGGTCGAAATTGAATACGGCAGGCACCGTTTTGCTGCCGACGCCATGGTCTACGACAACGTCGCCCAAACCCTGGAACTCAAGGGCCGGGTGAAAGCCGATTTCGCGCCGCCACCGCCCAAACGCTAAAGGCTTGGACCCAGCCCGTACGGGCTCAAGCCTGGCGCAACATCGCCAGTAATCCGGCGGTTGATGCGTCCAGCCCGCTGGCGTCGCCGCTGCGCATGCGCGGCGCAATGTCCTTGGCCAGCACCTTGCCCAGCTCTACGCCCCACTGGTCAAAACTGTTAATGCCCCACAGCGCGCCGCTGACAAAAACCCGATGCTCTTGCAAGGCGATCAAGGCGCCCAGCGCAGCGGGTGTCAGGTCGTCCAGAACCAGCATGGTGCTGGGTCGGTTGCCCGGGAAATGCTTGTGGCCGCCGCTGTCTGCCTTGCCTTGCATCAGCGCCTGCGCCTGCGCCAGCACATTGGCCAGCAGCAAATCGTGGTGACCTTGCAGCGTGTGCCGGGCTTTTTTCACCGCCACAAATTCCACCGGCACCACATCGGTTCCCTGGTGCAGCATCTGAAAGTAGGCGTGCTGCCCGTTGGTGCCGGACTCCCCCCAGGGCACCGGCGATGTTCCGAAGGGCAGGGCCGCGCCGCTGGCGTCGACCCGCTTGCCGTTGCTCTCCATCTCCAGCTGCTGCAGGTAGGCGGGCAGGCGGCGTAGCGCGCTGTGGTAGGGCGCGACCGAGCGGCTGCTGAAACGGTGGAAGTTGCGGTACCAGACATCCAGCAAGCCCATGCGCACGGGCAGGTTCTGTGCCAGCGGCGCGCTGCGGAAATGTCCATCCATGGCGTGCGCACCGGCCAGAAATTCGCGGAACCCGGCGGCGCCAATCGCCATGGCGATGGGCAGCCCGATCGCTGACCACAGCGAGTAACGCCCGCCCACCCAGTCCCAGAAGCCGAAGGTGGTGTCAATGCCAAAGTCTTTGGCCGCCGTCACGTTGGTGGTCAATGCCGCAAAGTGGCGGGCGATGTCCGTGCCGCCCTGGGTGGTGAACCATGCTTTGGCCGAGGCCGCATTGGTCATGGTCTCGATGGTGGTGAAGGTTTTGCTGGCAATCAAAAACAGCGTGTGCGCGGGCTGCAGGCGCGCCAACGTGCTGGCCAGTTCGTGGCCATCCACATTGCTGACAAAGTGGAAGCACTTGCCAGGGTGGGTAAAAGCCTGCAAGGCGAGCACCGCCATTTGCGGCCCTAGATCCGAGCCGCCGATGCCGATATTGACGATGTCGGTGATCGCGTCGTCCGCGCGGACCTGCTCTGCATAGGCCAGCATGGCGTCCAGCGTGCTGTGGACTTTGGCCAGCTCCTGGGCCTCCAATGCACTGGCGGTGGGCGCACCGGCTGGCGTGCGCAGCAGCACATGCCAGACCGCGCGCTGCTCGGTGTTGTTGATGGCGGCACCGGCAAACATCGCGTCGCGGTGCGCTGCCACGCCGCACTGTTCAGCCAAGTCCAGCAGCATCTGCGCAGTGGCTTCGTCGACCAGGTTTTTGGACAGGTCGCCAAACACATAAGGCGCTTGCTGGCTGAAGCGGCCAAAGCGTTGGGGATCGGCGGCAAATGCCTCGCGCAAGTCGAAGGTCCGGCCATGGGTGTCAAAAGCAGTTTGCAGGGCGGCCCAGGCGGGCGCGCGGTCGCAGCGCAGTCGGGTCATGGCGGTGTTCCTATGGTTGGTTGAACGCGCGCGCTTCAGGCGGCCAGCAGCAGCTTTTCCAGCTTGACCGCGTCCACGCAGAACGCGCGTATGCCTTCGGCTAATTTTTCGGTGGCCATCGCGTCTTCGTTCAGGGCAAAGCGGAAGCCCGCCTCGTCATAGTGAACCGCTGCAATGTCCATGGACTTGGCGGCCGGCGCATGCAAGCGGGCATGTAAGGGCGCGTCACTGGCTGCCAGACTGGCCAGCAAGTCCGGGCTGATGGTGAGCAGGTCGCAACCGGCCAGCGCGGTGATTTGTCCGGCGTTGCGAAAGCTCGCGCCCATCACCTCGGTGGCGATGCCATGGTGTTTGTAGTAGTTGTAAATCTGCACCACAGAGCGCACGCCCGGGTCGTTTTCGGCGGCGTTGTCCGCCTCGACCCAGGAGGCACCTGCAGACTTTTTGTACCAGTCATAAATCCGGCCCACGAAGGGCGAGATCAGCTGCACCCGGGCCTGCCCACAGGCCACGGCCTGGCAAAAAGCAAACAGGAGCGTCAGGTTGGTGCGTATGCCTGCCTGCTGTAACTGCGCGGCAGCCTGAATGCCTTCCCAGGTGGCGGCCACCTTGATCAAGACCCGCTCCTTGGCAATGCCCTGGGCCTGGTACATGGCAATCAGGCGCTGGCCACGGGCAACGGTGGCAGCCGTATCAAAGCTCAGGCGGGCGTCGACCTCGGTGGACACCCGGCCCGGAATGATGGAGAGAATTTCGCAACCAAAACGCACCAGCAAATGGTCCATCACTTCGTCGAGCGGGCGGCCCCGGTGGGCGGCCACTGCCGCGCTGAGCAGCGGCGCGTAGTCGGGTTTTTGCACCGCCTTCAGTATCAGCGACGGGTTGGTGGTGGCGTCTTGGGGCTGGAAGGCGCTGAGTTGTTTGAAGTCGCCGGTGTCGGCTACCACGGTGGTGTATTGCTTCAGTGCGTCGAGCTGGTTCATAGCGGTCCTCAATTATTCAAAGGTTGATAGTTCCAACATGCCGGAGACTGAAAAATCCGCGCCCGCGTGAAACAAAGTTACAATAATTTAGCAAAATTCTGTAACCACAATTCTATTCCCGTCTCATTATGAGCTTTGATCTTGTTCTTTTCGGCGGTACCGGCGACTTGGTATGGCGCAAACTCATGCCTGCTTTGTTCCAGGCCTTTCGCCACGGCACGCTCCCCGAGGACGGCCGCATCATCGGCATCGGGCGCGACAAGCACAGCCACGCGCAATACCGCGCACTGATTAAAGAGCGCTTTGACAAAGTGGAGTTGGCCAAACGCCCCAGCGCCGAGGAGTTCGCCCGCTTTGCCGCGCTGCTTGAATTTGTTCCCATGGATTTGTCCAAGCCTGCCGACTATGCGGCGCTGTCCGAAACGCTCAATGCGCGTGCCGCCAAAACGGTGGTGATGTACGTGGCCACCGCGCCCTCGCTCTTCACCACCGTGTGCGAGCAGCTCGCTGCCGTGGGTTTGAACGCTCCCCATATCCGTGTGGTGCTGGAAAAGCCGCTGGGCCATGACTTGGCCAGCAATCGGGCCATCAACCAGACGGTACGGCGCTACTTTGAAGAAAACCAGGTTTTCCGCATCGACCACTATCTGGGCAAACCGGCGGTGCAAAACCTGTTTGCGCTGCGCTTTGGCAATGCCTTGTTTGAGCCGCTGTGGCGGCGCGAGCACATCGCCAACATCCAGATCACGATTGCGGAAGATTTGGGTGTGGAAAGCCGGGGCGGTTTTTATGAAACTACCGGCGCCTTGCGCGACATGGTGCAAAACCATGCCCTGCAATTGCTGTGTGCCATTGGCATGGAGCCGCCCATCAACGCCCACGCTGATGCAATCCGTGACGAAAAGCTCAAAGTTTTGCGCTCGCTCAAGCCCTGGACCGCACAAAGTCTGGCCAGTGACGTGGTACGCGGCCAGTACAGCAAGGGAACGGCGGGTGGCATCGCCGTTCCGGGTTACCGTGAAGAGGCCGGGGTGAATCCGCACAGCCAGACCGAAACCTTCGTGGCCCTGCGCACCGAGATTGCCAACTGGCGCTGGGCTGGTGTGCCCTTCTATATCCGCACCGGCAAGCGTCTGGCCGGGCGTGATGCCCGCATCGTGGTCAATTTCCGGCCCACACCGCACGCCATCTTCAACGCCCCGGCTAGCAGTGCCAACAAGTTGGTCATCCACCTGCAACCCAAAGACGGCCTAGAGCTGCATTTGCTGGCGCAGGGGCAGGCGGGTCGGCAAAGCCGTGCTGCTGCCGCGCTGGTGCCGGTGCAGCTGGATTTGGACTTTGACAAGCGTTTCGGCTCCGAGCGGGTCGGTGCCTACGAGCGTCTGCTGCTCGATGTGATTGGCGGACGCCTCAACCTGTTTGTGCGCAGCGACGAACAAGAAGAGGCCTGGCGCTGGGTCGAGCCGCTGATTCAACACTGGGCGGCTGATTCCCAGGGCCCGCGCCCCTATGCGGCGGGCAGCTGGGGACCCAGCGCTTCCAGCGCCATGATTGCCCGTGATGGCCACTGCTGGGCCGAAGAGTCTTAAAAACCATGCTCGACCGCGTCCAGGCTTGTTTGCCTTCCTTGGCACCCGCAGAACAGCGTGTGGCCAAACTGTGCCTGGCCGACCCCCGGGCCTTCACCATGCTGCCGGTGGCCCAGCTCGCCGACCGGGCCCATGTGAGCAAACCCACGGTAGTGCGTTTTTGCCGTAGCGTGGGCTACAACGGTCTGGCTGATTTCAAGCAAAAGCTGGCTGGCACGGTGAACGAGGGCGTGCCCTTTATCCACCGCAGTGTGGACGCGGACGACAAGACGGCAGATGTACTCGTCAAGGTTATCGACAACACCGTGGCGGCGTTTTTGAAATACCGCAACGAGGCCAGCAGCAAGCAGATTGAACGCGCCGTGGAGGCGCTGGTGGCGGCCTTCAAGAATGGCCGGCAGGTGCAGTTTTTCGGTGTTGGCAACTCCGGCATCGTGGCGCAGGATGCGCAGCACAAATTTTTCCGCCTTGGCTTGCACAGCACCGCGTACAGCGACGGACATATGCAGGTGATGAGCGCCTCCATTCTGCAAGCGGGTGACTGCGTGCTCATCATCAGCAACTCCGGCCGCACCCGTGATCTGATGGACGCCTGCGACATTGCACGTAAGAACGGCGCAACGACCATCGTCCTGACCGCCAGCGGATCGCCCCTGGCCAGCGCCGGGCAGATCCATCTCAGCGCCGACCACCCCGAGGGTTTTGACCGCTACAGCCCCATGGTCTCGCGCCTGTTGCATCTGCTGATCATCGACGTTCTGGCTACCACGGTCGCCTTGCGCATTGGCGGCAGCATCGTGCAGCCCATGCTCAGCAGCATGAAAAACAATTTGCGCAGCAAACGCTACGCCTGAACACGCGGCCCGGCTGCGCCTGCCTGACCCATAATTTGCCGATGCAAACCTACCTCGTCGGCGGTGCCGTGCGTGATGCTTTGATGGGCCTACCCGTTCAGGATCGCGACTGGGTGGTGGTCGGCAGCACGCCGCAAGCGCTGCTGGACGCGGGATTCACCCCGGTGGGCCGCGACTTTCCGGTTTTTTTGCATCCCACCACCCGCGAGGAATACGCGCTGGCCCGTACCGAGCGCAAGACCGCGCCCGGTTACCGGGGTTTTGCGGTGCATGCTGACGCGTCAGTCACCCTGGAGCAGGATCTGGGGCGGCGTGATCTGACCATCAACGCCATGGCGGTTGCCGCCCACGATCTGCGCCCCGACGGAAGCTTTGATCCGGCTTGCGTCGTCGATCCGCTGGGTGGCATCGCCGACCTGCAAACCCAAACCTTGCGCCACTGCACGGAGGCGTTCCGCGAGGATCCGGTGCGCATCCTGCGGCTGGCCCGCTTTGCGGCCCGGTTCGCGCAGTTTCAGACCGCCCCGGCCACTGCCGCGCTGATGTGCGACATGGTGCATGCCGGTGAAGTCGGCACGCTGGTTCCCGAGCGGGTCTGGTCCGAGCTGGCCACGGGCTTGATGGAGGCGCAACCGCAGCGCATGTTTGAGTCGCTGCGGGCCTGCGGCGCTTTGCAGTCGCTGCTGCCTGAAGTCGACGCCATGTGGGGCGTGCCGCAAAGTGCCGAGCACCATCCTGAAATCGACACGGGTGTGCACGTGATGATGGTGCTGCAGCAAGCCGCTGCTGCAGCCGCACCGCTGGAGGTGCGCTGGGCCTGCCTCATGCATGACCTGGGCAAAGCCACTACGCCGCAGGCTGTGCTGCCACGCCACATTGGCCATGAGGGGCCCAGCGTGCAGCTCGCCCGCCAGGTCGCCCGCCGCCTGCGCGTGCCCACGGCCTGCGCCGAGTTGGCTGAGGTGGTGGCGCGGGAACACGGGAATATCCACCGCAGTGGCGAGTTGGGGGCAGCCGCGCTGCTGCGCCTGCTGGAGCGCTGCGATGCCCTGCGCCAACCGGCACGCTTCGCGCGGGTGGTGCAGGCTTGTGCCTGCGATGCCCGGGGTCGCTTGCAGCGGGAGGACAGTCCCTACCCGCAGGCGCAGCGGCTGCTGCAGGCATTGGAGGCAGCGCGCGCGGTGGCGACCGATGCGCTTGCCGCGCGGGCCATCGCAGACGGTGCCCAGGGTGCTGCGATCGGCGCAGTGGTGGCACAGGCCCGCGAGACCGCCATTGCACGTGCGCTGCCCCTTGGCTAGATGCGGGCTGCGGTAAGCGGCAGACCTACAATGATTCGGGCTTGCGCGCCAAGCGGCGGGCGCATGGTGATGCCGTAGTGTTTTTGTTCACGAGGTGGGTCTTATGTCTGTGAAACGTGTATGCGGTGCCGGTTTGCTGATGCTGGTCTTGGCTGCTGGTGCCGGGGCGGGCGATTGGGAGGACGGTTATGCCGACTACCAGCGTCGCGATTTTTCCGCTGCCGTCAAAAAGTGGCGCAATGTGGCTGAGGCGGGCAACCCGAACGCACAGTCGCTGCTCGGTGAGATGTATGCCTTCGGCCAAGGCGTGCCGCTGAATTACCCGGAGGCGATCCGCTGGCTGCGCATGGCCGCGGCCCAAGGGGTTGCGAAGGCGCATTACAAATTGGGCTCCATGTATGAAAAAGGCCACGGGTTTGAAAAGAACCCGGCCATGGCGTACCGCTGGTACAGCCTTGCCGATGCCGCCGGTCATCCGGAGGTCTATAAGGACCGCAAGCGCTTGGCCGCCATGCTCGATGCCAAAGCGATTCAGGATTCCGACCGCTGGGTCGACGCCTGTGTGAAAAGGCTGTACACAGGTTGTGAGTAGCGCACCCGCCACTGCGCGCCATAGCCCCCTTGCAAAGGGTGTAACGGGTAACCCTGGATATGGCGCCACAAGGCGTAGTCCGCGCTGTTGAGCCGTCCTTCACGGGCCAGCGCCTCGAATTGGGCGTGGTCTGTCAAAACCCCGAGATAGCGCACCTGCGCCAGCAGCACTTCAAATTGGGCCACAGCCTGTTCCGGCTTGCCCAGGATGTATGTCGGGTTGAGTAACTGCAGTGCGAGTTGCGAGGGTGTGTCCGCAGCGTTGTGCTGCATCGTACCCGGCGCATACACGTTTGCGGACAGACCCGCAGGGCTGCTGGTTTGCCCCAGCAGCAGGCCCGCAAAAAGCATGAGCAAAAGCAACACGATAACCAGCACGGTGGCTGCTGCGGGTGTGCTCCACGAGCCCAATCCTTGCGCGGCGAGTGCCCCGCCCGCAGACGCATCCCAGGAAGGCGCGCCGCTAAAGGCTTGCATGGCTCCGTATAGCGTCAAGGCCAGGGTGCCCAGCGCCAGCGCCAAAGCCAGTGTGACCGGCCACATCCGTCCCGAGATATGCAGCAGCTGCGCTTGGGAGTGCGCCAGCCTGCGCGAGGGAATCAGCTGCAACAAGCGTATTCCGCGCAAAAAGCGCAGGTCGACAGCAAGCGGCAGCCAGAAGCCAAGAAAAAACGGGATCAGGGTCGCCAGCTCCAACAGCATGTCCGGCTTGCGCATGCATTCCCAGCGGCGTGCGCGGGCACGCCGGTCCTGCGGGTCTTCCACGCAGCTGTACAGGCGCGCCATGTAGTCGATGCAAAAAACGCCAGTGGTGAGAGCGTGCAGCAAAAACAGCAAAGGTTCGGGCGCCATGTTGGACGGACTGCGCACCGTATCCACGGTGTACAAAAAAATCGATATGGCCGCGCAGACACACAGCAGGATGCGCAAAGCGCGCGCTGCGGGCACCCGCGCGGGGTCGGAAAACAGGATGGTGTGCAGTTGTTTGCGCCAGGTCCGCTGTTCCGGCGCTGACAGGCCTTGTGGCGCAGTCGCAGAGGGGTGCGGGGCAGACGCCGCAGTGGCAAGCGGGGTAGCGGGACTTTTCATGGCCTCAGAAGTCGACATCTGCGACATGGCGGCTGCGGCCCCAGCGGTCACACACGGCAAGCCGCAGTTTGAGAGGGGCTTGCACCAAGTCTTCCGGTGCCAGCGGTGAAAACTGCAAGGGGCGCGGCTCGGTGAGCGAAGGCTTCGCCTTCTCCAGCAGCACAGCACCGGATGTCTTTGGATCTGCGCCGTCGCAACGCACGGTGCTGCCCTGGCTCTCGCCCGAATAGGCGTTTCGCAGGCCGGCCAGGGCCCCGCGGCCTTCACGCAGTGCCTGTTCACAGGCGCGCCAGCTGCCGTCAGATGGAGATTGCGCCGGTGCGTCTGCGCCTTGGCCCGACTCGGTGCGGATGAGAAGTTCGCGTCCAGTGCCTTCAAGCATGATGGCCAAGGGGGGCTGCTCGTCCTTCACGGCAGCCAGGGCGCAGGCCTGCGGATGGAAGTTGGACTTGCCGCGCTGGGGGCCAGCGTCGCTCAGCCACTGCGCCCACACCCGGGCATTGTTGTGCGCGGCAAATTCGCGTTGCGCGTCGTCGTAGGCGCGCCAGCCCACCAGCCCGACCGCAGCCAGCATCACGCCTACCAGCAACAGAAAAACGATGTCGGTGGAGGATGGCTGCAAGACGGTGCCTGCGCCATCGGGCACATCGAGCGTGAACACCATGGAGGCTGCAGGCGATTTATTCCCCGTCACGGTACTTCACGGTCACGCTGATGCGCCGGTTGCGCGGGTCTTTGGGGTCGTTGTTGTTGTAGGGCATGGTGTCGGCCACCCCCTCAATCTGAGCGAAACGATCAGGTTTGATGCCTTTTTTCTCGAACATCGCACGGGTGGCTTCGGCCCGCTCAGCTGACAGTGACCAGTTGTTGCGTGCGCCGGGCTTGGCAAAGCCCAGGCTGTCGGTGTGGCCGCGTACGGCAATTTTGTTGTTCATGCCGGCCAGTGATTTAGCCACCTCGGTGATCAATTCCTGGGCACCACCTTGCATTTGTGAAGTACCCAGCCCGAACATCGAGAAATCGGCCTTGTCGATGATCTCGATGCGCAGGCCTTCTTTTTCGCGGACGAACTGCACCTGCCCCTGCATTTTTTGCAGGTTGGGGTTTTGTTCGAGCTGTTCGCGCACTTCTTTTTCGAGCTTGTCGAAGTTTTCTTTGTCGGCCTGTTCGACAATCTTTTTCTTCTCGGAGTCGTTCATGCCATCGCGCTCTTTGTCGCGGTCGTTCTCGCTGTTGGGCGAGGGGTCGTTTTCGGTGGGGCCGCCCTCTGAGCGGGGGGTCACCATTTGCAGCGTCGCAGTTTGCTTGGCGGTATAGGGAAAGCCGTCCGGGTCGATGATGGAGCGTCCGCCCATGATGCCGTTGGAGCCTGCCAACTGGCCCATGGCGACCACGCTTTGGGACGTGGGCTTGAAGTAGTCGGCCACGCTTTTGCGCTGCGAATCGTTGGTGGCACCCAGAATCCACATCAGCAAGAAGAAGGCCATCATCGCCGTCATCATGTCGGCAAGCGCAATTTTCCAGGCGCCGCCGTGTGCGCCGCCGTGGCCATCGGCAATCTTCTTGACGATGATGGGCGCTAAGGGCGCGTCTTCCTCCGGCGCTTCCGCGTCGGACGGGCCGGCCGCTTCCGCGCCGGCCGGGACCGCTTCTTCTTCCGGTGCCTTCTCTTCAGTCGCCATGTTTACTTGCCGCGCAGCCCGTCAAACACTTCGGCAAAGCTGGGTTGGTTGTGGTGGCTGATGCAGACGCGCGCGCCTTCAAGAATCAGGGGCATGGGGTGGCCGTGCATGGTGCCGATGATGATTTGCTTGACCACGCCGTACATCGCGGCTTCGTCGTTGATGATCTCTTCCAGGCGCTTGGCAAAGGGCTCAAAAAAGCCGTAGGCCAGAAACACCCCGATGAAGGTTCCCACCAGCGCCGCGCCCACCAGGCCACCCAGAATCGCAGGCGGCTGGTCAATCGCGTCCATGGTTTTCACCACACCCATCACGCAGGACACAATTCCCAGCGCGGGCAGCGCACCGGCCAAGGTGCCAATGGCCGTTGAGGCTTTGAGCTCGTCGTGGTGGTGGGTTTTGATGGCGTTGTCCATGACTTCTTCGACAGCCATGGGGCTGAGCGTGCCTTGCGAGACCACCATCAGGCGCACGGTGTCGCAAATCAGGTGCAGCAGCGCATGGTCGTGCAGGATCTTGGGGTATTCGCTGAAGATCGCGCTGGACTCGGGTGCCTCAATATGGGCTTCAAGGGCCACGGCACCTTCGCTTTTCAAGGTCTTCATCACCTTGGAGACGCAGAAGATGGTGTTGAGGTAATCATCCTTGTGGTACTTGGAGCCTTTAAAAGTGCGCCCGATACCCGCAAACACGGCCTTGGTCGTACCCATGCTGTTACCGATCAGCATGCCCCCGATGCCTGAACCCAAGATACACCAACCCTCGATAGGCGCCGCATGGATAAATGGCGCCAGGCTTCCGCCTCCCACCAGAAAACTGCCGAAGACGCATACATTCAAAAAAACGATTCCAGCAATGCCAACCATATGTGCTTCCTAAAACGGGGCGAGCGCCTGGGCGTGACGCACCGGCGCTCTGACCTCTCCACACAGGGCCAGCCGGAGCCGACCCACCTTACTAACTCAATGCCAGTTGAAGTCTTTCTGGACGGGCAGCAGGGCGGGCACTTCGCGCCAGGCCTGGCTGATTTCGTCCATCAGACCGCGCACTTCATCCAGTGCTGCGGCATCGTTGCGCGCGTTCGCGTGGATCAGGCGGCGCGTTACGTAGTTGTAGAGATCATTGAGGTTGCGGGCCAGATCGCCACCTTTTTCGAAATCCAACGAACCTTGTAATCCCACCACAATGCGTCCGGCACGCGAAATGCAGTTTCCTTTTTCCATAATGGCACCACGTTCCATGTGCCCTTTAGCCGCAGCCAGATTTTCCAGCAATCCGTCAAACAGCATCTGGATCAATGCCACATTGTTGGCCACAGAAGCCTGCGATGCTACGTTATCGGCTCCGTACGATTCCATTGCTTTGAAGTTCATGCGCATGATAGTTTCTCCGAGTGGGTTGGTATGCCCACTAGGTATCGGCGCACCTTCGGGAAACTTGAGTGTTTCGAGTAAGGAAGTAATGCGAGTGTCGTCCATGGTCTTTAGCTGGTCAGGGCCCGGGCTTTGGGCGTTTTGGCGGGTGCGTCAATATGCAGACTGGTGCGCAACTTCTTAACCGTAGCGGTCAGCAACTGGCTGACCCGCGATTCCGTGACGCCCACGGTTTCGCCGATTTCTTTGAGGTTGAGTTCTTCAACGTAATAAAGTTGCATCAAGAGTTGTTCGCGTTCGGGCAGCTCGGCGATGGCCTGTGTCACGGCACGCATGAAATCGGCATGCTCGACGATGGCCTCCGGCTGCCGATCCCGCTCGTCGGCGATGCCCATGACCTCGTCGGTGACCACTTCCATGGAAAAGGTTTCAAACCGGCTGGCGTTGCCGCGTTTTTTGTGGAAGGACTCGATGTCGTCACCCAGGTGCTCCGCCAGTTCCAGCTGGGTGGGGGCCCGGCCCAGCTCCGTGGCAAGGGCATCGGTGGCGCGGCTCTCTGACTTGTTGAAGGCCACTGCCGAGCGCGGCAGGTAGGAGAGTTGACGCACTTCGTCCAGGATGGCACCGCGTACCCGGCTGAGTGCGAAGTTCTCGAAATCCACCCCTTTGTCCGGGTTGAAGGCCCGTGCCGCCTCCAGCAGCCCGATCATGCCGACCTGGATCAGTTCGTCCAGCTCCATAAATGGCGGTATGCGCACTTTCAGATGCAAGGCCACCCGCTTGACCAGGCCCAGGTGCGCCATAACCAGCGCCTCGCTGTTGTCGCTGACCTGTTCGTAGAGACGGGTAGAGGTGGCCATCAGGGGTCTCAGGCCTGGAAACGCACCAGGCGTTCCACAAAAAATTGCATGCCGCCAGAAATCGTTCCAGTGGGCGGCATTTGGGCGATGGACTTGGCCAGGCGTTTGAAGTCGCGCGCGCTGTTGCTGCCCGGGGCGAATTCCATGACCGGCTCGTATTTTTTGTGGGCCGCCAGGATTTGGTCGTCGTGCTCGATGGAGCCGAGGTAATGCGTGGTGTAGTTCAGAAACTGGGCGCAGACCTGGTTGATGCGGCGAAACAGGTTCTGCCCCTCGGCTTGGCTGGCCACGGCGTTGGGGATGATGTAGATCTCGTTGAGGTCGTAGTCCTGAATCAGCACCTTGATGGTTCCGTAGGCGTCGGCAATCGAGGACGGATCGTCGCGCACCACGATGTAGCGCCGCTGGCAGGCCGCCATAAAGGCCAATACCGAGGGGGAAATACCCGCTGCCATGTCCACAATCAAGTAATCGATTTCGTCTTCCAGCGCACTGAAAGCCTGGACGATCCGTGAGGCCTGCACCTGGCTGAGTGCGGCCATTTCTTTTACGCCCGAAGCCCCCGGTATCAGCCGCACACCGTGGCGCGAGGTGACCGTGATTTCTTGCAGGGTTTTTTGCCCGCTCATGAAATGGGTCAGGTTGTAGGGGCAGGCGCAGCCCAGGGCGATTTGCGAATTAGCCAGACCCAGGTCTGCGTCAAACAGCATCACCCGGTGTCCCGACTTTTGCAGGGCTATGGCCAGGTTCACGGCCACCGTGGTCTTGCCCACGCCGCCTTTTCCGCTGGCAATACCAATCACTTCTGTCCGGGAGGTTTTTTTCATGTCTTTATTACGTCAATCGCAGCCAAGGGTAGTCAGGGGCTGCGCACTATTGTGTCAGTTATACGCACCCCGCATGCCGCGCGGTGCTACGGCCGCGTAGAGGCGCGCCGATGGGGACGGTGCCGGCGGCATGGGTGTCATGGACGGTTGTTGTGCAAGGGCCTTGATCGGCTCGACCGAGGCGGCGCCGGCCGTGCGCGCCAATTGCGCCACCGCCATTTCGACCAGCGAGCGGATTTCCAGCTCGCGGCGCAGATCGCCGAGCTGGTTGCCGTCGCCCGCGGCATTGAGCGCGAGCCGGTTATCGCAGAGGAACTCCACCAGCGGCCAGGGCTGGACCGACTCGTCCAGCTTGGTCACCATCAGGCTGTCCCAGCGCACGCTGGCGGCGCGGATGGCGCGGTTTAGCGTTGCGCTGGAGGCGTCGGCTGCCATCACCATGTGCGCCTGGGCTTGGGGGAAGGCGGTTTTGATTTCGGCAACCCGCTCCAGTGTTTGGGAGCCGGGGGTGTCAATCAGGATCAGGTGGCGGCGCTTGAGCCGCTCAAACAAAGCCGGCAGCTCGTCCGCATCCTGCACGCAGAACGCATCGACGCCGATGTGCTCAGCCAGCAGTTGAACCTGGCTCCAGGCACCCACGCGCAGGTCTTTGTAGCTGACGATGGCCACATGGTCGGCTCCGTCGCGTTTGGCCGCTAAGCGCGCCAGCTTGGCCACCATCAGGGACTTGCCGCTGCCCGAGGGACCGGCCAGCACGTGTACACCCTGGCGTGGAACGGCAGCGGGTTCACGTTGCAGCGCCTGCTCCAGCTGACTGCGTACGGCGGCGAGGGCATCGCGTTCGTCACGCATGTCTTTGACGGTATCCAGCAGCAAGGTGCGCAGCGAAGCCGGCATGCCAGCTTGGGTGAATGAATCCATCAGCGCCTGGACTTCCGGCGCCAGGTTCAAGCCGCTTTGCCAGCCCGAGGTCTTTTGGCTGAGATTGAATTCACGGCGCAGGGTGGCCAGTTCATCGCGGATCAGATCCATGATTTCATGGCTGCGCAGTTTGTCGCGCTCCTGCATATCGCTGGCACCCTGGCTCAGCTGCATGTCAAAAGTTTGGGCGGCGGCCAGCACGCTGGCGCGCTGGGTCGGGGCCTCTTGGGGTGCGGGGGCGGGTTGGCGGTCGATCTCGGACATCACCTCGGCAAAAACGCGGGCCTTGGGCGGTGTGGCGGCTTGCGGTGCAGCGGCGGCTACGGCAGCCAGCACCGGGTTGGTGGTTTGGGCGGACGATTCGTCGATGTCCACGGCGACTACCAGCTCGGTCTGCCCACCCACGGTGTGGTTGGAGATGACCAGCACATTGCGACCATACAGCGCGATGGCGCGTTCATTGGCCGTCTTGGTATCGCGGGCGAGGATGCGTTTGAGTTCCATGGACTAGTCTCTCTTGCTTACTGTTTTTGTTCGGCGTGCACCGTGTGTATGACTTTGACCGCCTGATCATCCGGGATTTCACTGTAAGACAGCACGATCAGCTCGCTGACCCGGTGGCGCGCGGACTTGGACAACCAGGGGCGTATCGCCGGTGAGACCACCAGCACTGCCGCGCTACCCATTTCTTCAACTGCCTTGGCACCGTCGCGCAGCGCGGCGAACAGGCGTTCGGCCAGACCGGGCTCCATCACCACGTTGGGGCCGTTGCCCTGTTGCTGCAGCACGTTGTGCAGCAGTTGCTCCAGGCCGGGGTCCAGCGTCATCACGGCCAGCACGTTTTTCTCGTCGACCAGGGCTTGCACAATCATGCGCCCCAGGCGCGGGCGGACCAGGCTGGTGAGTTGTTCGGGGTCTTGGGTACGGCTGGCGGCCTCGGAGAGGGTTTCCACAATCGTGCGCATATCGCGGATCGAGACCGAGTCATTCAGCAGGTTTTGCAGGGTGCGGGTCAGGATGCCCAGCGACAGCTTGGACGGCACCAGGTCTTCCACCAGCTTGGGCGATTTGGCGCTGAGCTTGTCCAGCAGCTGTTGGACTTCGTCGTGGCTGAGCAGGTCGGCAGCGTTGTCGCGCAGCACTTTGTTCAGGTGGGTGGCGATGGCCGTGGCCGCATCGACCACGGTGTAACCCAGAGCCCGGGCATGGTCGCGCTGCGAGGGCTCGATCCATACGGCTTCGAGGCCGAACGCGGGCTCCTGCGTGGTCGGGCCTTCGAGTGCGCCATAGACCTGACCGGGGTTGATGGCCATTTCGCGGCCCACTTTGATCTTGCCGCGCCCGCGCACCACGCCTTTGAGGACGATGTGGTAGGTGTCGGGGTCAATGCTGAGCGCATCGCGGATGCGCACCGGCTGGATCAAAAAGCCCAACTCGGCGGACAGTTTTTTGCGCACGCCTTTGACGCGCGTCATCAGCTGGCCACCGGTCTCGGGGTTGACCAGCGGAATCAAGCCATAGCCGATTTCCAAGCCCACCAGATCCACCTGATCCAGATCTTCCCAGTCGAGTTCTTTGGGCGCTTCGATGGCGGCCAGGGCGGCGGCCTCAGCGGCCTGCTCGGGCGTTTCCTTTGCGGCTTCACGCCGCAGAATCCACAGGCCCAGACCGGCGCTCAGGGCCGACAGGACCACAAACACCAGATGCGGCATGCCGGGCACCAGACCCAGAATGGCCATGATGCTGGCGGTAACAAACAAGGCGCTGGGGTTGCCCAGCTGGGTGGTGGCCTGCTCGGTCACCGACTCCGCAGTCGTCACGCGGGTCACGATGATGGCGGTGGCCAGGGACAGCAGCAGCGAAGGAATCTGCGCGACCAGGCCGTCGCCGATGGTCAGCAGCGAATAAATCTGACCCGCATCGCTCAGCGACAAACCGTGCTGGCCCATGCCGATGGCCAATCCGCCGATCAGGTTGATAAACAAAATCAGCAGACCCGCGATGGCGTCGCCGCTGACAAATTTAGAAGCACCGTCCATGGAGCCGAAGAAATCCGCTTCCTGGCCGAGTTCGGCGCGGCGGGCCTTGGCGGTCTCCTGGTCGATCACGCCGGCATTCAGATCGGCGTCAATCGCCATTTGCTTGCCCGGCATCGCATCCAGGGTAAAGCGGGCATTGACTTCCGAGACACGGCCCGCACCCTTGGTCACCACGATGAAGTTGATCACCATCAGGATCGCAAAAATGATGAAACCGACCACGTAGTTGCCGCCGATCACAAATTCCCCGAAGGCAGCGACCACCTTGCCCGCCGCCTCGTGGCCTTCGTGGCCGTTAACCAGAATCACCCGGGTCGACGCCACGTTCAAGGCCAAACGCAGCATGGTGGCAAACAGCAGCACCGTGGGGAAGGAGGAAAAGTCCAGCGGCTTGCGGGTACTGATGGCGATCATGATGATCAGCACGCTGGCCGCAATATTGAATGTGAACAGAATATCGAGCAGCACCGGGTGCAGCGGAATCACCAGCATGCCCATGATCAACAACACCAAGGCCGGAATACTCAGGTCGGTGAGGTTGAATTTCGACAGATTTTGTCGAATGGCTGACAGGGACAAGGCGTTCATAGGGGCTGGCAAGGGTTTGGACGGGCTGTAGGGGTCTGCACAAGCTCTCAAAGCAAGCTCAGTGCCAGATTTTTCAAGCCGCCCACCACCTTTTCCGACACCGTGAAAAACAGGCGAGGCATTACCGGTCACGTTTCTTGCTTAATTGCTGCCGCAGGCCAAATTTTGGCAACTCCAATAGGAATTTCAGCGTGACGACCCAATTGAACTTTTCTGCCTCTGCCAACCCCTTGTCGGCTCTCGTCGGTGCCGGTTTGGTAGACGCAAAAGCCGCGCCCGGCGCGGGTGAGGCCACAGGCGGCAGCCAATTTGCCGAGCTCTTCACCGGGCACATGCTCAAGTTGGAGCGGCAAGGCATTGCCGCCGCAGAAGACGCCTTCAGCAGTTTGCAGGTGATGCCCCTGGGGCCGGGCATTAATGTGATCACCAGCGATGCCCCTGTACCTGACATCCAAAGCCTTGTCGCGTTCGCCAAAGCGCAGGGCCTGGATGAGGCCGCAGTGGCCGGCCTGTTCGGCGACATGCCCGCCATGGCTCGTGCGGCTGACGGGTTGACTCCGGGCGCGGTACCGGTGCCTGCTGCGCAATCGCCCACCCTGGGCCTGTTACAGGCGGTTCCGGGAGTCTCGATTCTGGGTCTGGAAATAGCCCCACAGGCTGCGTCTGCCGATATGTTGCCTGCGGTGTCTACCGCTGATGTCTTGGCCGGCCTGGGTCTTTCCCAGGCCAAAGATGGCGGCCCGCGGGTTCTTGAAACCTCCCTTTTGGCCCAGCCCGCGCCTGCGGAGTCCGGCTTGTCCGCTGCCAATGCAAAGGCTGCGCTGCTCCCCGCCCAGGCTACCGCAGGGCTTGTACCCGCTTCAGCTATTTCCGCATCGGTGCCCGCAGACGAGGCGCCCATGGTGGACGCTTTGCGGCTGCAGATGGGGATTCCGGGTGAAGACATCACCCGCCGCCTGGCCCAGCTCGCGGGCATGCAGGGTTCTGTCACCTGGGCCGATTTGGTGGCCCACGCCGCGGCGCAGCAAACCCAAACCGCCATCGAGGGCAGCGGGGATCTTGCAAGCCAGGGCGACGTGGATGCGTCGGGCCGCGCCGGCCAGCCCCGCGCTGCGGGCTCCGTTCTTGGTGCTGGCGCAGACGCTGCGCTGGCTTTGGCCTCACTGCCAGCTACCCAGGGTGCAGCTGCTGCAATGGGCGGCGCCACTGTGCCCGCAGCGGCCGCAGGCCCGGATGCCGCATCTGCTCTGACTGCGTTGGCGGCGGCCAAGGGCGCCAATGCCCTGGCCGCAGTAACTGCCAACAACACCGCCGCAACCGCGGACAAGCTGGGCGCGACAGCTTTTGGCGCGCAGGCATCGCTGAGCGCGCGCGCGCTGCAGCAGCAGGCAGGCGTCGACGCGTCAGCCTTGCAGCCGTCTGATGAAGAAGAATTGGTTTTGGATGTGCCGCCTGGCCTGGATTTGGCGGATTTGTCCGACCACGTGGGCGCAGCCGCCACAGAGGCCGACGGCGTACAGCATGCAAACCGCGCCACGGGCACGCCGGCCAGTGCGCAAAGTGCCGCCGATGCCACCCGCGCCGCTATCCAGGAGCGCGCCGCCCAAACCCAGTTGCTGGCCGACCGTATGGGTCAGGCCATGGCCAACAAACTGATCAGCCAGATCGAGCGCGGGCAATGGAAGATGCAAATGCGCCTGCAACCCGGCGCCTTGGGCCGGGTAGAGGTTGCGCTGGATATGCATGCCGGCGGCTTGGACGCGGTATTCAGTACCGACAATGCGATGACCAAAGAATTGTTGGGGCAAGGTGCCAACCGCCTGCGTGAGGCGCTGACCCAAACTGGCACGACCGTTGCTTCTGTAACGGTCAATGCCGAGGCACGAGGTCAGTCTGGCGGGAATTCGACACCCCAAAAACGCCAGCCTGCGCCTCAGCAGGCAGCAGCACCCATGTCGGTGGGCGCGACCGCCTCCAGGGGGGGCCGTTACACTGGCGCTGTTGCTGAGGGTCTCAATGTGTTGGCATGAGTACCCTTTTTTCGTAGAAAACAAACGTTCGGTGTCTATGGACACCCAGACCGAGAGGTAAGAAATGGCTACAGCAGCACCCGCAGCACCCGCTCCCGCCGAAGAAGGCGCAGAGCCGAAGCCAAAGTCCAAGCTCGTCCCCCTGATTCTGGCGGTGACCGCCTTGATCGTGGTCATCGTCATCACCATCGGCCTGACTTTGTGGCTGAGCGGGTTCTTCGCCAAGCCGCCGGTGAATGCTGATGCCGTTTTGGAGCAGGGCGCTGAGCACGAGGCTGCTGCTGACGGCGGCCACGGCGCTCCCGCAGAAGGCCACGGTGAAAAGCCGGCCGAGGGCGGCCATGGCGCACCAGCTGGGGGCCATGGTGAGAAGCCAGCCGAAGGCGGCCATGGAGATGCAAAAGCCGAAGCATCCAAACCGACAGGCCCGCCCACGCTGAAGAAAAAGTCCCCTGACAGCCTGCAATTCGAGTACAGCTACCTGCAACTCGACAAAGACTTTCTTGTCAACCTGATGAGCTCGAAGAAGGTGATGTCGGTTCAGATCGCCATCTCCACCCGCTATGACGACCGAGTATTCGAGAACGTCAAAAAGCACGAGTTGGTGCTGCGCGGCGTCATGCTCGACATCATGCGGATGACCACCGAGTCGGATTTGACCAAGCCCGATTTCCGCAAAGACTTGGCGGATAAGCTGCGCGATGCGATGAATACCGAGTTGGAGAAATACGAGAATTTCGGCGGCATTGAAAGACTGATGTTCACAGGCTTTGTCGTTCAATAAGCGCGCGGGTGGCGTTCACGTATGGTCGATAACCTGCTTTCTTCGGAAGAACTTGCCGCACTAACTGAAGGTGTGAACGACGGATCGATTGCCGTTGATACCGGGTTCAACACGGCCGCACGTGTCAAGAAGCATGATCTTGCCAGCGAAGACAGTTCGCTGGGAGTGAATACGGCCTCGATTGACATGATCAACGAGCGCTTCATCCGCACCTTTCGATTGGGGCTGATGGAGGTGCTGCGTACCAGCCCGAAAATCAATCCCACCAAAGTGCAGGTGGTCAAGTTTGGCGATTACCTGCGTGAGCTCAAGCCCCCATTGTCGGTCAACGTCATACGCATGAATCCGCTGCGCGGCTTCTCCTCGGTGGTGATTGACCCCTCGGTGATTTTCAGTTCCCTGGACAGTTTTTTTGGCGGCTTTGGCAAGGGCACGCTGGGCACACTTTCGCCGGGGCGCATGTTCACGCCCATGGAGTCGCGCATCGTCAACATGATTCTGGATGCGGCATTCAGAACACTGCGGGACGCCTGGTCACCGATTCTGGCTTTGGACTTTGAGCTGGTCAGCCAGGAGATCAACCCGCAGTTCGCCCAGATCGCCGATGAAAACGACTTGGTGATCCTGAGCCGATTCGAGACCGAGACACCGACCCAGAACATGGGCTTTATCGATATTGTTCACCCCTACGTATCGCTCAAACCGGTGCGGGAATTGTTGCGCAGCCGCTTGCAAGCGGGTGATGGCAATGAGGAGTCTGACAAAGTCTGGCGCGACGAGCTGGAGGCCGCCGTGGGTGGATCGTCTTTGGACTCGCGCGTGGTGCTGGGCCAGATCCACACCACATTCCGGGCCGTTGAGACCATGCAGCCGGGCGACATCCTGCACTTTAAAAAGCCCGAATTTGCAACGCTGCAACCCAATGGAATCCCCGCGTTTGAAGTCCACATCGGCACCGTTGGTGCCCAGGTCGCGGTGCAGATTGAGCGCGCCATAGCCCCCGGCGGGAAATGATTGAACCGCCTTTGAGCGATCCACAGGAGCCACCCCATGAACGACACCACCGATGAATCAACATTGACCGAAGAGCACAGCCAGATCAATGCGGAGGTGCTGCAAAACATCAGCGTGACCTTGAGCATTGAGGTCGGCCGCGCGCAAATCAAGATCAAAGACCTGATGCGTTTGACGCAGGGCAGCGTGGTCGAGCTCGACCGGGTCGCTGGTGAGCCCCTGGATTTGCTCATCAACAACACCGTGGTTGCACAGGGCGAAGTGGTGCTGGTCAACGAGCGTTATGGCATTCGCCTCACCCGCGTGGTACCCGCTTCCGAGCGTATGAAAAACCTGTGATGGCGTTGGCCGGCCCATGAGCAATCCTCCCCCGATCGACTGGATGCGCACGGCCGGCAGTTTGTTGCTGGTGCTGGCTTTGCTGGGGGGCATGCTGTGGCTCCTCAAGCGCCTCAAAGCCATGCAGGAAAAAAACAGCGGGCCCCGCCAGATGGAATTGATGGAGACCTTGAGTGTTGGCGTGCGCCAGAAAATCGCCCTGGTGCGGGTGGGCACGCGCCAGGTCTTGGTGGGCATGACGCCCGGCCAGTTCACCGCTCTTGCCAGCTGGGATACGGCTTCTGCCGGCACAAATTCCACTGCATCGGGCGCCGCGCCGCAGGAGCCACTGCCGTGAAATCACTGATGCGCTGGCGCTGGGCCATCTCCGCAGGTTTGACGGCGCTTGCCGTGCTGCTGCCGGCGGAGATTTGGGCCCAGGGTATTCCCATGGTCAATGTGAGCAACTCGGGTAAAGACATGCAGTACAGCCTGTCTTTGCAGCTGCTGGCCTTGATGACGACCCTGAGCCTGCTGCCCTCGCTGCTGCTCATGATGACCTCGTTCGTGCGCATCATCATCGTCATGTCCATCTTGCGCCAAGCCCTGGGTACAGGGCAGACGCCGCCCAACAACGTGCTGGTCGGCATATCGCTGTTTCTGACGCTTTTCATCATGTCGCCCGTGCTCAACGACATCTACCAGAATGCCGTGGTTCCTTACATGGAGCAGGGTATGAAGTTCGACAAAGCATTGGTCGCCGCCGAAGCACCTTTGCGGGGCTTTATGACCAAGCAGACACGGGAGGACGATATTGCGCTGTTCATGCAAATGACGCGCAAAGGTGATGTCGACAGCGCCGACCAGGTGCCCTTCACCACGCTAGTCCCGGCCTTCATTACTTCGGAGTTGAAAAGCGCATTCACCATCGGGTTTTTGATTTACATCCCCTTTGTGGTGATTGATCTGATCGTGGCCAGCGTACTGATGTCCATGGGCATGGCCATGCTCTCGCCCATGATGATCTCCATGCCCTTCAAGCTCATGCTGTTTGTGCTGGTGGACGGCTGGAGCTTGCTCATGGGTTCGCTGGCCGCCAGTTTTGTGACCTGAGGAATAGCTATGGACATTGCCACCGTGATCGATTTGGGCCACCAGGCGCTGTGGATGACCGTGTTGGTCTCCGCGCCATTGTTAGGTGTAGCGCTGGCTGTGGGCTTGTTCATCGGCATCATCCAGGCCGCGACTTCGGTCAACGAGGCTACCTTGAGTTTCATACCCAAACTCGCCGCCCTGGGCATCACGCTGGCCGTGGTGGGGGGGTGGCAAATTGCCACCATGGTGGAGTACATGCGCAGTCTGTTCCAGCGCATTCCCACTCTGTTCAGCTGATACCCCGCCGCACCGAGAAGAGCAGCACCATGGACGTTCTGGCCAGCGACATCGTGCAGCGCTTTTATCTCTTTCTGTGGCCCATGCTGCGTATCTCGGCGCTGCTGTTGTCGGCCCCGATTTTTTCCCTGCGTGCCCTGAATGTGCGCCTGCGCATCCTGCTGGCAGCAGCCCTGACCTGGATGGTTTTTCCCCTGCACGACTGGCCGGTTATCGACCCGGTATCGGCGGCCGGTTTGCTGGAGATGTTCAACCAAATCGGTAT
Organism: Comamonadaceae bacterium; assembly: GCA_947446885.1. Taxonomy (GTDB): domain Bacteria; phylum Pseudomonadota; class Gammaproteobacteria; order Burkholderiales; family Burkholderiaceae_C; genus Allorhodoferax. The sequence goes on from CANFHZ010000002.1 coordinate 34,993, forward strand.
CGGCTTGTTGATGGGCCTGACCTTGCAAATCTGTACCGCCGCCATGGTGCTGGCCGGGCAGGCGCTGTCCAACTCCATCGGCCTGTCATTCGCCAGCATGCTCGACCCCAACTTGGGTAACGTGCCGGTCCTGGCGCAGTTCATGGTGATTGTGTCCACGCTGATCTTCATCGCGCTGGGTGGTCACACCTTGATGATTGGCATGGTCATGGACAGCTTTAACACCTTGCCGATTGGTAAGGGTTTGCTGACAGCGGATGCATGGGCGCACTTTGTGGTCTGGAGCTCCATGATGTTTCTGGGCGCGGTGTTGTTGGCGCTGCCGGTGATGATCACCATGCTGTTTGTCAACCTCGGCCTGGGTGTGGCTACGCGCGCTGCCCCCGCCTTGAATATCTTCTCGGTCGGTTTGCCCGCCATGATGATTGCGGGCTTCGCGGTTTTGATGGTGGCCCTGCCCAGTATGGCTGGGCGCATTCAGTGGCTGTGGTTGCAGGGCTTCAATGAAGTCCGTGCCCAAGTGGGTCTGGGTTGAAGGTGGCACATGGCTGACGACGACGCCCAACGTACCGAAGAACCGACCGCGCGGCGTTTGCGCCGCGCCCGCGACGAAGGTCAGTTCGCCCGCTCCAACGAGGCAACTGGCGCTGCAGTGGTTTTGGGGGCTATGGCCATGATGGCTTACATGGGTGATTTGTGGTTCAACCAGATCGCCAAGTATTTCGCATCGGGTTTCACGTTTGACCGCAAGACGCTGGATACACCGATGCTGCTCCCTGCGGTATTCGGCAGCCAATTGACGAATGGCCTGTTGATGATTTTGCCGCTGATGCTGCTGACCGCAGTGCTGGCCATCATGGCCTCTGGTGTAACCGGTGGCTACCATTTTTCGCTGGCAGCGATTGCCCCCAAATTCGAGAAGCTCAGCCTGTGGAACGGTATCAAGCGCATGGTTGGCACCCAGGCTGCGGTGGAGCTGATCAAGTCGATACTGAAGTTCAGTTTGGTGGCCATGGTGTTGTTTCTGATGCTGGATCGCCATTTCAGCTCCCTGGTCTCGGTGGGTAACATGGAACTGGGGCCCGCCATGGCCTTGTCGGGTTCGCTGATTTCGGAGTCCATGCTCTGGTTGGCCGGGAGTTTGTTGCTGATTGCGCTGATTGACGTGCCCTACCAGCGCTACAGCTTCATGAAGCGCATGCGCATGACCAAGCAGGAAATCAAGGACGAGATGAAGGATATGGAGGGCCGCCCGGAGGTCAAGCAGCAAATCCGGCGCCGCCAGCGCGAGGTCGCGACCCAGCGCATGATGCAAAAGGTCAAAGACGCCGATGTCATCATCACCAACCCGGAACACTTTGCCGTGGCGCTGTCCTACGATCCCACATCGGACGGGGCGCCGATCTTGCTGGCCAAAGGCGTGGATTTCACCGCCACCCGCATCCGCGAAGAGGCCAAAAACCATGGTATTGAAATTTTTGCCGCCCCCGAACTGGCCCGTGCGCTGTACTTCACCACCGAGCTGGACCAATCCATCCCCGAAGCCCTGTACCACGCGGTGGCGCAGGTGATCGCCTACGTTTTCAGTCTGGCGCAGGTGCAGCCAGGTGTAGACCCGATGGCCCGCCCGGTGCCGAAAATTCCGAAAGCCATGTTGTTTGACACCGACGGCAAACCGCTGGTGCCGGAGGCTGCCGCATGAGATCGCCCTTGACCGCCCGGTCCGAAGACTTTGACGGCCAGTCGCCCCTGTTGTTCCGCGCTGCCGACATGCTGCGTCTGGAAGGCGTGGTGGCGGCTGTGACCCAGGACGGCATGAGCCTGGCGTTGGTAAGCCGCCACGAAGCCATACTGGACCACTACGGCAAGATTCTGGTGGAACGTCTGCGCGCCGTGGCACCCGAAATTGGCATCGAAATTTATTTCCCCGCCAGCGCAGAAGCGCTGCTGGCCCGCTTCAATTCGGCGCTGAGCGACTACACGGTGCAGCAGGCCATGGAAGCCAGCGTGCCGATTGCGCCACCCAAAATCTGGATCGTGCACGACGCTTCGGCCTTGCCCGACCATGAAATCCAGTTGCTGGCCCGGCTGATCCAGCATTTCCCGGGTGCCAATATCCGCATCGTCATGTTGCTGCCGCAGGGCAGCAAAAAGCAAAAATTGCTGATCTCATTTGGCCGTCGCATCCTGAACTGGGAGATTGATCCGCCTACGCCCGAGCAGGCTGACACCATGCTCGCCCAGGCCCAGATCCAGGGCCGGGAAGGCGCGGTGCGCGCTTTGCTCCAAAAAATTGCCGTGCCGCTCGCAGCGCCCACACCCGTTCCCGTAGAGGCGGCAACCCATGACGATCCGCCCTTGTTCGCGCCGTCTGTCGCGCCGCCAGCGGCCCCAGCGGCACCATCCCCGCCGGATACCGCCCCCGCTGCGCCTGCGCCTCCTGCGTCGAAGGCGCCCAAGGCTGCCCGGCGTTGGGCCGTCTGGTTGACCGGCATGGTGGTTTTGCTGCTCTTGTCGGCGGCCACAGTGGCGGTTTTGCACCGGGAGTCGGTGGTGCATTGGCTGGGTAACAAGCCTGCGGCGGAAGCGCCAGCCCCGGTGCCAGCCCAGCCGGTTTCCAGCGCGGTATTGGCTGTGCCACCCGTGGCTGGTGCGGTGATCACGCCGAACACGCCCGCAGTCGGGGTTGTTGGGCTTATTCCGCCCGCGCCCAGCCCAGCGCCAGCGCCTGCGGTGGCCCCGGTGCCAGCACCCCTTGCTGCGGTGCCGGAGCGGATCCCAGCCAGTGAAGAAGTGGTCATCGCCCCCGCGCAAATCCGTGCCGGACAGAGCTGGATCCAGGCCATGCCGGCAGGTACTTTCCTGCTTCAGCATGTGATCGTGCCCAGCTACACCGAGGCCAACCAGTGGATGCAGGCCCATACCAACCTCAAGCGTGCCCGCCTGGTTGCCTTTTATCTGCCAGGTGATACCAACACCCAGTTCTGCGTGGTGTCGGGGCCGTTTGAGTCTCTGGCAGCCGCTGCCGCCTACAACCAGAATCCCAATGTGCCCAGAGGGGGGCAAATCCGCTCGGCACGCTATATGAAAGAGCAATTCACGCCCGAATCAGCGGACGCCTATGCCCAGAAACGCCAGGAGAACAAGCGATGAGTGAACCGGGATTGATCCGCAGCGGTGCGCCACATGAAGTGTCGGTTGCGCCCGGTAGCACGGTAGCGAAAAGCCGCTCGGCCTCCCCGCGCGACACCGTCATCCGCCAAAACGTGGCGGGTGAACCCGAATACGTGGATGTCGTCGATCCGGTGGAGCGCGACACGCTGGCGATTGGCAAACCCCGGGTCGATGTGCCCCATACCAGCGACGAGGCCGTTGTGGCCAACCGTGGCCGCTTGTTTACGGCAGAGCCCACCAAACCGCCGCCAGTTGAAGACGAAGCCGGAGAAATTGCCCCGGAGATGAACTTTCCGGCCCGTTTGATCCATCTGAAAATCGAAAACGAAAAAATGCGCTCCTTGCTGGACGGGCTGGAGCAGGGCTTTGGGGCCTCGTAGCCCTGTGCGCCCACTTTTGGAAAGACCTCTATGAACCAGGAAGACGCCAACGCGACACCGGCTGCCGACGCAAGCGAGCAGCCTGACCCGCCCTTCGACGCACAGGACGTCCATGAGACGCCCAGCACCAGCGAGGAAAGCCCGGTGCAGGACGCCGCTGCAAGCGATGCCCCCCGTGTATTTGACGCCCAGACCCATGCCGTGACCACGACGGCGGTGGAAAAAGTGCTGGCGGACTTGCACGATAAGGAAGTCGAAGAAATCAACCAGCTCAAGTCCTCGCTGATCGACTCGGCTGAGTTGGCCACCCGGGCTTCGGGGCTGGCCGCCCTGGCCGGTGGGGCTATGCAAAAGGCCACCACCAAGCTCACCGAGACCTATGGCTCTGCCCAGCAGTTAGCCATGATTGTGTTGGCGGTTTTTGTCGCGCTCTCCGTTGTGGCGATCACGCTGTTCGGCTTCATGACTTACCGCTTGCAGGAGCGGGTCGGGCAGCTCGACGCCATGCTGGTTGCCGTTGGCAAGCGGGTGGTTGCCATGGACGAATCCATCGATCTGTTCAATAACACGGGCAACCTGCTGGGCGACGTGTCGCTGAAACAAAGCGGTGTGGTGACCTCGCAAAAGCAACTCGAGTCGCGCGTGGATGATGTGGCCAAGGGCCTGAGCAATTTGATCGACGCGATGTCCAAAAAACCTGCCGCAGAAGGCAAGACCCAGGACAACACCAAGCAGTTGCAACAGGCGCTGGAGCAAACCACCAAGCAGGTGCAGGCGCTGGAGCAAAAAATCCAGGCCCAGGGTGAAATCCTGAAACAGTTGGCGGCCCAGGGACAGCGACCCGTGGTCGTGCAGACCGACGCAGCCGCGCTCAAGAAAGCCGCAGAAGCCGCAGCCAAAGGCGTTAAAGACAAGATGGACCAGGAGGCCGCTGCCCGCACCGCAGCCGCTGCGGCAGCCGCACCACCGGCTCCGCCGCCCAAACCACGCGAGCGTCCGGTGCAGTACCCGCGCCCCGGGACGACCGAGTAGCGCAGCAGCTCAGGCGCTATTCGGTAGCCAGCGCGCAGCTCAATCGCTGCGCAGGCCGAACTTCTGGATTTTTTCGATCAGGGTGGTGCGCTGCACGTTCAGAATGCGTGCGGTTTGCGACACATTGCCCTTGGTGCGGCTGAGCGCCTGCGCGATCAGGTCACGCTCAATCTCGGCCAGCCTGTGCTTGAGTGACAAGCCTTCCGGCGGCAAAACCGGCAGACCCTCGGACAAAAAGGTCATGTGCTCCACCTCGTTTTGGAGCGCCGGCTCGTCTTCCTCTGTTTCTTCAAAAATGCCACCGGCGTGCGGATTGTCCTGATTGCCCAGCAGCACCGCGGCTTCATCAAATTCCAGCGGCAGTGAGGGGTTTTGGTCTGACACGGCTTTGAGCGCCGCGAGGCCTTTGGGCAGCAGGCTGGAGGCAAAGTTGCGCAACTCCAGCTTCTGCCCGGCAAACAGCGTGCTGAAGCGGTCGATCAGGTTGGACAGTTCCCGCACATTGCCCGGCCAGGAGTAGGACTTGAGCGCTTCCATGAAATCCGGAGCGAAGCTGATGGGTGCCTCGCCCGCTGCCGCATGGTGTTTGGCAAAAAATGTCAGCAGGGTGGGCACGTCCTCGCTGCGTTCGCGCAAAGGGGGCGTGTTCAGCGGGAGTACGTTGAGGCGGTAGTACAAGTCCTCGCGGAACCGCCCGGCGGCAATTTCGGCCTCCAGGTCGCGGTGGGTTGCCGCAATCACCCGCACATCCACCGCCACGGGGCGGGTGCCGCCAACCGGATCGACCACGCGCTCTTGCAGCACGCGCAACAGTTTGACCTGCAACTCCAGCGGCAGATCGCCGATCTCGTCCAGAAAGATGGACCCGTTGTGCGCCAGTTCGAACCTGCCTACGCGGTCCGTGACCGCACCGGTGAAGGCACCTTTTTTGTGGCCGAAGAGTTCGCTTTCGATCAGATCTTTGGGGATGGCTGCGCAGTTGATCGGCACAAAATTCGCGCCGCAGCGGGGAGACAGCTCATGCAGTGAACGCGCGACGATTTCCTTGCCGGTGCCGCTCTCGCCGGTGATGAGCACCGTGGAGTTGGACGCAGCGACCACGGGCAGCAAATTACGAATCGCCTTGATGGCGTCGCTTTCACCGACGAAATTCGGAACGTTGCGGGCTTTTTGCGTAGTCAAAATGGTTTTGTGTCAACAAGGCCGGGGCAGCAGCCGGGAGAGGTGTTTACACGCCCTTCATGTCCAACGAGGCCGCATGATAGCAGCGACTGTCGATAAGCGGACACTTTTTCGACGGCGTGCGTTTTTGCCAAGCTTTTGACACCCTGCACCGGATTGCATAATGGCTTTCTATTTGTTTTGCCAAACGCCCTCTTGCAGCGAAGCCGCACATGACCCTCGCCTTGGCTGACCCCCGCAGCGCCGCCCTGACCAACCTGGGAAGCATGTATGCCCAGGGTCTGGGTGTGCCGCAGGATTTTGCGCAGGCCTTGCAGTGTTATGAATCGGCCGCGCTACGCGGCCAGGTGCAGGCACAGACCAACTTGGGTGTGATGCATGCGCATGGCCAGGGTGTTCCACAGGATTTTGCGTCCGCAGCGCGCTGGTACGAATCGGCCGCCGCCCAGGGAGAGCCCAGTGCCCAATCCCAGCTGGCCGCTTTTTACGCCAACGGAATTGGCGTTGCGCAAGACTTTGACCGCGCCCGCGCGCTCTATGAACAGGCCGCAGCCCACGGTGATCCACTGGCCCATGCCAATCTGGGCATCATGTACGCCAACGGCCAAGGCGTGAGCCCCGACCCGGAGCGGGCCCGCAGCCACTTTGCCCAGGGTGCTGATGCGGGCGAGGCCGCGGCCCAATACGGCATGGGTGTGCTGTGCGCCCAGAAAAATCCGCCCGACTGGGTGCAGGCCAAGGACTGGTACACCCGGGCCGGGCTGCAGGGGCATGTGCAGGCGCAGTTCAATCTGGGTCATTTGCACAGCGCGGTTGCGGACCTTGCACCCGATTACGACCAGGCTGTGCAGTGGTACGGCAAGGCAGCTGCCCAGGGCGATCCGGCTGCGCACTACAACCTCGGGGTGATGTACAGCAGCGGCCTGGGCCTTGCACGCGACCCGGCGCAGGCGCTGGAACATTACCGTGCTGCCGCTGCGCTGGGCGAGGTGTCAGCGCAGTTCAACCTGGGGGTGATGGCACTCCTGGGCGAGGGCATGGACCAGGATTTTGCGCAAGCCCTGGCCTGGTTCGGCCAGGCCGCAGAGGCTGGCGACGCGCAGGCCCAATTGCAAATGGGCGTACTGATCGCCAACGGCCAGGGTACCCAGGCCAATGCCGAGGTCGCCTGCCAGTGGCTGCAATTGGCCGCCGACCAGGGTGAAGCCAATGCCTGGTTCAACCTGGGCCAGTTGTACGAGCGCGAGCAACCGGGTGGGCCACGGCTGCAGCAGGCTCTGGCCAGTTACCGCGCCGCTGCGGCGATGGGATTTGCCCCGGCGCAAGCCGCCCTGGGTTGGATGTATGCCAAGGGCGCCGGCACCTTGCAGGACTATGTCAAAGCGCATATGTGGTTCAACATCGGTGCCACGGGTGGCAACGCCGCCGCCTTGGAGGGCCGCGACTTTGTGGCGGCCCGCATGTCACCGCAGCACATCGCGCAGGCGCAGGATTTGGCGCGCGAAGCCCAGAAAAAGCATTTGCAAGGCTATGACTGAGACCGCCGCTGCCGGGCACCTGTCTGCGGGCGCGCCGCAGGCTTTTTTCTCCCAGGAATGGGCCCAATTGGAAGATGCGCTGGACCAGGCCCGCTCGCGCATCATGGTGCGCTGTCAGCACACGCTGGCACGGGTGGTTTTTGACGCCCTGGTGCAATCCCGCCGCGCCGGGGTGGCTGTGCAACTGGCCCTGCCCGACACCGCCTTGAACCGCCACTCGGCCATCGCCTGGGAGCGGCTGAGCGCCATCGGCGGCCAGATTGCCTGGTTGCCCAGCCCCACTGCAGCCACCGCTGATCTGCCTTTTCCGCCCCTGGTTGTGCTGCTGGACGACGCGCTGGTGTTCACCGGAAAACTCGGCACCGGTTTCTGTCCGGCTGACGACGCCGCTGCGGTGCCCGGCCTGGTGTGCTGGGGGGACGCCGATTTTGTGCGCCAGACCCGGCAGGTTGTGGATGAAGAGGCTGGCTGGCTGGCGCACAGTGCGGCGCCAGCCGGGGACGAGTCGGCAGCGCGCTCGGTGCAATTACGGCAGGACGGCGGCGTGGTGCAGCAAGCCTGGCTGGCCCGCGTATTGCAAAACCATGCGCTGGCGACCCAAGCTGAAATTGCCGAGACGCAGCGCCAGATGGCTTTGTTTGACCACGCGCAAGAACAGGCCCTGGGCCCATTGATGCGGGACTACCTGCGCTGCAAAGCGCAGTATCTGCACCACCTTGCGCTGCAAGACCAGGCCGCGCGCGAGGAAGCCCGTGCGGCCCAGCAGCGCTGGGACGACTACGCATCTGCGCAGGCGGCCCCGGAGGAGGAAGCGGGGCCGGTCGATCTGGATGCCGATGCGCTGGATCAGCTCAAACAGCTCTACCGCAAATTGGCCATGCAATGCCACCCGGACCGGGTGGCTGACACCGACCAGGACCGCGCTGCGCAGTTGTTCCAATCCTTGCAAAGCAGTTACCGCCGTGGCGACATGGCGGCCCTGTTTGCTCTGCAGGAGTCGGTGGCGCGTGCCGGATTCCAGTTGCCGCGTGCCGATCCGCCGCCGCAGGATGCCGACGCAGCAGCGCAGAGTCAGGCAGCGGACGCAGCAAGCCAGGGCGCGCATGCGCGCCTGCGCGCCCTGCGCAGCGCCCTGGTCCAGCGCCAGAATGCGCTGGAGACCCTGCGCACCTCGGCAACCTGGCGTACCCTGAGCAGCCAACCCAACTGGTCGCTCTGGTTTGCCCAGCAACAGCAGCACCTCCAGTCGGAATTGCAGCGTTTTGAGTCGGCTCTACAGGCCGGTGCGCCCGGCCCTGTGGCGCAGCCAGCGCCGCAGGACAGCGCAGCCCCCGCGGTATCGCATGTCTGAGGTGGGGGAGTCTGGCAGCGCCTTGCGCACGGTAGCCGGGCAAGGACTGACACGGGCCGGTGCCAAGCGTCTGGACCTGGTGGCGCAGACCCTGGACGATGTGCAGCAGCGCGAGACCCGTGCCTTCTTCGCCTCGCACCCGGTTGTGCTGCTGCACTGTGTGCAAAACCACTACCCGCTCGATGCTGAACTGCTGGCCACCCACGCCTTGCGCTGGGACTGGCGCCGGCTGAGCGCCAGCGCGGCCATACCCTGGTCGCTGGACCTGCTCAGCCAGTTCGCCGATTACTGGGACTGGGACTCCCTCAGCAAAAACGGATCCCTGCCCTGGTCCAGCGCCTTGCTTCAGGCTTTTGTGCGGCGCTGGAACTGGGGCCTGCTCAGCAGCAACCCGTCGCTGCCCTGGAGCCTGGAACTGCTCGAGACATTCGCCCCCTTGTGGGATTGGCGCGTGCTCAGCCGCAACGCGGAACTGCCCTGGACCGGCGCGCTCATCACCGGCAACACCCACCTGTGGGACTGGGTGGGCCTGAGCTGGAACGACGGCCTGCCCTGGAACATCACGCTGATGACGCGCTTTGCCGAGCGCTGGGACTGGACCGGCCTGAGCGCCAATCCCGGTTTGCCGCTGGATGCCGACCTGGTGGCCGAATTTGCCCCGCTGTGGAACTGGTCCTGGCTGAGCCGCAATACCCAGCTTGCCGCAGACGCCGACCTGCTCCACGCCTATGCCGACCAGTGGGACTGGACGGCGCTGAGCCAGCGCCGCCTGCTGCGCTGGAGTCCCGACCTGATTGCCCGCTTTGCCACCCGTTGGGATTGGCATGCGCTGAGTGCCAATGCCGCATTGCCCTGGACCGAGGATGTGCTGCTGCAGTGGGAAGACCGCTGGGACTGGCAGGCCTTGAGCGGCAATACCGGACTGGCTTGGACGGAAGCGCTGGTGGAGCGCTACGTATCGTCCTGGGATTGGGAGCAGCTGAGCGAAAACCCGGCCCTGCCCTGGAGCCCGGAATGGGTGGCGCGCTGGGCCGATCACTGGGATTGGGATCGGCTGAGCTGGAACCCGGCCTTGCCCTGGTCGCATCCGGGTGCGGTGGGCATGCTGCAGGCGCATGCTGACCGCTGGGATTGGGCTGGCCTGAGCCAGAGCGCGCACATGCCCTGGTCGCATGCCTGGCTTGATGCCTGTCTGGAGCGTTGGGACTGGGAGCGCCTGAGTGCCAATCCAGCCTTGTTCGCGGCAGTAGGTGCGGCCATAGACACTGCTGCGGCCGCGGCTTTCGTCAACCGCTACGCCGACCAGTGGAATTGGGCCACCCTGAGCGGTCAGGCCACGCTGCCCTGGTCCCAGGGCTTTTACCGGCTCTGCGCCGACCAGGTTTTTCCACATCTGGTGGCGCAGCACCAGGATTTTGGCGTCTCCACCCTTGGCGCTGACGTGGTGGCTGGCTTGTTGGCGGATTTGGACAGCGGCGAAATCTTGCCGGGTACGCATATTGCTTGATTCGCGCTGAATTGTCCCTTCTTGCCGCTTTGCGCTGCCCGGCCTTACAGCCTGGGCGACCGGGGCGTGCCCATCGTCAAGGATTCCGGAATGAGCCTATTGCATCCACTGGCACCCGCGCAGCACATGCAGGCACAGGCACATCTTCCGCGCGAGGATTACCAGGAGCCTGAGCCGGTAACGGCCCACATCGTGGCCCACCAACTGCACGTGCCGCACGGCCAGCGGCTGCACAGCAGCACCCACCAATTCCATGCGCCCCAGCACCAGGCGCTGGGAGCGGTTCTCATCCCGCACGAGTGATCCGCCCGCCGGTGCTGCTGTGAAAACCCTGCTCGACGACGCCAACGCCGCCTACCGCCGGGGCGACTTCGCCAATGCCTTGCGCATTTCGCGGCCCTTGGCGTCGCTGGACTACGCCGCCGCCCAAAACAACCTGGGCTTTATGTACGCCAACGGCCAGGGCGTGAACCAGGATTACCAGGAAGCCCTCAAGTGGTACCGCCTGGCTGCCGCCCAGGGCTACGCTCCGGCGCAATACAACCTGGGCTTTATGTATGCCAACGGGCAGGGCGTGGCGCGCGACGACGCCTTGGCGCTGGACTGGTACGAGCAGGCGGCCGAGCAAGGTTTGTCCGACGTGCAGACCAATTTGGCTTTTATGTATGCCAACGGCCAGGGCGCAGCGCAGGACAGCGCCCGCGCCGCCCACTGGTTTGCCAAAGCCGCAGCCCAGGGTGATGCCACAGCGCAGTTCCACCTCGGCTTGATGTATGCCCAGGGCGACGGATTGCCGCAGGATATGGTGCAGGCGCTCAAGTGGTACGAGTCCGCTGCCGCCCAGGGCCATGCCTACGCCCAACTCAAACTCGGTCTCCTGCTCTCGCAGGGCCAGCATCCGGCGGTGCCGCAGGATCTGGGGCAGGCGCGCAAGTGGTACGCCCTGGCGGCCGGACAAGGTGACGCGGCGGCCCAGTTCAATTTGGCTTTGATGCATGCCCAGGGTCAGGGCGCGGAGGCCGACCTCTGCGCAGCCCATGCCCTGTACACCCAGGCGGCGCAGAGCGGCCTGGCTTGCGCCCAGTTCAATCTGGGTGTTTTGTACGCCACCGGCCAGGGCTGCGAGGCCGATATGGACAAGGCCATCGACTGCTACCGCGCCGCTGCTGCGCAGGACTACCCGCAAGCCATCTTCAATCTCGCTGTGCTGAGCGCCAACGGCGAGCACCTGCCGCTTGACATGACCGAAGCCAGGGCCGCTTACGAACGTAGCGCCGCTTTGGGCTTGCCCCAAGCGCACTATGTGCTGGGCTGTCTGGCGCAGCGTGGCGCGACGGCGGATCTGGCGACCGCACGCCAGCACTACCAGGCGGCTGCTGATCTCGGCCATGCCGGGGCGCAGTGCAACCTGGGTGCGCTGTATGCCATGGGCATGGGTGTGAGCGCCGATCCGGTGCTGGCCGCCCAGTGGTACCGGCGTGCCGCAGAACAGGGCGACGCGCTGGCCCAGTGCAACTGGGGCTTGCTGTTGTTGCAGGCCGTCGATGCCGCGCGGCACTACGGCCAGGCTTTTGCGCTGCTACGCCAGTCTGCCGATGCGGGTAACGCCGAGGCGCTCTACACCTTGGGCGTGATGTATGCCCAGGGCTGGGGTGTCCCCGCCGATGCGGCGCAGGCCGCGCTGTGTTTTGAACCGGCAGCCTTGACACACCATGCCCATGCCTGGTTCAACCTGGGGGTGATTTACGCCTCGGCCAGCGACGGCGGTGCCGATACGGCACCCGCATCCGGGCGCGAGGAAGGCCATGCGTTTGCGCGCGATATTCCCCGTGCGGCACAGAGTTTGCGCGAGGCAGCGGCCCTGGGTTGCGCCCAGGCCCACCACAACCTGGGCGTGCTGTTTGCGCTGGGTCAGGGCATGCCGGTGGACGTCTGGGAGGCTGCCACCCATTACCAGGCCGCAGCCGAGGCGGGCGATCCCAGTGCGCAGTACGCCCTGGGCATGTTGCTGGCGCAAGAAGACCCCGCTGCCCGCGCAGACCCCGGATCCAAGCAGGCGGCTTTTGCCGCGCTGGAGGCCAGCGCGCTGCTGCGTGCCGCTGCCGACCAGGGCCACCCCGGTGCGCTGCAACAGTACACCCTGATGCACGCTGGCAGCAGCGATTTCCGTCCCGACTTCCGCCGAATTCTGGACAACTACCGCAGCCAGGCTGATGCCGGGGATGCGGCTGCGCAGTTCAACCTGGCGCTGATGTACGACCTGGGCCAGGGCACGCCGGTTGACAAGGCCCTGGCGGCGCATTGGTACGCCAAAGCCGCTGCACAGGCGCTGGCGCTTGCACAGTACAACCTGGGCGTTTTGCGCTGGCGCGTCCGCGCGCAGGACCCCAGCGCGCTGAACCAGGCGCAGACCCACTGGGAAGCTGCTGCCGCCACCGGCCTGGCACAGGCGCAGTTTGCGCTGGGGCTGGCCGTGCAGGCTGCGGGTGGCGATCCCGGTCGGTCCCTGGAATACTTCGATCAGGCCGCTCAGCAAGGCCATGTGCAGGCCCTCTTCAACCTGGCCAACGGCCTGCGGCTGACCGGGCTGGATTCCGATGCGCCCGATCTGTCCGCGCTGGTGCGCGCAGCCCAGGCCTACGAGCGTGCCGCGCAGCTGGGCGATGTGCTCGCCATGTACATGCTGGCACGGGCCCACTGGCACGGGGAGGGCCTGCCCACCAGCGCCGACCAGGCCCTCCACTGGTACACCCGTGCCGCCGATCAGGGCGATGCCGGGGCCCAGTTTTGCCTGGGACATATGTATGCCAACGGCCAGGGTGTCGCGCAAGACTACACCCTGGCCGCCCGCTGGTATCTGGCCGCCGCCGGGGTGCCGGCACGTCCTGAACCCCCACCCACTTCACCACCCACGCCTCAAGAAGTCGGCCTGACTGCCGATGTTCACGGGTAGACCTACCAAAGGATTTCTTCATGAACCGCCCCACCCAACTCCTGCTTGTTCTGCTTGTGCCATTTCTGGCCGCTTGCGAGGGAATTCCCCTGCACCTGGGGGCCGCGCCAACCATGAGTCCGGCTGCAGCAAGCGCACCAGCGGCTGGCGCTGCATCCGCACCCGGCACGGCACCGGTAGCACCCGTGGCTGCTGCATCACCGGCTGCCCAGCTTGCGTCCGCCTCCACAAGCTTGGATGCCGGCACGGTGGTGGCACCCCTGGTGGAGCGCCGTGAAACCCTGACCGCTACCGGATATGCGGTTATCAGCGTGCAAAACCACCGCAACCCCGCGCAACAGCGCTTGCTCGCCATCCGCGCCGCCAAGCTGGATGCCTACCGCGCCCTGACCGAACAGGTCTATGGCCTGAAGGTCGAGGCCAATGCCACCGTGGCCGACATGGTGGTGCAGAACGACACCTTCCGCAGCCGCGTCGAAGGCGTGATCTTCGGTGCCACGTTGGTCAGCATCACCCCCGCAGGCGACGACACCTACGAGGTGACGCTTACGCTGGACCGTCCCGTGGTCCAGGACCTGCGCGCCCTGTACCTCTCGCAAATGATTGCCAAGGCCCGCTAGGCACGGCGTATGCACCGGTCCGGTTTTTTGAATTCTCCCCGCCTGCCGCGTGCGGTTTGCCGCTTGGCAGGCCCACTTGCGTTGGCGCTGCTTGTACTGGTCGGGCAGGGGCCGGCCACCGCCCAGGCATTGAGCGCCGAGGAGCGCTTGGCTGCCGTGCGCCAAAGCTTGCTGCAGGCGGCCTTGGAGGCACCGACCCAGGTCGTTGCCACCAGCTGGATTGACGGCCAGGGCGTGCTGCGTGAGATGAACTCCTTTCGCAACGGCATGCAGGTGCGCGGTGTGCGCATCGTGTCGTATGAGCGCGACGCCCTTGGACAGCCCAGTGCGGCCGTGCAATGGGACAAGTCTGCGGGCAGCGAGGATGCGGCGGATAAATCCGGCAAAGCCGATAAAGCGCCAGCCGTCTGCGCTCCGTCCAGTGAACGCTTCAAGCACCTGGTCACCCTGAATTGGGTGCCCCCCGCTGGACTGCCCGCCGATGAACGGGCCATGCTGGAATCGGTACGGGCTTTGGTGAGCGCGCGCATACGCGCCAGCGCCACGGCCGCGGGTCACTGGAAGGTGCGCGATAAATTACCGGAGCCCGAAGGCGCATATGCCCGCGCCCTGCTCGGCGAAGCCAACCCGGCCACCGGCTGGACGGCCACGCTGACGGCTACGCTGGTGCCGCCACTGACCGCGCAAGCGCCCGCCAAACCCGCGCCCGATCCCGATGTGATTGCGGTGCGCAACCAGGCTTTGCTGGGTGGACCCAGTCCGGTGCAGGTGTATTGGGACCGTTCGCCCCGTTTTTCGGTACGTTTGGAGTTGTCGCTGCACGAGCGCGAGGCCGGTCGGCCCGGCTTCCAGCGGACCTTGCATTTGGATTTGTTGTCCGAGCAGAACGGCTTCGGCCCGGTTCAGCTCAGCGAGGCCACACGCAATGCCATCAGCCCGCACATCAGCTATCTGGCTGACGCCATGGGCAGCGCGCTGGCTTGCCGGGCGTTTAACCCGCAGGTGACGCTGGTCAACGGTGGCCAGTTTCAGATTGACGCCGGCGCCGCATCCGGCATCCAGGTCGGTGACGAGTGGGTGCTGGTCAACGCGCAGCAGATTCCCCAGCGCAGCCTGGATGCGGGTGTGATCGCCCAGACCGTGCTGGCGCGTGTCAGCAGTGTGGGCGAGGGCAGCGCGCAGTTGCAATGGTTGGCTGGTCCGCAAAAAGCCGTGCAAGCCCAATGGCGGGCCTGGCCGGCGCGCGGCATGCCCTGAGTTGCCCCGTATCCGCCTGCTACCCGCCCCATATCCCATTTAGGAGACGTCCCATGGCCCCCATCGCCCACCATCCTCGCCGGCTTGTTCTGGGCCGTGCCATCGGCATGGGCCTGGCTGCGTGCAGCCTGCTGGCCGTATTTCTGCTGTACACCCACCCGGTTGCGGCGGCCGAGGCGGCCCCGGCGGCGGCCAAGCCTGCCGCCAGCTATGTCCCGCGCGCTGGAGAGACGCTGGACCATGTGATACAGGTCACCATGCCCGAGAGTCCGCTGAAGATGGATTTGTTGCGCCGCGCGTTCATCAACCAGAACCCGCAGGCTTTTGTGACCCCCTTGACCACCCCGCCACGTATGAAAAAAGGCGCTGTGCTGACGGTGCCGGATCACCAGAAATTACTGCAGGCCACCCTGGCACCGCTGGTGGCCGAGCCCGGCGGCGATACCTACGCCCCCGCTGCGGTCAGCAGTTCCGATGACCGCAAGCGTTGGGTGCGCTACCCCTGAAGCGGGGCCGCCTGGACGCCCGTGATCTCCATTACCGAGAACAGCGCGCAGCTGATTCGCCCTGCGCCTGTGGTCTTTCCACAGGGACCGGCCTCGCTGCCCTTGGTGGAGGCCAGCGTGGCCCGTTTGCTCAACCTGACCGATGGGCAGGTGGTTCAGGGCACGGTGCAGACCCAGGGTGACCAACTCGCCTTGTTGCTGCGCGGGCGCTTGCTGGACTTGCCGCCCACCATGGATTGGACGGTCGGGCAGCGCCTGAACCTGCGCGCCCAGATGAACTCCGACGGCACGCTGATCTTGAATCGGCTGCCCACACCCGGGCAGGGCAAATCCGCGCCCGGGGCTGGCACGACTGGCCATACGGCAAGCGGCGCGCAGGACGGCTCCGCCCCGGCCACTGCCGGCGCACGCGCGGGCCTTGCACCGTCCGGCACCAGCGTAGACGCGGCATCCGGGCCGCGCCAGCAAGCCAATCCACCGCCTCCGCCTTCCAGTGTTCCGGCGGGCACGCTCTACCCGCCGCCAGCCGCAACAAATCCCTCGCCACGTGGCGAGGCTTCCCCCTCACCCGCGCCCGGCGCGCCAACGCAGACGCCACCAAACAACCCGGCACCCGCCGGTGCAGGCTCGCCGCCAGCGGAAGATTCGGCCTATCGGGCTGCGACCCGTACGCCGCAGTCCGCTGGCCTGCCCGGCAGCAGCGCCGAGCCGCTGTCCGCGCAACGCGCGCTATATGCCGGCCCCGAACCTGTTGCTGCCGCAAACGTAGCCCCTGCCATGGGAGCTGCCATGGCGCGCAGCATGCAGCTGGATCCGGCGCAGGCCGGGGCTGTGGCGCAGCAGCAGGTAGCCGCGGAACAGCCCGCCCGCCAGGCTGCGGGACCCCGAAGACCCGCCACTGCCGGCGCACCCCCCGCGGCTGCACGCCAGATGGAGCCGGGCAGCAGCGCCTATGCCCCGCCTCTGGTGGCCTTGGACCCTTTGCCAGCGCCCGCCGAGCCGCTGCCCGCCCCTGCCGTTGCACGGGTGGACGCGCCCACTGTGCAAGCCATGGGCCTGAAAGACGGCCAGGTTTTACAGGCCAGCGTACAGGCGCGTGATGGTGCCCTGGGTTTTGTGGTGGATGGGCGCGTGCTGCCGACCCTGCAGCCCGGTGCGCAGGATGACCCCTTGCTGGTCAATTTGCGGGTAGAGATCAACGAAGACGGTAGCGCCACCCTGCACAACCTGCTGGCCCCCGCAGCCAGGCCCGCCCTGGCCGCCGCGCCGCTGGCTTTGGCCCCGGTATCGCTCGGTGGCGTACTCGCCACGGTGGCCGAGGAAATTCCCCAGCGCGTGACCCTGGGCCCACAGGATTTTTTCTCCCGGCTGGGCAGTCTGCTGTTCCGGGCCAACGGGCTGCCGGAGATGGTCAATTTGTTCACCAGCGGCACCCTGGATGCGGTGCTGGGGCAGATCGGGCGGCCCGATTTGCAGGCCCAGTGGGCGCGCCAGCGCCTGAGCATGGCGCAGCTCTCGGCGCGCGATGTGCGCGGTGCCGTGCAGTCGGCGCTGGGCTCGGAGCGCGGCTTGCTCAGCGGCGTGGAGCGCGACATGCCGGCCAACGACACCAAGCAGTTGCTCATGGGTGTGCTGGCCTCCATGGGTTCTATGGATGAACTCAACGGCGATGATTTGCGCACCGCCCAACATCTGCAGCGCGGCGTGGATGATTTGGAGTCCGCCCAGGTGCGTGCCGCCCAGGCCCAGACCCAGCAGGAGCTGGTGTTCAACATGGTCATTCCCTTCAAAGACGCTGCGCCCGTGGAAATCCAGTTTGAGCGCCGCCGCACCAGCGAGGGCAAGACTACGCCCTTTACCGTCAACGTCCATTCCACCAGCACCGATTACGGTGAACTCTGGCTCAAGACCGAGCTGCAGGGCAAAGACCAGGTTGATCTGGTGATGTGGGCGCGCCGTGCTGCAGTGGTGGACATGGCGCAGGCCGGTGCCACCAGCTTGGGGCAGCAGCTGCAGGCCTCCGGGCTGGCTATGCGCTCCTTTCAGGTGATCCACGGTGAGCGCCCGGGCAGCAACCCGGATGCGGCCGCGGAGCCCCCGGTCTCCGCCCTGGCAGGCGCTGTGTTGGATATCCGCGCATGAGCTACCGCCGCCAAGCCATTGCCCTGGAGTACGGCCAACATCTGACGCCGGTGGTGACGGCCAAGGGCGACGAAGAGATTGCGTTGGCCATGATTGCCCAGGCCCAGGCCAACGGCGTCTACATCACCCAAGATCCGCAGCTGCTGGCGCTGCTGAGTCGGCTCAACGTGGACGATGAGATTCCGCCTGAGTTGTATGCGGCGGTGTCGGTGATTCTGTCCTGGGTGTACTGGCTCAAAGGCATGCGTCCGGGCGATGAAAAAGCAGGGCTGGAGCAGGCTGAGCAGGCTTTGACTACGCCCGGCGGCGTAGAAGAAAAAGGTGAAGAGGGGGTTGAGGGGCGCGGCCCCTCGGATCCGGTGGACGGCCTGGCTTAGGCCTCGTTGTAGCCGCGTCCACGCGAAAAGCGGGACACATGGCCGAGCCGGTCATAAATTTCAACGCCGCTGCTGGTGCCTGGCAAGCGCAGGCTCTCCAAAGCGCCTCGGATGGACTCGAGCTTGCGCTCCATCAGCACGGCGTTGCGTCGGTGCATGTCGCGGCATTGCGCAATACCCTCCAGCCACGCACCCCATTGCGGGTCGGCCTCCAGCGTCTCCTTGCTGGGGGCGATGGCGGTCAGGTTGGCAAGCAAATCGTTTTTGATCGGTTGCAGCCGCTCGAATTCGTCCAGATTCTGGACCCGCAAGGCGTCGAACTCCAGCTCCAGCATTTGGGTGAGTTGCACCAGCAACGCCTGCGCGCGTTGATGGAGTTCAGGGTCGGGCTGGGTGTCCAAGCTGGCAATCAGCTTTTGATCATCTGCTCGATGGCCAAAAAGCTCTCGGCAATGCGTTTGGGATCCAGTGGGTACTGTCCGTCTTGAATGGCGCGGCGGATCGAGTCCACTTTCTTGCGGTCGAAATTGGGTTCTTCGTGCATGCGTTGGGCTACCTTGCGCAGATTCATTTCATCCACGTTGTCCGTGTTTGTCGGTGGTGGTGGTGGTGCCACGCCCGGAGTGGCTGCCTGCGGGGTGCTCATCAGCGAGGCCGACTTTTCCGACTTCCCTGCCTTGTCAATCGACTTGCGGGCACCCGCGTCGGTCACTGCCGGGCGGGGGGATGGTGAAATTGCATCGGTCATAGGGTCTCACTTTCAAGGTTTGCGCAGCACTTTTATAGCTAGTCCTCGGTGGAATCGGTTGGGCCGGAGAAAACTTGAGCGGGCAACTGAAAAATTTCCAAAAAATAGCCTCACAGGCCTTTGGCGGCGTTCGGTCCGGTGACCACTCCGCTGAGTAATCGGCCTGACTCGGGATTTTTTAAGCGGATTTGGTCGCCCATACGTCCATCCTGAAGCGCTTCGACCCGTGCAACGATAGCAAAACCGCTGCCTTGGCCAATGGTCAGCATCACCAGCTGCCCCTGTTTGACCAGAATGGCACGCCGTACATCGTAGCTGCGCAAGGGGGTGCCTGCCGGGATATCACGCACGACTTCGGCGTTCTCCACGTCTTTGATGCTGGTGACCGCCGAATTGTCCAGGCCTGTGGCAGCCTGCTCGGTTTCCTGCAGCAGGGCTGCACTCAATACGGTGCCGGCGCGCAAAAGCTGGGTTCCCACCACCACTTTGCGGCGCGCCACCGGGGCGGGGCTCGCGGGCGTTGCGGCGGGGGCGTTGGCAAGGCTTGCCGGGGCAGGGGCCGTCGGCGTCGCAGGGGGCAGATTGCCCGCCGGGGCGGCTGGCGGGTTTGCCGCCGTGGCCTGTTTGAGCGCCGGGTTTTTGATGATGGCGCGCACATACAGCTGCCAGCTGCTGGCGCCCAGGCAGCGCACCCGCACAGTTTCCCGGGTGGCAAAGGGCAGATCCATGATCAGCGGGCGGTCGCAGGGCTGCACCTTGACGCGGCTGTCCATGGGCGCAAATTCAAATTGGCCGGGGCTGAGTTGTTGGGTTTGCTGCATCCAGGCAGCAACTTCTTTCAGCAAAACTTCCTGCGCCAGTGGCGGATCGGACGGCGTTTGCGCCACTGCCGTTGCCAGGCCTCCTGCCAGCACCAGCCCGAGCAGGGCCTGCCGCAGCGCAGGCACCCAAAGGCCCGGCGCTGCGGCGCGGGCGGGGGCGTTGTGGCACAGCATTTGCATGGTTAGGGGAGAGATAGTGGAAAAGTCGACACCGTGTTCTATGCCGTATGTACGTGCAAGAACGGTGCCAGTTCATTCGTTTCACGTTATACCGCGCGAATTTTTCAACCCACCGGATAGAAGCCATGACAGCGCCTGACGTTCTGCCCAAGCCGACAAGCAGCCTGAATTCGCTGGGCGGTCCGGCGCGGTTTGCGCGCGCCAGGCCTGATGCGGTACGCGAGGGCGCCGGCGCACCGGCGCCGGCATTTGCCCAGGCTCTGCAGAGCGTGCAGACTGCCGCAAGCAGCCCGATAGGCCCCATGGCACTCAGCCGCACCGTTGCCAGCGGAGAGACCCTGAGCGGCATCGTGCAGGAGGAGGCAGCTGCCATGGGCGTCAAGATGGACCCCACCCAGGCTTACCGTCTGGCCCAGCAGCTTGCCAGAGCCAACCGCATAGACAACCCCAACCGTATTTTTGTGGGGCAGCAGCTGGATATGCGCTCGGTGAGCGAGCGCATCGCCCAATTGGGCAATTCAGATGCTGCGCTAGTGGCCGAGGTGCCATCCCAGCCCAGGCCACGGTACGCTGCCCAGCCGCCGGTGGCGCAAACCCTTGCTGCGGTGCAGCAGTCTGTGCCCAGCAGTCCGCGTGTCGCTGCGAATGCCGTACCGCCGCGTTTTCCGCATGTGGCCACCAACGTGGCGCTGGCGCCCAACGGAAAGCCCATGCCCGTATCCGCCAACCCGGCGGGCAATGCAATGCTGAACCCGGTTTTGCAAAAGACCCTGGACCGCGCGGTCGCCAAAGGATTCATTCCCGAGCAGGAGCGCGCCGCGGTCTACGACAAAATTTTGGGCTTGGCCAAAGAACACAACTTCATGCCGGACGACTTTGCCCGCATGACGCTGATGGAGAGCGACGGCATGAATCCGCGCGCCAGCAACGAACGTTGCCACGGCATCATCCAGTTCTGCGACGGGCCCTCGCGCGGCGCGGCCACTGCGGGCTACGCCAAGAACCCCAAGGCGATTCTGAATCTGAGCGTGCATTCGCAGCTGGATCTGGTGGACAAATATTTTGACGAGGTGGGTCTGAAAAACAAGGGCCCCGCCGGTCTGGAGGATTTGTACCTGTCGGTGCTCAACCCGGCGTCGCGGGCGCAAAGCTCGGCAACCACGCCTTTGAACATTCCAGGCGCGCAGGCGCGTGACCTGCACGTCGGAGGCGATACCGACAACCCGATTACCCGCCAATCCATCCGTTTCGGCCTGCTGCAAAACGCCGCGGCCCGCTTGCGCGAGATGGTGCCCAACCGCCTGCGCTCGGCTGCACAAGGCGCAGTCGCCTACGCCGAAACCCAGGGGAACTGAGGCGCGTCGGCGGTGGCGCAAGGCGCCCGCTGCGGCAAGCCTTTGCCGCTTTTCCCCACCCGATCGGTATGAATCGGCACTTCCGGGAAGAACTTGAGAGGCAAGTCCAGAAAATTTCAGGTGGCATGCAATTTGCAAAGTAAAAGCCAAGGGCCGCCTTGCGTGGCCTGAAGTGTCGGTATACCGGCGAAAAATGGTGATGTCCTGAGGAGTGTTCCCGATGAACATGATTGACAAGACCTTCGATGTCCATGAGCGCGCTTTGGCCTTTCGCAGCCAGCGCATGGAAATCCTCGCGCAAAACATCGCCAATGCCGACACGCCGCATTTCAAGGCCCGGGACCTGGACTTCCGCCAGTTGCTCAAAGGCGCGCAAGACAACAACGTGCAGCTGACCAATGCCGGCCACACCAATATGACGCCGGAAGACACCGGCAGCGCGCTGAAGTACCGCGTGCCCTACAACACCTCGTTTGACGGCAATACCGTTGAACTTCCCGTCGAGCAGTCCAAGTACGGTCAGTACGCGGCCGACTACCAAACCACACTCAGCATTCTGGAGAACCGCATCGGCGGTATCCGCAAGGCGTTGCGCGGAGAATAAGCATGGCCTTGGACAACATCTTCGGCATCGCCGGTTCGGCGCTCAATGCGCAGACGGTGCGTATGAATGCCACCGCATCCAACCTGGCCAACGGTGGAACCGTGGCGGGAACGGAAAAAGAAGCGTTTCGCGGCAAGCGGGCGGTTTTCAAAACCATCTTGGACGGCCAGATGGGCGGTCTGGACGCGACCGCCAAAGGCGGTGTACGCGTTACCCAAATCGTGGATGACCCCAAGCCGATTACCCGCCAGTCCGACCCCGGCAATCCGGCGGCTGACAAGGACGGCTATGTCTATATGTCCAACGTCAACGAAATGAGCGAGATGGTGGACATGATGGCCGCCGCCCGCTCGTACCAGAACAACGTCGAAGTCGTGAACACCGCACGGCAGCTGACCATGCGCACGCTGGACATCATCAAAGCCTGAGCCCGCTTGCCACTTCCATACTGAACTGCCATGTCCAACCTCAATTTGCTACCCAGTAACACACAGGTCAGCACGGCCTGGACGACTTCGGTGCCAACGGGCATCACGACCACGGCGGCCGCGGCCGAAGCGGCGCTGACGGCCAAGAAGTCCAGCATGGGGCAAAGCGACTTTTTGACCCTGTTCACAACGCAGCTGAAAAACCAGGATCCGCTGGATCCGGTGAAGAACGAGGCTTTTGTCGCCCAACTGGCGCAGTTCTCGCAGCTGGAGGCGACAACCAATATGTCGACCACGCTGAAAGATTTTGTCGACAGCCAGGCCGGCCAGAACATCGTCACCGGTGCCAGCCTGATCGGCAAAACCATGTCGGTGCCCGACGCCCCGGCTGTGCTGAGTGGCGGCAAACCGATCAAGGGCACGATCAGCCTGCCCAACGGTGCGGACGGCGTGAAGATCCAGGTGCTCAATGACAAGGGCGTGCTGGTGGCCACCAATATTTTGGGCGCCCAGCGCGTGGGCGACATGAGCTTCTATTGGAATGGTGCCGATGACCAGGGCGCGCCGCTGCCGGATGGCAGCTACCGTTTTGTGGCCAGCGCCGTCTCCAAAGGCTTGACCAGCCAGCCGCCTGTGAGCACCGCGGCCATGATTACCGGCGTCAGCCAGGACGCATCCAAAACCACGCTATTGCAAATCCAGGGCGGCAAGACCGTCAGGCTATCGGACGTGACCACCATCGGTGGTTAAACGGCCCCCACAGATTTTCATTTGACACCTTTTTCTCAGCATCCCCTGCACCATTAGGAGCCCCGAACCATGTCTTTCTATACCTCGCTGACTGGGCTGAATGCCGCCACCGCCATGTTGGGCGTGACATCGAACAATATTGCCAACGTGGGTACCACCGGCTTCAAGCGCTCACGCGCTGACTTTGGCGACATTTTTGCCACCTCGCCGCTGCAAAAAGCCTCGTCCACGGTCGGTCAGGGTGTGTCACTGAAGCAGGTGAGTCAAGAGTTCAGCCAGGGCAATATTTCGTTCTCATCCAACGCGCTGGACCTGGCGATCACCGGTGACGGTTTCTTCCCCATGCGCTCCGCAGACGGCTTGCAGGAAACCTATACCCGTAACGGTTCTTTCCTCTTGAATGAACAGTACAACGTGGTGAACTCCGCAGGCCAGCGTTTGATGGCTGCGACGGTTGACTCGACTGGTAGCGCCAACGTCAACGACCGCGTGGTCTTGACCATTCCGCAAAAAACATCCGGCGAAGCCAAGCAGACCTCATCGGTTTCGTTGGGCTTGAACTTTCCCGCCGACGCACCGGTTATCAAAGAAGACTTCAACCGGACCAACCCGGCCACCTACAACAAGAGCACGGCGTTTACCGTGTACGACGCCGGCGGTAACGGCTACTTGGCGACTGTCTACTACGTCAAGACCAAAAACGCCGACCAGACCAGCCCGACCAACACCTGGCAAACCCATGTGTATGTGGGCGAGGACTCGGTTAATGCCTCGCTGCAGCAGGCCAGCAATGCCAACGGCGAAAAGCTGTACGTCAACCAGTACGGCCAACTGGCTCC
>CANFHZ010000003.1 GCA_947446885.1 Comamonadaceae bacterium
AAGCTCCCGCGTCTCGTAGCAATAAAACTCCATGCGGTCGATTTCACGCAGCAAGTCGTTGGGGAACTCGATATCCGCTTTGTCGATCTCATCAATCAGCAGCGCAACTGGCGTCTCGCTGGTGAAGGCCTGCCACAGCACCCCTTTGACGATGTAGTTGTGGATATTTTTGACCCGCTCACCCCCGTCGATGTCGGACAACTGCGCATCACGCAAACGGCTGACCGCATCGTATTCATACAGGCCTTGCTGCGCTTTGGTGGTGGACTTGATGTGCCATTGCAACAGCGGCATTCCCAAGGCGGCGGCCACCTCTTCGGCGAGCATCGTTTTTCCGGTTCCCGGTTCGCCTTTGATCAGCAGGGGGCGCTGCAGCGTGATGGCGGCGTTGACGGACAGCATCAGATCCCGGGTGGCGATGTAGTTTTTGCTTCCTTGGAATTTCATGGTGAATAGGCTTTTGGTGGCAACAGTATCTGGTGTAGGGCGCAGCGCCCTCGGGAGACCGGTCGATATAATCTGTCGGCTTTTCACTCCCTTTCTTTCTGATTGTCCCTGCAAAATGAAAACACCGGCTTCGCTACTTTGTGCCCTTTTTATTGCCGCGTCGACGGTTTTTTCGGCGCAGGCGCAGGCGCTCAAAGGCGATGTCCAGGCAGGTGAGCGCAAAAACACCATGTGCATGGGCTGCCACGGGATCATCGGTTACCAAGCGACTTTCCCCGAAGTGCACAAAGTTCCCAAGATTGCCGGTCAGAATGAGAAATACATCCTCAATGCACTCGCGGCCTACAAGAGCGGTGAGCGCAAGCATGCCAGCATGCGTGGTATTGCCGCATCGCTGAGCGACCAGGATATGGCTGATGTGGCTGCCTACTACGCCCAACTTGGCGTGGACCCTGGCGCGGCTCCATTGGGCAAAGCCCCGGCGGGTTCTGCCAAAGCGGCTGAGCTGGTGGCCAAAGGTGCCTGCACATCCTGCCATGGCGAGAGTTTCAGCCAACCCGTGGACCCCGGCTTTCCCAAGGTGGCAGGCCAATACCGCGATTACCTGTTTGTCGCCCTTAAATCGTATAAAGCCGAGGGCAACCCCCATGTAGGCCGTGGCAATGCGGTCATGGGCGGCGTGGCCAAGCAGTTCAGCCATGCCGAGCTCAAGGTACTGGCTGAGTACCTGGCTTCTTTGCCCGGTGAGGTGAAAACAGTTCCTGAAAAACGCTTGCGTTGAGCCGGCAAAGTACGCAGCCTACAAACCGCCTCCGGGCGGTTTTTTTGTGGTCAGTCTTTGGTCGCCTGGCGCTGCACGCAGGCGATATAGGCATCGCCATCGGGCGGTCGTCCGGCGCGCTGGCTCTCCCATAACATGGTGCCCAGGCATTCCATGGCCGCGTGGTGGGCCGCATGCAAGGAGTCGCGCCGGTGTGCCAGCAGTTCCACGGCCTGCCGGATGCCGCGCGGCTGGTCAATGCTGCACTGCTCGCTGATAGACAAGTGCATGGAAAGGTGCAAAAACGGATTGCTCTCCTGCAAGGCAGTCGGGGCGGTGGCGTACACGGCGGCCACCGCCGCCTCGGCGTCTAAGAGGGCCGGGTGGTAGTGCGGGTGCTCCGCAATCCATTGCGCGGCCAGTGTTTCCAGGGGTTCTAAGGGCTGGCCCTGGCGCGATTTGGCGAAGGCGGCGCAAAAATACCGGCGCACGTCTTCTTGGCTGGGATTGAACATCAGCGCAGATTAGCACGCCCCTTTATCGCGCCTTGCCGACGGCGGGGGGCTACAGTGGCGGCATGAGAACCTTTGCCGCACTTGCCGATGTGCCTGACAGCTTGGGCCAGGATGTTGCTGTCAGCGACTGGGTGGAAATGACCCAGCAGCGGATCGGGCGCTTTGCTGATGCCACCAGCGACCACCAGTGGATTCATGTCGATACCGAGCGCGCCCGCAGCGGCCCGTTTGGCAGCACGATTGCCCACGGTTTCCTCACCTTGTCGCTGCTACCCCATTTTTGGAGACTGCGCTGCGCGTGGATGGTCTGCGGATGATGGTGAATTACGGCTTGAACAAAGTGCGTTTCATCACGCCCGTACCGGTGGGCAGCCGGGTACGGGCGCATCTGCATCTGCTGGATGTACTTGCGCTGCCGCCCGACGGCATGCAGCTGTGCTGGAAGGTCACAGTGGAGTTGGAGGGTGCACCCAAACCCGCCTGCGTCGCGGAAGTGCTGGTGCGCTGTTACACCTGAGCGGGGGGCGGCGCGGCAAAGCCGTTTTGCCGCCAGGCTTCGAAGACTGTGACAGCCACTGCGTTGGACAGATTCAGGCTGCGCTGGCCCTCGCGCATGGGCAGGCGCAAGCAGTTGCCGGGGCGGAAGGCCGCCCGTACCGGTCCGGCCAGCCCCTTGGTTTCCGCGCCGAATACCAGCCAGTCCCCGGGTGCAAACGGGGTGTCGTAGGGGCTTGCATGGCCCTGCGTGGTCAGGGCAAACATGCGTGCGGTGTCGGGCCTGGCGGTTGCCACAAATGCCTCCCAGCTGGGGTGGGTATGTAAGGTGGCGTATTCGTGGTAATCGAGCCCGGCGCGACGCAGGTGTTTGTCGTCAATCAAAAATCCCAGCGGCTCCACCAGATGCAGCGTGCACCCGGTGTTGGCAGCCAGGCGGATGACGTTACCGGTGTTGGGTGGAATTTCAGGCTCAACCAGAACGATATGGAACATGGGCAGATTGTGGCGCGGCCGGGGCGGTGGGTCAGTGCGCCGTTTACGGAGTCCGGGCGAAAACAAGCGCAGCAACTTCTACCGCCCCGGCATGCGCCAGCGCCCGGGCCGCCGCATGGAGAGAGGCGCCTGTGGTCATCACATCGTCCACTATCAGCAGCTTTTTGCCCCGCAGTGCACCGAACTGGGCAGGATCAACGGCAAAGGCGTGCGCCACATTGGCCTGCCGCTCCCGGTGCGGCAGGCTGCTTTGGGCTGCGGTGTCCACAACGCGCACCAGGACGTCCTCCCGCACCGTGCCGGTTTGAGTCGGACTGAGCGCGCGCGCGAGCAAGCCACTTTGGTTGAAGCCGCGTTCCCGCAGGCGTCGCGCCGACAGGGGCATAGGCACGATCCAGTCCGCAGCGTCGATTGCCGGATCTACCCAGGGGGCGCTGCGTAATATCCTGGCAAAGCTGCGCGCCCAGGCGGTATCCGCATGGAACTTGAAGTCGCGCACCAAATTGGCCCAGGGGTAGGCGTAATCCACCGCAGCGGTCACCGACCTTAGCGGCGGAGGATCTCGCAGGCATGCACCGCACTGGGTCAATGGCGCGGGCAGGCTGATGGCGCAGGTGCGGCACCGCAGCCGTGGCTGGCCAAACAGTCTCACGCAGCCGTCACAGACGGCGCTGCTGGGCCAGGCGTGGCAAATCGCACAGCGGCTTGGCAGCCACCTCTCCCATTCTCTGATCCCTGCGAAAACCATGCTGCCAATATACTGCCGCCGCGCGCGCAAGCCCGGCGTCGCGCGACCCCAAGCACCATCCATGAGCACCCAGCGCCCGCCCACGATCGACCCCGCTGCGGCCCGGCGCTGGGCCGGTTTGCCCGTGCTACCTACGCAACAGCCGCCGGGCTTTGCCTCGCCCTGGCTGCATGAGGAAGTGGCCCGGCGCATGGAGGATCGTCTGCAATGGCTGGTACAAAAGCCTGCGCATTGGGCGCACTGGGAGCCGGTGCGGGGTGGTTGGCAGGCGCAGGAATTGCTGCAAACACGCTACCCCCGCGCGCGGGTCTCGCTCATGGAGGCTGATCCGACCCGGGCCGCGCTGTTACGCCGTGCCGTGGCAGCGCCTTGGTGGAATCCATTGGCCCGCGCAGCGGGCATGGTTCGCGTGGAATCCCCGGCGCGGCCGGTCGGGATGCTGTGGGCCAATATGGCTTTGCACCACGCGGACGATCCGCAGGCCTTGATGGCGCAATGGCTGCAGCTGCTGGAAGTGGATGGTTTCCTGATGTTTTCCTGCTTGGGTCCCGACACCTTGCGTGAACTGCGCGCGGTCTACGCCGCACGGGGTTGGCCACCCCCATGCCACGCCTTTACCGATATGCACGATTGGGGCGACATGTTGGTGGCGGCCGGCTTTGCCGAGCCGGTGATGGACATGGAACGCATCACCCTGTCTTACAGCGCGCCAGAGCACTTGCTGGCCGAGCTGCGTACCCTGGGCCGAAATCTTTCCAACCTGCGTGCCCAGGGTCTGCGCACAGGGGCGTGGCGGGAGCGTCTGCTGGCAGTTCTGCGCCAGGACCTGGCTGACCCATCTCACGGTGGTCGGCTGACCGTGAGTTTCGAAGTCATTTACGGGCATGCCTTCAAGCCAGCCCCCCGCTTTACGGCGAAACCTCAAACCAATATTGCGTTCGATAGCCTGCGCCAGGCCTTAAGGCGGGGGCCGCAAGGGCCTGAAGAATGACTGTGGGCTACAATCTTTTGCTGTCGAAGCACGGGGTATTCCCCTTGAGTCGTTCGGGAAATTTGACCAATCACACTCAAAGCGGCCGCTGTGGACAGTCCTGTTTTTCGGTCTGTGACCGACCAAGATTTGCGAGTTTGCTGGGATTTCCGCCGCAACTGTTCGGTGAGCCCCAAGCAGCTTGCGGCGAGTTTTGCTTTGCTGGTGGGTGTTTCTTTGACGATTGGCTTGTTTTTTTTGCTGAATGGTGTGCCGCTCGTCTTGCCTTTTGCCTCTTTGGAGTTGCTGGCACTGGGCGTGGCCTTCATGGTTTATGCACGGCACGCCCTTGATGGCGAGCGGATCTGGATGGATGGCCCTGTGTTGATAGTGGAATCTGAGCGCGGTAGCCAGGTGGTTCGGAAAGAGTTTCATACTGCGTGGGTGCGCATAGAGCCCTTGGTTCATGCGGACGCTCTGATCGAGATTTCTGGTCAGGGGCAGCGGGTGCAGGTGGGTAAGTATGTCCGCCATGATGTGCGCAGGAGTCTGGCGCACGATTTGCGCCGCGCGGTGGCTCATGTGGGTGGCCGCTCCTAGCAGTAGCGATATGTGTTTTTTTGGCATTGGAAAGTGAAAACGATGACGAGTATTTGGAACACCCTGGCATCCCGGTGGTTGGCATTGCCAGCGGCGGCTTGCGGCCTTGTGACCACGGCCTATGCGGTAAACGACCTTCCCGGAGGCCCGGCTGTCAACCAGCTCAATATCGGTCCTCCTGCGTCGCTTATCGCGCAGGACTTGCAGTGGTTGCACTGGTTCATGCTCATCATCTGCGTGGTGATTTTTGTCGCTGTTTTTTCGGTGATGTTTTATTCCATCTGGAAGCATCGCAAATCGGTTGGACACAAAGCGGCCACATTTCACGAATCCACAACAGTGGAGATCATCTGGACATTGGTTCCATTTCTGATCGTGATTGCCATGGCGATTCCAGCCACGAAATCGGTGGTGGAAATGAAAGACACCACCGCTGCAGATTTAACAATCAAGGTCACCGGTATGCAGTGGAAGTGGGGCTACGACTACCTCACAGGAGAGGGTGCTGGCATTGGATTCGTGTCGACGATTGACGCCGAGCAGCGCGAAATGTCTAACCAGGGCGGCCCCAAAGCAGGCCAAAACGTCGACGACTATCTGCTCAAAGTGGACTATCCCTTGGTTGTGCCTGTGCACAAAAAGATCCGCTTGATCACGACCGCAAATGACGTCATCCACGCGTTCTATATCCAGTCATTCGGTATCAATCAGGCCGCTATTCCCGGATTTGTGCGTGACGCTTGGTTCAAATCCGAAAAAGTGGGCGATTTTTACGGTCAGTGCTCACAGCTCTGCGGCAAGGAGCACTCATTCATGCCCATCCACATCAAGGTGCTGTCGGAGGAAGACTACAGCAAGTGGGCGGCAACTGAGGTTAAGAAGGCAGCCGCCAAGGCGGATGACCCCTCCAAGGTGTGGGCCATGGAAGACATCATGGCGCGCGGTGAAAAGGTGTATGCGCAAAACTGTGCCGCCTGCCACCAGGCGACTGGCAAAGGCGGTGGCGCCATCAAGGCGCTTGATGGTGCGCCTGTGGTGAACGATGCCGACAAGACCAAGCAAATCATGGTCTTACTCAACGGCCAGAACAATGGTGCCATGCCGTCTTGGAAGGCCTTGAGTGACACCGAAATTGCTGCTGTGGTGACTTACACCAAAAACCATTGGTCGAACAAAACCGGCCAGTTGGTTCAGCCAGCCGACGTGCTCGCACTGCGCAAGTAAATCGCTGCGCAAGCACCGTCAAGAATTTTTAGCTACCGTTCAACGTAAATAGCGTTAATCGAAAAGGACATCACCATGAGCGCAGTTCTCGGACACCATGAACACGCACACGACGACCACAGCCACGCCCCCAGCGGCTGGCGCCGGTGGGTTTTCGCGACCAACCACAAAGATATCGGTACGCTGTACCTGTTGTTTGCGTTCAGCAACCTGATGATCGGCGGCATTCTGGCGCTGTGCATCCGTTTGGAGTTGTTTCAACCTGGCCTGCAGTTCTTCAACCCTGAGTTGTTCAACCAGTTCACCACCATGCACGGTTTGATCATGGTGTTCGGCGCCATCATGCCGGCCTTCGTGGGTTTTGCAAACTGGATGATTCCTCTGCAAATCGGCGCTTCTGATATGGCGTTTGCACGCATGAACAACTTCAGCTTTTGGTTGATGATTCCTGCGGCCTTGCTGCTGGTGAGTTCGTTCTGGATGCCCGGCGGTGCAGTGGCTGCCGGTTGGACGATTTACGCGCCCTTGAGCTTGCAACAAGGTGCGGCAATGGACGCGGGTATTTTCGCCCTGCACGTTCTGGGTGCCTCGTCCATCATGGGCTCGATCAACATCATCGTGACCATCCTCAACATGCGTGCCCCTGGCATGACCCTGATGAAGATGCCCATGTTCGCTTGGACTTGGCTGATTACCGCCTATTTGCTGATCGCCGTCATGCCGGTGCTGGCCGGCGTTATTACCATGACACTGACCGATCGCCACTTCGGTACCAGTTTCTTCAACCCCGCAGGCGGCGGTGACCCGGTGATGTTCCAGCACATTTTCTGGTTCTTCGGCCACCCTGAGGTGTACATTATGATTTTGCCGGCCTTCGGCATCATCAGCCAGGTGGTACCTGCCTTCGCCCGCAAAAAACTGTTTGGCTATGCCTCGATGGTGTATGCCACATCCAGTATCGCCATCCTGTCATTTATCGTCTGGGCGCACCACATGTTCACCTCGGGCATGCCGGTCACAGGACAACTGTTCTTCATGTACGCCACCATGCTGATCGCGGTCCCCACGGCGGTGAAAATTTTCAACTGGATCGCCACCATGTGGCAGGGCTCCATGACTTTTGAGACACCGATGCTGTTTGCCGTCGGTTTTATCTTTGTGTTCACCATGGGAGGCTTCACCGGCCTGATCCTGGCCATGGCACCGATTGATATCCAGATACACGACACCTACTACGTGGTCGCCCACTTCCACTACGTATTGGTGGCGGGTTCTCTCTATGCGATGTTCGCCGGGTTCTACTACTGGTCGCCCAAATGGACCGGTCATATGTACAGCGAGACCCGTGGAAAGATCCATTTCTGGTGGTCGTTGATTGCGTTCAACGTTACCTTCTTCCCCATGCACTTTTTGGGACTTGCCGGTATGCCGCGCCGCTACGCTGATTACCCCATGCAGTTTGCTGACTTCAACGCGGTGGCATCGGTGGGTGGTTTTGCCTTCGGTTTGGCGCAGGTTTATTTCTTCTTCTTCATCGTGTTGCCCATGATGATGGGCAAGGGCGAAAAAGCGCCGCAAAAACCCTGGGACGGTTCTGAAGGTCTGGAATGGGAGATTCCTTCACCCGCGCCATTCCACACTTTTGAAACTCCGCCCAAGCTCAATGCCAGCGCAAACCGCATTGTGGGTTGATAGGGAAGCCACCATGGACGATGACGCCGTGCACCTTGCGCAAAACCAAGCGAACCGCCGTCTCGGTTTGATTTTGGGAACCGTAGCAGCTGCGTTTTTCCTGGGATTTTTGGCACGGGTGTTTATTTTGAGCGGTCAAGTCGGATGAATCGGGCGCTGGCGAACCAGTACGTATTGCGCAAACTGGCCGTGGTCACCTTGGCCATGTTCGGTTTCGGCTACGCATTGGTTCCCATGTACCGGGCGATATGCGAGTACACCGGCATTAATGTGCTGGCGCTGGCAGAACAGGCTGTACCGGGGATGCGCGCGGCACCCACCAACACCCAGATCGATACCACCCGCCTGATCACCGTCGAGTTTGATGCCAACTCCCGCGGTCCGTGGGAGTTCCGTCCCGAGCAGCGGTCGGTGCAAATCCACCCTGGCGAAGTGGTCACGGTCTTGTATGAATTCCAAAACACCCAGAACCGTCGAATGAGTGCGCAGGCGATCCCCAGCTACGCACCGCAACAGGCGGCCTCGCATTTCAACAAATTGGAGTGTTTTTGTTTCCAGCAGTACACATTGGACGCCGGGGAGAAAAAGTCCTGGCCTGTGGTTTTTGTGGTGGATTCCAAGCTGTCGCCTGACGTGAAGACCATTACCCTGTCGTACACGTTCTTTGAAGTTGGCGCAAAGACGCCGGCTGCGCCCATTGCTTCGCAGAACCATGCCGCTCCGGTCGCGCTGGACCTGCAACGCGTACGGAACCGGGCCACATGATGGCTGCAGTGGCATGGCGGCGTTTCGGCCGCAGCATCAGGGCGGTAGCCTGGTCTTTTTTGGGTATCCGCAGCAAGGCGGGTCTGGATAGTGATCACGCGCAGGTCAAGCCCTTGGAGGTGCTGGCGGTGGGTCTGGTCGGCGTGTTTGTATTGATCGCGGTGCTGGTGGCGGTCGTGAGTTGGGCGGTTGCAAAGTAAGGGTCGCGACTGCGGCACTTCTTGATTTTTGGCAAATACTGGAGTTGATATGAGTTCAAGTGCACACGGGGCAACGCCCTATTATTTTGTCCCGGGCCCGTCGCGTCACCCGGCCATGGCGGCTCTGGGTTTGTTCTTCGTTATTTTGGGTGCGTCCCAGTGGGTCAACGACGTGGCATGGGGACGGTATTCGCTTTTTGCGGGTCTCGCACTGTTCGCCTGGGTCTTGGTTGGCTGGTTTGGTGATGCCATCAGTGAAAGCGAGGGGGGCCAGTACGGGCGGCGCATCGACATCTCGTTCCGCTGGAGCATGAGCTGGTTCATTTTCTCCGAGGTGATGTTTTTCGGTGCATTCTTTACCGCGCTGTGGTGGGGCCGTGCCCACTCAATCCCGGAGGCTGGAAGCCTGGAAAACGCCTTGCTGTGGCCCGGTTTCAAATCGGTCTGGCCCAGCATGGCCGCCGGCGTGACGGGTTCTCCTGCAGACATCATCGAACCTTTTACCACCATGGGTCCATTCTGGTTGCCCACCATCAACACCGCCTTGCTGCTGACTTCGGGCGTGACCCTGACGATTGCGCACCATGCCCTGATTGACGACCACCGTGCCCGTGCCATTAGCTTCATGTGGCTCACGGTGCTGCTGGGGGTGACATTCCTGTGCGTGCAAGGCTACGAGTACTACCACGCCTATACCGAATACAACCTTAAACTCACTTCCGGCATTTACGGGTCCACCTTTTTCATGCTGACTGGCTTCCACGGTTTCCACGTGTTTGTCGGCATGCTGATGCTGCTGTTCACGACCCTGCGTATGCAAAAAGGGCACTTCACTCCCGGCCGGCATTTCGGCTTTGAGGGTGCCGCCTGGTACTGGCACTTTGTAGACGTGGTCTGGCTGGGTCTGTATATCCTGGTGTATTGGATATAAGGTGCACAAGCGCCGCGCGAAAGGCACCGCACCCGGTGCCTTTTTTCATGCTCCCGTGCTTCTGGCGGGTCAGCGAGCCATGGGCAAGCCGGTAGGTTGTATCCACCCGAGTTGCCCGGCCAGCAAGATACAGATAAACAGCACGATGGATACAGCCACCCGCAGCGCCAGCGCCCAAGCCATGCGTTTGGATTTGGTAACGGGTGAAGGGCTTGCGCGCAGCATGAAGAACAGGGCGCTGCCCAGCGCCGCCAATATGGCCAGGAAAGCCAGTGCAACAAGGTATTTCATCCGGGGGATTATCGGGTGAGTCCGCGCATGCGCCTTATCTTGGTGACCCTGGCATCGGTATCAGGCCTCGCCCTGACGGTATCGCTGGGGCGCTGGCAGTTACAGCGCGCGGCATACAAGGAAGAAGTTCAAGCGCGGGCGCTGCAGCGGGGTGCGCTACCCGCGCTGGCCGCTGACGCGCTTGTGGCATTGGATGCGACTTCGGTGAAAGAACAGTTGCAGCGCCGCACTGTGGTTCAGGGTACTTGGCTGCCGCAACACACCGTGGCACTGGATAACCGCCAAATGCTGGACAAGCAGGGTTTTTTCATTCTGACGCCTCTGCAGCTACAGCCGTCAGGCGATCTGGTCCTGGTTCAGCGCGGTTGGTTACCCCGTAATTTTCAGCAGCGCGATGCGCTCTTGCCCTTTGCAACACCAGCTGGCCCGGTCAAGCTAGACGCCACGATTGCCCTTGGCCCAGCGCGGCTATACGAGTTCGATGGCCGCGAACGCGGGCCGATCCGCCAGAATTTGGATCTTGCCGCTTTTGCCCGTGAAACCGGCCTGCCCTTGCGGGAGTTCATGCTGGTCCAGCAGGGGCCGTCCGGAGATGGCTTGTTGCGCGAATGGACTGCGCCAAGTCTGGGTATCGAACGGCACTACGGCTACGCGTTTCAATGGTTCAGCCTGGCGATCTTGATTGCCGGCCTGTACCTCTGGTTTCAATGGATGCGACCCCTGCGGCGCGTAAAGGAACACGTTTCTGATGGCAAACCCTGAACGCTTTGACGACAGACCGGTTGAGCTTGCCGTGCATGCCATGCCCATGCCGCAGGATATGCAGGCCGAGCCTGATCGCACCCGCAAGGGCCGCTTGAAGATGCTGCTGGTTCTTATCGCTTGCGCTGCGCCGGTTGTGGCCTCGTACTTCAGCTATTACGTGCTGCGCCCTGAGGGTCGCAGCAATTTTGGCGTTTTGGTGCAGCCTCCACGGCCGATTCCCGCGCTGACCGCGCAGACGCTGGACGGACAGCCGCTTGCGCTGCCCAGTTTGCGTGGGCAATGGCTGCTGCTGAGCGTGGCGCACGCGGCCTGCGACGCGCAGTGTCAATCCACTTTGTTCCTACAGCGCCAACTGCGGGCCGGTCTGGGTAAAGACACGGACAGGGTGGACTGGGTCTGGCTGATTGATGACGATGGCGTCGTGCCGCCGGAGATGCTGCCGCGTCTTGAGGGTGCAACGGTGCTGCGCGTCGCCCCTGATGGGCTGGGGCAGTGGTTGGACGGTGGTCCGCAGTCCGCCACCCCTGGCACCTCTTTTCTGGTCGATCCCCAGGGTGATTTGATGATGCGTTTCCCGGCACCCGAGGCCCGTGCCGATGCCCCTATCCAGGACAAGCTGGCCTATGCCAAGAAGGTCAAGCGCGATGTTGAGCGCCTGTTGCGCGCTTCCGCCTCCTGGGACACACCGGGGCGATAAATGCTTGACCTCGCCCCTGCACCCGCCTTGATGGGCTTTGCCGCGCTGCTCGCAGCCTTTTTGTGTGCGATTTTCTGGGCACGCCGGTCTGCGGGTTCGACCCTGCCCTGGCGTTTGGCGCTGACCGTGTTCACCCTGTTTCTGACTTTCGATCTGGTGCTTTTCGGCGCTTTCACACGCCTGACCGACAGCGGCTTGGGTTGCCCCGACTGGCCGGGTTGCTACGGCACCGCCAGCCCTTTGGCCGCGCATGCCGACATCGCGCTGGCGCAGCAAGCCATGCCCGATGGGCCGGTCACCCACAGCAAGGCCTGGATCGAAATGTTGCACCGCTACCTGGCCTCAGGCGTGGGCGGACTGATCCTGTTGTTGGCGGTAGCCGCCTGCTTGCCTGCCGGGCGGCAACACCGTATGGGCGTGGCGCTTCCCCTGCTGACCCTGGCCTGGGTCTGCGTGCAGGGTGCATTTGGCGCGCTTACGGTGACACTCAAGCTCTTGCCCCTGGTCGTCAGCCTCCATCTGCTGGGTGCCTATGGATTGCTGGCATTGTTGACGCTGCAAATCCGTGCGCTGGGAGCGCCAGCGCAGCGTGTGCCGCCGAACGTCCGACTGCGCCCATGGCTGTGGCTGGCGCTGGTGGTCCTCTTGGCCCAGGCGTCCTTGGGCGCCTGGGTCAGCACCAATTACGCGGTGCTGGTCTGCTCGGACTTTCCGACCTGCCAGGGCAGTTGGTGGCCCGAGATGGATTTCTTATCCGCTTACACACTTTGGCGCCCCTTGGGGCTGGGCCCGGACGGTTCTCCCTTGAGCCTGCAAGCCCTCACGGCCATCCATATGGCGCACCGGCTGGGTGCGCTGGTTCTGTTTGGGGTCTTGCTGACGCTGCTGCTGCGCATGTGGGGCGAGCCGGGTACGCAAGTGCCCGCCCGCTGGCTTGCGGGCCTGCTGGCGCTGCAGGTCGCCACCGGCATCAGCAATGTCATCCTGGATTGGCCCATGCTGGCAGCGGTGCTGCACACGGGTGGAGCGGGTGCATTGTTGGTGGTACTGGTCTGGTTGGTCAGCGCACCACGTGCTGCGATAGACTGAGTCGTTATGCCTGAGAACGCGCTCCCCGCTTCCCCTGCTGTTGCCAAGCCATTGGCCGCGTGGCGTCAGTACAAAGCGCTGACCAAGCCGCGGGTGATTCAGCTCATCGTCTTTTGCGCCCTGATCGGGATGGTGCTGGCGGTACCTGGCGTGCCTAGCGTATCGGACGCTGTTACCGGCGCGATTGCCAGCCTGGGTATCTGGCTTGTCGCTGGGGCCGCGGCAGCCTTCAACTGCATCGTCGAAAAAAGTATTGACGCCAAGATGAAGCGCACGTCCTGGCGTCCCACCGCGCGCGGTGATCTCAGCGATGTGCAAACACTGTTGTTCTCGGCGGTTTTAGGCACAGCGGGATCGGTGATTTTGTATGTCTGGATCAACCCGCTGACCATGTGGCTGACCTTCGGCACGTTTGTCGGCTATGCCGTCATCTACACCCTGGTATTGAAGCCGCTGACCCCGCAGAACATTGTGATCGGCGGCGCATCCGGCGCCATGCCACCGGTGCTGGGCTGGGCGGCCATGACCAATGAGGTGTCAGCGGATGCCCTGATTCTGTTCTTGATTATTTTCCTGTGGACGCCGCCACACTTCTGGGCTCTGGCGCTGTACCGGGTCGAGGATTACCGCAAATCCGGACTGCCCATGCTGCCCGTGACCCACGGCAGCGAATTCACCCGGCTGCAGATTTTTCTCTACACCCTGGTGCTGTTTGCCGCCTGCTTGCTGCCTTTTGTATCCGGCATGAGCTCCTGGTTGTATCTGGCCGCGGCGGTGGTTCTGAGCGTGATTTTTTGCGTCTATGCAGTGCGCTTGATGCGCAATTACTCCGACGAGCTCGCCCGTGCAACCTTCCGTTTTTCCCTCTGGCATTTGAGCCTTTTGTTTGCAGCTTTGCTGCTGGACCATTACCTTTTGTTCTGAGTCGCCATGATCCATCCGTTCTCATCGCGCCGCAGCTTTATGGGTTTGGGCTTGGCGGCAAGCGCAGCGCTGCTGGCTGCGTGTTCCGAGAAAAAGCTGGTCTTCAACGCCATTGACATCAGCGGCGGCGAAATGGGGCGCGACTTTGCGATCAATGACCATAACGGGCAAGCGCGGCGTCTGGCCGATTTCGCTGGCAGGGTCGTCGTGGTATTTTTTGGCTACACCCAGTGCCCTGACGTGTGTCCGACCACCTTGACCGAGCTGGTGGAAGTCAAGCGCCTTTTGGGCAAAGACGGTGCGCGCTTGCAGCCGCTGTTTATCACGGTGGATCCCCAGCGCGACACGCCCGAGATGCTCAAAGCCTATATGGCCAATTTCGACCCCGGGTTTTTGGCGCTGTGTCCCACGCCGGAACAACTCGCCGACGTGGCCGCCAGTTTCAAGGTGTACTACAAAAAAGTCGGTGACGAGAAGGGCGCCAGCTACACCATGGACCACTCGGCGGGCAGCTACGTCTTTGACCCCAAAGGCCGTGTGCGCCTGTTTGTGCGCTATGGTTTAGGAGCGCAGGCACTGGCAGCTGATATTGCGCAGTTGCTTGGCTAATTACGCGCTGGTCGGCACACCAGCGGCACGGTAGATCAGGCGTATTCGGCCAGCGCAGTTTTCATTTTCTTCATGGCCGCCACTTCGATCTGGCGGATGCGCTCGGCGCTGACGCTGTATTCGGCGGCCAGTTCGTGCAGCGTCATGCCACCGGAGCCGTCGTCGTTCACCTTGAGCCAACGCTCTTCCACGATGCGGCGGCTGCGTGCGTCCAGCACGTCCAAGGCAGCGGCGATGCCGTCCGAGGCCAGCACATCGCGCCGGTGTGCTTCCATCACTTCTAGCGGCTCGTAGTTGCTGTCGGTCAGATAGGCAATCGGGCCAAACGCCTCTTCGCCGTCGTCGCCGTTCATCGGGTCCAGCACCACATCGCCACCGGCCAGACGGCTTTCCATCTCGCGTACTTCCTCGGGCTTGACGTGGAGCTCCTGCGCCATGGTGGCCACCTGCGCGGGGCTGAGCGTGTCGCGGTGGGTGGTCAGATCCGCGGCGGCGTCTTCACCCTTGAAGCGTTGGCGCATAGAGCGCAGGTTGAAGAACAGCTTGCGCTGTGCTTTGGTCGTGGCCACTTTGACCATGCGCCAGTTTTTGAGGATGTATTCGTGGATTTCCGCCTTGATCCAGTGCAGCGCATAGCTCACCAGGCGCACACCCTGGTCCGGGTCAAAGCGCTTGACTGCCTTCATCAGCCCAACGTTGCCTTCCTGTATCAGGTCGCCGTGGGGTAGGCCGTAGCCCACGTACTGGCGGGCGACTGAGACCACCAGCCGCAGGTGCGAGAGCACCAACTTTCCCGCGGCCTCCAGGTCGTTGTCATTGCGGAACTGGCGGGCAAAGCGTTGCTCCTCTTCCAGCGTGAGCATGGGCAGCCGGTTGGCGGCTGAAATATAGGCATCCAAATTTCCCAGCGAGGGCACCACGGCCCAGGGGTTGGCAAGGGAAGTAGGGGAACTGGGTGCGGCTAAAACGAGCGTCATGGTCGAACTCCTTGTTCTTAAGGAGGTAATATTAGCACTCTCAAGCGGCGAGTGCTAAATAACCCACCACAGTTTGCGCTAAGTCAAACCATGGCTTTGCTTAATTTTTAGGCTCTATGGCGGTGACTACGAACGCGCCCTCGTGCTTTTCGGCAATAAAGCGGATTTTGTCGCCCACTTTGACCTTGTCCAGCAGCGCCGCGTCCCCAAGCTGGAAAACCATGCTCATGGGCGGCATGTCCAGATTCTTGATTTCACCGTGCCGGATGGTGATTTTGAGATTGCCACGGTCGATGCGGCGCACCTCCCCCTCGCTCATCTCGCTGGCGGTTTGGGCTCCAAGTCCGACCCCGGCAAGGCCCAGAGTCCATCCCGCACTGTTGCGTACAAAGCTTCTTCGCTGCATGTGCATTCTTTCTGTTTGGGTAGCTTATGGGTTCGAAGCGCTTGATCAATGGCTGTGCCCATCGTGCGCATCATGGGGAAGCCGGCCGCTGATGGCCACCTGGCCTTTCATGCCGGCGTCGTAATGGCTCGGCTGCAGGCAGGCGAAATGCACAGTTCCTGCCTTGCCGAATTGCCAGATGATTTCGCTGCGTTGGCCCGGTTGCACGGTGACCATGTTGTCATCCTCGTGCTCCATATCCGGATTTTTCTGCATGAAAGCGTTGTGCGCACGCAGGTCTTTTTGCGTGCCCAGCACCAGCTCATGCTTCACTTTGCCGGCGTTGTAGATCTGAAAACGAACCGTCTCACCCCCGCGCACCCGGATGCGAGCCGGGCTGAAGCGCATGGTGTCCAGCATGGTGATGGTGACCGTGCGCTTAGCCTTATCTGGCTGACCCGCCTGACCGATGTCCGTGTTTTCTCCGTGCTGATGGCCATCTGCATGGTCGCCGCTGGCATAGGCCGGCACTGCCGCATACAGCGCCGCCAAGAACACGGCGCAGAGTGTGCGTTTGAGAGGAAAAATAACCTTTTGCATGGTGGTCCTTTTCAAGTGGTTCATAAAAAACTCAGTGTTGTGCATGTCCGCCAGCGGGTTTTCGAACCTGTACTTCAATGCTGTCGGTATGCGTGCTGCCCTCGTGCACGGAGCCTTGCTCTGGCGCAGGCGTCGCGGCAGGCAGTGCGCCAGTCCATTCATAGGCCACGCTGCCCGGCGGGTGGTGGTACCACGCCGGGTTGCTGTAGTCGCCCGGCGGCTGGTCTTTGCGCACCTTGAGCACGGAGAACATCCCGCCCATTTCCAGCCCGCCAAACGGGCCCTGGCCGGTCATCATGGGCACCGTGTTATCCGGTAAGGGCATTTCCATTTCGCCCATATCGGCCATGCCGCGCTCGCCCATGACCATGTAATCCGGAATCAATTTGCTGATTTTTGCGACCACGTCGCGGTGGTCCACCCCGATCATGGTTGGTACGTTGTGCCCCATGGCGTTCATGGTGTGGTGGCTTTTGTGGCAGTGAAAAGCCCAGTCGCCTTCCTCGTCGGCAGTGAATTCCAGCTGCCGCATCTGGCCCACAGCGACGTCTGTGGTGACTTCACTCCAGCGCGCGCTGTGCGGCACCGGGCCGCCATCCGTTCCCGTCACCTGGAACTCATGGCCATGCAGGTGAATCGGGTGGTTGGTCATGGTCAGATTGCCCACCCGGATCCGCACCTTGTCGTGCAGGCGTACGTTCAGGCTGTCAATGCCGGGGAATATGCGGCTGTTCCAGGACCACAGGTTGAATTCCAGCATGGTCATGATCTTGGGCGTGCAGCTGCCGGGGTCTATGTCGTATGCACTGAGCAAAAAGCAAAAGTCGCGCTGGACTTCGTCGATCAGCGGGTGTGTGTCTCTGGGATGCGTGACCCAAAAGCCCATCATCCCCATGGCCATTTGCGTCATTTCGTCGGCATGGGGGTGGTACATAAACGTGCCGGGGCGGCGGGCCACGAATTCGTACACGAATGTCTTACCCGGCTGGATCGCGTTCTGGGTTAAGCCCGAGACCCCGTCCATGCCATTGGGCAGGCGCTGGCCGTGCCAATGCACGCTGGTGTGTTCGGGCAGCTTGTTGGTGACAAAAATCCGAACCCGGTCGCCCTCCACGACTTCGATGGTTGGCCCCGGGCTCTGGCCGTTGTAACCCCACAAATGCGCCTTCATGCCCGGGGCCATTTCGCGCACAACGGGTTCGGCGACCAGATGAAATTCCTTGACGCCCTGGCGCATGCGCCAAGGCAGAGTCCAGCCATTGAGCGTGACCACCGGGTTGTACGGCCGCCCGCTGTTGGGCACCAGCGGCGGCATGGTGTCGGGCCGGGTTTGCAGCATGGGCTCGGGCAGGGCGGCCATGGCCACGCGGCTCACCGCAGCAGCTGCGATGGCCCCTCCGGCCAGCCCGGCGGCCTGGAAAAAATTGCGGCGGGATGTCATGTGGCGGACTCCTGAAAACAAATAGGGCGGTCAGTGGCTGGCGCGGCCGTCACCCGCAGCGCGGATGAGGGGACTCATCAGAGAGGATTCCATGGGCAGGCCGATCAGCGTGGATTGCAAAGCCGCCTCGGCCAGCCAAAACTGCTCCTGCGCCGCAATCGCGGCTATGACGCTGGCAGTCTGGGCACGTGCGTCAGCCAGCAGCTCAAACACCCCGATCAGCATGCCGTTGTAGCGCAGCAGGTTTTCCTCGCCGATCAATTGCTGCGTGGGCACAACGTCGTCCCGGTAATGCGCAGCGATATCCCACGCCGTGCGGTAAGCCGAATAACTCTCGCGCAAATGGGAGCCCGCAGCGCGTGTAGTGGCTTGCAGATTCTGGGCCGCTGCCAGCGTTCGGGCGTTCATGGCTGCGCGTCGCTGGTCACCCGCATCCAACACCGGAACACGCACGCTGAGCTGTACGCCGGTACGCGCGGTCGTCGTTGCGGCGGCGTTGTCGAATACGGTGTCGGCGCGCAAACCCAGCTCGATATCGCCCAGGCTGTGGATGTTCTCCAATCCTTGCGCCGCAGCCTGCACCTGCAGCGCGGCTTGCGCCAGCCGGATGTCCAGGCGGCCCTCGCTGGCGCTGCGGGCGGCGGCTTGTGGCTCCATGGTTTGTTTGGGTAGGTCGGGCAGCCGGTCGGGTAAACGCAGCAAGGCCGCTTGCGCATCGCGCAAACCCAGCGCCCGCACCAGTGCCTCCCGGGTGGCGGTCTGCGCGTGTTGTGCGGCCGCCCACTGGGCCATGGCCTCGGCGTAAAAGGCGTGCTCCCGCGCCCTTTGCAAGCGGGTGAAATTACCGGCAGCCTGCATGCGACGGGCCAGCTCGGCACTGGCTTGCGCGCTTTCCTGTACCTGTGCGGCGTAGGCCAGGTTTTGCTGGGCCGCCACCGCGCGCACCCAGGCCTGCCGCACCTGTGTGACGTGCGCGACCACGCTGGCTGCGAGCAGCAGTTCCTGCCGCGCAAGTTCTGCGTCTGCGGTCTTGCGGCGCTGGGGCAGCGTGAGCAGATCCAGCAGGCCAAATGAAATGCTGCGCCCGATCTCCAGCTCACTCCCGTAGACCAATCGCTCCAGGCTGATCAGCGGGTTGGCGAGGCGCCCACCCTGTGCGGCTTGCGCTGCATCGCCCGCGTGCTGGGCCAGCAGCGCCTGTAGCGCCGGGCTGTTGACCAGCGCCAAGCGCACTGCCTTGTCGCGCGTGAGTGTTTGGGCCAGCAAGTCGGCTGCGGCGCGGTCCATGGCCTCGCGTTGTGCTTCGTCGCGCGCCAGCACCAACGCGCCCTGGGTGAAGGCGCCGGCCTGCTGGTTGGTGCGTGCCACAGTCTGCTCAAAATTCGCACTGGTGCAGGCTGTCAAAGCCAACGCGCAAGCCAGCCCTGCTGTCCACGTCATACGGTGCATGCCGCGTTCGTAAGGGAGGGGTGGGTTGCTCATGGTGTGGTGGGCACGGCGGTGCGCTGGGGTATATGGGGCGTTGCCTCTGCGGTATCCGCCTGCGCAGCGGCACGCGCTTGGGCTGCCTCTTTGGCGTAGGCCCGCCAACCACCCACTGCACGCACGGTGTCATTCACCGCAGGCCAGGGCGCCAGCACTGCGTCGGCAAAGCCTTGGTATTGCATAAATACCGAGCGGTAAACCAGCTCCTGCGCAGGGGCGGGAATCA
Source organism: Comamonadaceae bacterium (assembly GCA_947446885.1). Classification (GTDB taxonomy): domain Bacteria; phylum Pseudomonadota; class Gammaproteobacteria; order Burkholderiales; family Burkholderiaceae_C; genus Allorhodoferax. Next base: position 19,332 of record CANFHZ010000003.1, read on the forward strand.
CCGCTGCTGGTTGCGCCCACGCGTTCATATGCAGAGCCCATGCGGGCAGTAGCACCAGATGCCGCGCTACGGCATAGCCACTGCTTGTCGTGAAAAATCTATTCATACCGTCCTCGATGTACGCCATAGCCCAAAGCCTTGCAGTGCGCTACAGCAGCGCATGCGGCGAAAAAACTTGGCATGGGAAAAGATGCGCGCAGAAAGCACGCATGAACGCTAGCTGCGGGCGATTCGGGGAGGCGGATCGAGAGTGGGCGGGGTGTGACTGTCCGGCGCAGACGGCTGGAAGGGCAGCCAGCTCGACTTTGGCAGGGCGGGCATCCAGGCTGTCAGATGGGGCGTAAGCAGCGCGACCGTACAGCAGTCCGCCGTATGGGCGCACGCATGTGGAGTGGTACTACTTTGGCTGGCGTGGGCATCGGGCGTATTTGCCGGCAGATGGGAATGGGCTTCGCGGCGGTCATGACCACCATGTACGTGCACGGGTGGCGTTATCTCTTCTGTGTGTGCAGTGGTCGGCGGGCGACTTTCATCGCAGCAAGTCTGCCACGCCGCTGCCATGCCCTGCATAGGCAGGCTCATGGCCAGCAACAGGGTGATCAGCAAGCGGTACACGGGGTGCATGCGAAGAATGTAGCACGGCATCCACCACCTGCCCCTGCACCAGGGTATGCGCCACCGCCCGGTCGTCCCCCAGCACGATCAGCGCAAACAGCAGCTCGTCCAGGCTGGATGCCTGGGCGGTACGCCGCGCCAGTAAAGGCGTGGCGCGCGGGTTGATGGCGATGAAATCAGCCTCGCAGCCGGGTAGCAGATTGCCCACCACGCCACCCAAACCCAGGGCCTGCGCCGCACCCGCCGTGTGCCGCCACCAGAGGGCGGCGGGCGGCATGCTGATGCCGGTCTTCGCCTGGCCTTCGCGGCCCACGTAATAAGCCGCCAGCATAGTCTGAAAAGGCGAGAAGCTGGTGCCGCCACCCACGTCACTGGCCAGGCCGTAGCGCATGTGTGCTGCGTCGGCGGCGGCAAAGTCAAAATAACCGCTGCCCAGAAACAGGTTGCTGGTGGGGCAGACCGCGGCCGCTGCGCCGCGCTCGCGCATCAGGGCGCGGTCATTGGCGTCGAAGTGGATGCAGTGCGCATAGACGGCGCGTTCACGCAAAAGGCCGCAGTCGGCATAAACGCCCAGATAACTACCAGCCTGCGGAAAAAGTTCCTGCACCCAACGGACCTCGTCCAGGTTTTCCGAAACATGCGATTGCACCCAGACGTTGGGGTAGGCGCGGGCGATTTCGCCCGCGCCGCGCAGCTGCGCCTCGGAGCAGGTCGGTGCAAAGCGCGGGGTGATGGCATAGCCCAGGCGGTCCACGCCGTGCCAGCGGCGCAGCAGGTCTTCTGTATCGCGCAGGCTTTGTTCGGTGTCGTCGCGTACGCCGTCTGGGCTGTGGCGGTCTTGCAAAACTTTTCCGGTGATCAGGCGTATACGGCGGGTCTGCGCGGCCTGCATCAGCGCTGTCACCGATGCCGGGTGCGAGGTGGCGAATGCCAGCGCGCTTGTCACACCGTTGCGCAGCAACTCCGCGAGAAAGAAATCGGCCGCCGCCTGCGCGTGTGCGGGGTCGGCAAAGCGGGCTTCTTCGACAAAGGTGTAGCGCGTGAGCCAGGGCAAGAGCCCCTCGGCGGGCGAGCCGATCACATCGGTTTGCGGGTAGTGGATATGCATGTCCACAAAGCCGGGTGCCAGCAGCAGCTCGGGCCAGTGCGTGGGCCTAAGGTAGCTAAAGCGCGCCGCCAGGTCCTGGTGCGCACCGACCGCCAGCACGCGTGCCACGCCGTCCGCGCCGGTATGCGTGACCAGCAAGCCGTCGGCCACGTAGCGCGGCTGCTGCGCCGCATCGAACCACAACATAGCGGCACGCCAGGCCTTCTCACCTGTGCTGACGGATGCGTTCATTGCAGTGCTTCCAGCACACGCTGCGGCGTGGCGGGTGCGTTGAGCTGCAGCGCCTGCGTGCTGTTGCCGGTGCGGCTGCGCGCCTGCGCGACCGCATCGCGCAGCGCCTCCAGCACACTGAGGGCCAGCATGAAGGGCGGCTCACCCACGGCTTTGCTGCCGCCCACGTTGTCTTCGCGGTTGGGCTCGTGCCACAGCGTGATGTGAAAGTGCGCCGGCGTGTCGCCGATGGTGGGGATTTTGTAGGTGCTGGGCGCATGGGTGCGTAGCCGGCCTTGCGCATCCCAGACCAGTTCTTCGGTGGTCAGCCAGCCCATGCCCTGGATGAAGCCGCCTTCGATCTGACCGATGTCAATGGCGCGGTGCAGCGGCGTGCCGACGTCGTGCAGGATGTCCACGCGCAGCACCTTGGTTTCGCCGGTGAGCGTATCGATGGCCACCTCGGTGCAGGCCGCGCCGTAGGCAAAGTAATAAAAGGGGCGGCCGCTGAGGGTGGCTTTGTCGTAATGGATTTTGGGCGTGCGGTAAAAGCCGTCGCTCCACAGTTGCACCCGCTGCGCATAGGCCAGGGGTATCAGGCTGGCAAAGCTGCGGGTCTGCGTGGGGCTGTGGACCTGGTCATCGGCAAAGCGCACCGCGCTGGCGCTGCAGCCATCCAGGTCGGCGACAAACTGCGCCAGCCGGTCGCGCACCTGCAGCGCGGCGCGCTCGGCGGCGCGGCCGTTCAGGTCGGTGCCCGCAGAGGCCGCCGTGGCGCTGGCGTTGGGCACTTTGTCGGTATCGCTGGCGTTGACTTTGACCCGTGCAGGCCTGAGGCCCAGCACATGCGCCACGATCAATCCCACCTTGGTGTGCAGGCCCTGGCCCATCTCGGTGCCGCCATGGTTCACCAGCACGCTGCCGTCGGTGTACACATGCACCAAAGCGCCGGCCTGGTTGAACTGGGTGGCGGTGAAGCTGATGCCGAACTTCACCGGTGTAAGCGCTAACCCGCGCTGCAGGACCGGTTGCGTGGCGTTCCAAGCGGCGATCTCAGCGCGGCGCGCGTGGTATTCACAGTCGTTTGCCAGCTGGGCGATCAGCGGCTGCAAGATGTTGTCCTCCACCGCCATGCCGTAGTGCGTGGTGTTGCGCTCAATTGTTCCGTACAGATTACGCACGCGCACATCCAGCGGGTCCAGGCCCAGCGCCCGGGCGATGTCGCCCAGAATCACTTCGGTCACCACCATGCCCTGCGGTCCACCGAAGCCACGGAATGCCGTATGGCTTTGCTTGTGGGTTTTGCAGCGGTAGGAGTCGATCGCCACATGCTCTAAAAAATACGCGTTGTCGGTGTGGAAGATGGCGCGGTCGGCCACCGGGCCGCTCAGGTCGGCGCTGAAGCCGCAATCCACCAGTTGTGTGACCTGCAGGCCCAGAATCCGGCCGCTGGCATCAAAGCCCACGTGGTAGTCGTAGCTGAATGGATGGCGCTTGCCGGTGACCATGAAGTCGTCATCGCGGTCCAAGCGCAGCTTGACCGGCCGCCCTACTTTGTGCGCCGCCAGCGCCGCCCACACCGCCAGATGCCCGGACTGCGTTTCCTTGCCGCCAAAACCCCCGCCCATGCGGCGGCAGACCACGCGCACCGCGTGCAGCGGAATGCCCAGCGCGTGTGCCACCCAGTGCTGCACCTCGCCGGGGTGCTGGGTGCTGCTGTGGATCAGCCACTGCCCGTCTTCCTGCGGGAGCGCGTAGGCGATTTGCCCCTCCAGATAAAAGTGCTCCTGTCCACCTACGTCTAGGGTGCCACGCAAAACATGGGGTGCCGCCGCCAGCGCCTGCGCCGCATCGCCCCGGCGCACATGCACCGGCGGCAAAACCCAGTGCTGCTGCGCTACCGCGTCGCGCACATGCAGGACGGCGGGCAGGGGTTCGATGTCCGGGCGCACCAGCTGCGCGGCGTAGCGCGCACGGTGGTGGCTGTCGGCCACCACCAGTCCCATGACATTGCCCACGTGCTGCACCGTTCTGTCCGCAAAAATCGCCTCGTCGTGCGCAAAGTTGGCCAGCAGATGGTCACCCGGAATATCCGCAGAATCCACCAGCACATGCACACCCCGCGTGGCCATGGCGGCGGCGCTGTCCATGCCGCGCACCCGCCCGTGCGCCAGCGGCGAAAGGATGGGCGCAGCGTGCAGCGTACCGGCCACTTCCGGCAGATCGTCGATGTACTGGGCGCGTCCGTCGATATGGCGGGCCGCGCTTTCGTGGTGCGCCGGAATCGCAGTCGAGGGCGTGCTCATGCCAGCGCCTCCAGCGTCACCAGGGCTTGGCCCTGGGTCTCCAGCCAGAAGCGCTGCAGCAAATTGCCCAGCACCTGGCGGCGGTAGTCTGCGCTGGCGCGCATGTCCGAGATGGGGCTGAATTCCTGCAGCAGCACGGCCTGTGCGGCTTGCACGGTAGCCTGGCTCCACGGCTGACCGCGCAATGCGGCTTCGGTCTGCTGCGCCCGCATCGGGGTCGCTGCTATGCCACCTGCGCCGATAGAAATATGGGCTACATGCTGTTGTGCGTCCAGTTCCATGTGGATCGCCAAACACACGGCGGAAATATCGTCCTCCTGCCGCTTGGAAATTTTGTAGGCACGCAGCCATGCATGGGGCCGTGCTGTGGGCAAATCGATCCAGGCCAGCAATTCATCTGCGGCCATGCAGTTTTGCCGGTAGCCGGTGTACAGATCTTCGAGCGCCAGTTCGCGGGTGGCAATCGCGCCGCCATGGATACGGGCCAGTACCACGCGGGCGTTCAGGGCGATCAGCAGCGGCATGCTGTCGCCAATCGGCGAGCCGTTGGCGATATTGCCGCCCAGCGTGCCCGCGTTGCGCACCGGCAGGCCGGCAAAGCGGTGCCAGAAGCGCCGAAGCGTGGGCCACTGCTGCGCCAGCGCCGCATAGGCCGCTTCCAAGGTGACCGCCGCGCCGATGCGCAGGCCGCCGTCTCGGGTTTCGATGCGGCGCAACTCGGCAACCGCAGTGGTGTCGAGCACGCGCGTAAAGCGGCGGTGCTGTTTGGTGACCCACAGGCCCACGTCGGTGCAACCAGCTACCACCTGCGCGTGCGGGTGGGCTGCGCGCAGCGTCAAAAGCTGGAGCAGGCTGCGCGGTTGCGCGTAGGCGCTGGCCGCGGATTGCGCGGGTATGGATTGCAGTAGAGCCCGTGTTGCAGCCTCGTCTTGATCGGGCGCCGGGTAGTTGCCCAGGCTGCAGGCGGCGTCGATGATGGAGCGGTAGCCGGTGCAGCGGCACAGGTTGCCGCTGAGGTGTTCTTCGGCCATGGCGCGGTCCACAGTCTGGCCCTGGCGCACCCGGTTCTGGTACAGCCCGAAGAGACTCATCGCAAAGCCGGGGGTGCAAAACCCGCATTGCGTGGCGTGCTGGGACAACAAGGCCGCTTGGACGGGGTGATGGCTGCCGTCGGCTTGGGTCAAGTCCTGCGCTGTCCACACTGCCATGCCGTGGGTGGCGTGCGCCATGCGGATGCAACTGTTGACCGCGCGGTAGCGCAATGCGCCGTCTTCGATCTCGCCCAAAACAACGGTGCAAGCCCCGCAATCGCCCTCGGCGCAGCCTTCTTTGGTGTCGCAGGCGTGCAGGTCTTCGCGCAGAACCTCCAGCAGCGTGCGTTCCAGCGGCACCTGCTGCAGCCGTACTACGCGGTGGCGGTGCACAAAAGCCAGATCGGGCAGGGCGGCCAATTTTTCAGCAGAACTTTCACCAGAACTCATAGGGCGGGCGCGCAGGGGCGGCACAAGTGCAAAGATGGCTACAGTTTAGGCTCTTGGCCACAACCGTACCCGCAAGGAATCTTTTATGTTCAAAGTCCACGCCGTTGCCGCCCACCGCCTGCCGCAGTTGCTGCGCGCCATGCCCAAGGCCGAGTTGCACATGCACATCGAAGGTTCGCTGGAGCCCGAGCTGATTTTTGCGCTCGCGGCCCGCAACGGTGTGAAGCTGCCCTACGCCAGCGTAGAGGCTTTGCGCTCCGCGTACGCGTTCACCAATTTGCAGAGCTTTCTGGATATTTATTACGCCGGGGCCAGCGTCTTGCTGCATGCGCAGGACTTTTATGACATGGCCTGGGCCTATCTGGAGCGCGCCGCAGCAGACCATGTGGTGCATACCGAAATGTTTTTCGATCCGCAAACCCACACCGAGCGTGGCGTGCCCATGCAGGCGGTGATTGAGGGGCTGCACCGCGCCTGCGTGGACGCCCAGGCCAAGCTGGGTGTGAGCGCGCAACTGATTCTGTGTTTCTTGCGCCACCTAAGCGAAGAGGCGGCCTTGGAAACGCTGGAGCAGGCGCTGCCTTTTCGCGACAAATTCATCGGCGTGGGCCTGGATTCCAGCGAGGTCGGCCACCCGCCGGAGAAGTTCAAAAACGTATTCGCCAAAGCGGGCGCCCTGGGTTTGCACCGGGTAGCCCACGCAGGTGAGGAAGGACCACCGGCCTACATCTGGAGCGCGCTCGATGTGCTGGGGGTGGAGCGCATCGACCACGGTGTGCAGTCCATCCATGACGCGGCCTTGATGAAAAGGCTGGCAGCTGCGCGGGTGCCCTTGACCGTGTGCCCGCTGTCCAACCAGAAGCTGTGCGTGTTCCCGGATCTGGCCCAGCACAACATCGGGGCGCTGCTGGACGCGGGGCTGTGTGTGACCATCAATTCCGACGACCCGGCCTATTTCGGCGGCTATATGAACGAGAACTTTGTGCAGACTTTTGCTGCCACTGGGCTGACTGCGCAGCAGGCCTACCAGCTGGCAGCCAACAGCTTTGAGGCCAGCTTTATTTCAGAGGCCCAGCGCCACCATTGGATGCACGAATTGAAGGTGTGTTTCGAGCGTTTTGTCGAACACGACGACTGAGGCAAGAACGTCCCTGGCGCCTTGCCAGGCAAGCCGTGCAGGCGACCTGGGTGCGGCTCGCGCGCGGCTTTTGCTCAGGCGGCCCGTTTGGCCAGCACCCCGTCAAGCCAGTCGCTGCGCATCACCGGCACGGCGGTGATGAGCTTCTCGGTGTAGGGGTGGAAGGGGCCGTCAAAGATGCGGCTGGTGTCGTCGAAGGCCACAAAAGACCCTTGCAGCATGACGGCGGTGCGGTGGGCGATGCGGTGTACCACGTCGAGGTCGTGGGTGATCAGCACATAGCTCAGGCGCAGCTCGGCTTGCAGGCGGCGCAGCAACTTCAAAATTTCCTCAGCCACCAAGGGATCCAGCGCGGAGGTGGGTTCGTCCAGAATAATCAAGTCGGGTTTGGCCGCCAGGGCACGCGCAATGCATACGCGCTGCTTCTGGCCACCGGAGAGCTGACCCGGGCGGCGCGTCAAAAAGTCGCGCGGTAGCTCCACCAAATCCAGCAGCTCTTCGGCGCGCCGCCGCACGGCCGCCGCATCCAGGCCGAAATAAAACGCAGCCGGACGGCCAATGATGTCCAACACGCTTTGGCGTGGGTTGATGGCCACGTCGGGAATCTGGTAAACCAATTGGACGCAGCGCTTGAGGTCTTTGCTGCGCTCGGCCAAGGTTTTGGGCAGCGCCTGGCCCTTGAACGTAATCTGGCCGCCTGTGGGTGGCAGCAGCCCGGTGACCACCCGGGCCAGCGTCGATTTGCCCGAGCCGGATTCGCCCACCACAGCCACGGTCTCGCCCACCCGGACGTCCAGACTCACGTCGTTGATGACCTTGAAACTTCCGTACGCGGCATAGATCTTGTCGATCTTCAAAATGGTTTGATCCTGCACGGACGATGCCGAGGCGCGCTCGTGCGCGGCGGCACCGCGTACTGCGACGAGACGTGCGGAATATTCTTGCGTGGGCGCTTGCAGCACGCCGTCTACGGTGCCTTCTTCCACTTCTTCGCCGTGGCGCAATACCTTGATGCGGTCGGCCACCTGCGCCACCACCGCCAGGTCGTGGGTGATGTACAGCGCGGCGGTACCGAACTCGCGTATCAGCGACTTGATCAGGATCAGCACTTCGATCTGGGTGGTCACGTCCAGCGCGGTGGTGGGTTCGTCGAGCACCAGAATGTCGGGACGGCAGGACATGGCCATGGCGGCCATGGCACGCTGCAACTGGCCACCAGAGGCCTGGTGCGGGTAGCGCCGGCCGAAGTTGTCGGGGTCGGGCAAATCCAGCGACTTGAACAGGCTGCGCGCCCAGGCTTCGGCCTCGCTGCGGCTCATGAGTTTGTGCAGCACCGGTGCTTCGCAGACCTGGTCCATGATGCTGTGGGCCGGGTTGAAAGCGGCGGCGGCAGACTGCGCCACGTAGGCAATGCGCCGCCCGCGCACGGAACGCCGGCCTTCGGCGTCCTGGGTGCGCAAATCGATACCGTCAATTTCGATGGAGCCACCGGCGATATGCACACCCGCACGGGCATAGCCCATGGCCGCCAGGCCGATGGTGGACTTGCCAGCACCGCTCTCGCCGATCAGCCCCAGCACCTGGCCCGCGCGCAGTTCCAAGTCAACCGATTTGACGATGGGCGCACCACTCATCACCGCGTCCAGCCGCAGGCCCTTCATCTGGAGAATTACTTTTTCAGTTGCCATTTCAGAGCTCCGCTTGCGCGCCCGAGGGACGCGCGTCAATGGACAACATCCAGTCGACCATCAGGTTGACCGACACCGTGAGCAGCGCAATCGCGGTGGCCGGATAAATCGGTGCCATCATGCCGAAATTGATCGCTGCAGCGTTCTCGCGCACCATGCCGCCCAGGTCAGCGTAGGGCGGCTGAATGCCCAGGCCGAGGAAGGACAAGCCCGCGATAAACAAGAAGTTGAAGCAAAACCGCAGCCCGAATTCCGAGACCAGCGGTGCCCAGGCGTTGGGCAGAATTTCGCGGGTAATCACCCACCACAGACCTTCGCCACGCAGGCGTGCGGCTTCGACATACTCCATCACATTCAGATTCATGCCCAGCGCCCGCGACAGGCGGAAGACACGGGTGGAGTCCAGCACCGCGATGGTGAGGATCAGCACCGGAATGCTGGAGCCAAAGACGCCCAAAATGATCAAGGCAAAAATCAGGCTGGGGATGGACAGCATCACGTCAACCAGGCGCGAGAAGAAGGTGTCGACCCAGCCGCCCAGCACGGCGCTGACCAGCCCGGTCAGGATGCCGATCAAAAAGGAGAGTGCGGTAATCGCCAGTGCCACGCCAATCGTCATGCGGCTTCCGTACATCATGCGCGTGAGCATGTCGCGTCCGATCTGGTCGGCACCGAAAATCATTTTGGCTGATGGCTCATCCCAGGTTCCGCCGACGTTGGCCGACTCGGAGTAGGGCGCGATCCAGGGCGTGAACAGCGAAACAACGATAAAGATTGCAACCACCGCCATACCGAAGGCGGCAGATGCGGTCAACTTGTGGCCGAAAAGTTTCATGGTGTGTGCAAAAGAGAGGGGCTTAGCGCTGGTGGCGCAGGCGGGGGTTGACCACAATGACCAGGATGTCTGCCAGCGTGTTGAGCGTGACAAAAACGGTGGCGAAGGTCAGGCCACAGGCCTGGATGACCGGTACGTCCCGCTTGGAAACACCGTCCACCATGTACTGACCCAGCCCCGGGTAGACAAACACCGCCTCGATCACCACCACGCCGACCACCAGATAGGCCATGTTGAGTGCAATCACCGTGATGATGGGCGCTGCCGCGTTGGGAAGCGCGTGGCGCACGATGACGCGGGCCCGGGGCGCGCCTTTCAGAAAGGCCATTTCAATATAGGGCGTGGACATCACGGACAGAACCGAGCTGCGCGTCATGCGCAGCATGTGCGCCGCGACCAGCAAGGTCAGCGTGAGCGCAGGCAGCGTTGTTTGGAACACCCGTTCACTGAAATCCATGTTTTTGGACACCATGGCCAGCGATGGGAACCATTGGTATTCGACTGCGAAAAAAATGATCAGCAGGTAGGCAATGAAAAATTCGGGGAGTGAGATGGCAATCAGCGTCAGGATGTTGGACAAGCGGTCCGAGAGCTTGCCCTCATTGATGGCGGCCAAAATGCCCAGGCCCACCGACAGGGGAATCGCGATCACTGCCGCATAACCGGCCAGAAATAGGGTGTTGCGCAGGCGTGGCATCAAGTCGTCAACGATGACCCGCTTGTTTGTCAGGGCCACGCCCAGATCACCATGCAGCGCGCCGACCAACCAGTTCCAGTAGCGCAAATGCGCTGGTACGTCGAGCCCGAGTTCGCGGCGAAAAATCACCAGGGCTTCTGGGGTTGCGCCCTGACCCAGCACCGCAGACGCGACGTCGCCTGGCAGGATTTGCGTGCATACGAATATCAATACCGAAACTGCGAAAAGGGTCAAAACCCCGAGTAGCAGCCGGTTCACGATCAGCTTAGCCATGGAATGCCATCAGTCATAAAAGAGTTCGGTACAGGATCAGTGCGGTGCTTAGCATAACGCCATGACAAGGCCCGCACAGTGTGCCCAAAAAAAAAGGGCTGGGCGCAAGCCCAACCCTTTATCAGAGACCGAAAACGACGCCGACTGAAGTCAGACCGGCATCGCCAACGGTTTATGCGAACCAGCCTTTTTCAGCGATACGCGCATCACCGAAGTCATAGCGTCCCGAAGGTGTCAGGCCACGCAGTTTGGTGCTGTGCGCATCCAGGTAATCCTGCACTGCGTAGTTCACCATGCCGGCGTTTTGCGACACCAGCGACTGGCAACGCGAGTACAGATCCTGGCGCTTCTTGGGATCGATTTCGAGGCGCGCAGCTTCCAAGGCTTTGGTGAAATCGGCGTTCTCGAAGTGGCTGTCATTCCAGGGGTTGCTCTTGCCACCGTAAAAAATGGAGGTCAACTGGTTGTCGATGGTCGGGCGGTTGCCCCAGTACACCGCGCAGAAGGGAACTTTCAACCAGACGTTGTCCCAGTAGCCGTCGCCAGAGACGCGCTTCAGGTCCAGGTTGATGCCGGCCTTGGAGAGCGATTCCTGGAAGATCTGGCCCGCGTCGGTTGCGCCCGAGAACGCGCCTTCTGAGACTTGCAGCTCGATCGCGCCGGAATAATTGGCCTTCTTCATGTGGAACTTGGCTTTTTCTGGGTCGTAGCGGTTCAGCGGCTGCTTGGCGTCGAAGAACTTCATCTTCGGTCCCACGCAGTTGTCGTTACCGATTGAGGCGAAGCCGCTGTAGACGTTGTCCACAATCTTCTGGCGGTCGATACCGTACTTGAGCGCCAGCATGACATCGCGGTTGGTGAAGGGGTCTTTGTCGGTGTGGGCCACAAAGCAGAAGCGGTTACCCATGCCCGGTGTGCGCGAGACGACCAGGTTCTTGTTCTTGGCGAGCAAGGCAGCCGTCTTGGGGTTGACGCGGTTGATGATGTCCACGGTGCCAGTCTGCAGCGCGGTAGTACGCTGGTTGGCGTCGCCGATATAGATCAGTTCCACACGATCAAAGAAACCGCGGTTGGGCTTCCAGTAGTTACCGGGCTTGCGCTTGAAGGTGGCACGCACGCCGGGTTGGAACTCTTCGAGCGTGAACGCGCCGGTTCCATCGGGCTTGCTGTAATCTTTGAAGCCGTTTGGCACAACGATGATGTGGTAATCGCTCAGGTTGAACGGCAAGTCCACATTGCCCTTGCTCATGGTGATCTGCACTTGGTGCGAAGACAGCTTTTTAATGTCTTTGATGTCAGCCAGCAGCGCCTTGGCGGGCGACTTGGTCTCACCGCGGTGCATGTTCAGCGAGTAAATCACGTCATCCGCGTCCAGGGTTTTGCCGGAGGTGAAGGTGACGCCCTTGCGCACATTGAAAGTCCAGTCAGCCGCACCGGGCTTGACGTCCCAGCTCTCGAACAGCTCGCCGGTGGCGTCGCCGTTGTCGGCCACTTCAACCAGGTTGTTCCAGAGCATCAGGCTCATGTTGATTGGGATCGAGTCCGCGTAGGTCAAAGGATCCAGACTGTCCGATGGCGAGCCGCCTTCCATGCCCATGCGCAGGGTTCCGCCCTTTTTCGGAGCACCCGCACCCATCAGGGTTTGCGCGGATGCAGGGATGGAGCCCATCAGACCCAGAGCGGCAGCGCCGGTCAGAATTTGGCGGCGATCCAGGATGATTCCCGATTCGGTTTGGTTGTCAATTTGTGCCATGTGTCTAAATTTCCTATAAGTTCTATCAACAATGTTCCGAACGTTTCTCATATTTGTGAACCGTTGGTACTGCCCGAGGCAAGGAAGTTTGCGCTCCGAGAGTCATCTTACGGTATGAAACCCCCCTGCGCACCCTCAGGTAATCCCTAGGTACAGCGGTTTTTGACCAATTTTTCTGACACCTCGGCAATTCCTCAGATTGACTGCATCATGGCCTCTGCAGCCGTCACGCCGCTGTCATACACCGCGCCATTGCGGCGGGCGCTTTTCACCGAAAGCGCGTGGTCCTTCGGTGGCGTCCTCGCTGCGCAGCATGGCGCGATAGGCTGGCAAATCCTGGTGGCGCAGCACCTGGTAGCCCGCTTCGACCGCCATGCCTTGTGTGCGCCGCAGGACTTCCTTGATCGCCGCTTGCGCCAGTGGTGCGTTTTCCATCAGGGTGCGGGCCAGGGCCAGCGCCGCTGGCATCAACTGATCCGGTGGGGCGACCTGGTTCACCAGCCCCCAGCGCAGTGCCTCTGCTGCGTCCATGCGCCGCCCGGTGAGCAGTAATTGGGTGGCAATCGCCCGTGGCAGGCGCTGCGGCAGGCGCAACACGCCGCCCGAGTCGGCCATCAACCCGAGTTTGACTTCGGGGAGGGCGAACTCGGCGGACAGCGATGCGACGATCAGGTCGGCCGCCAGCGCCAGTTCAAAGCCCCCGCCCATGGCCAGGCCGTTGACGGCGGCGATAACCGGCTTGCCCAGGCTGAAAAATTCGGTCAGCCCGGCAAAGCCGCCAGGGCCGTGGTCGGCGTCCACGGCTTCGCCTTCGTTGGCTGCCGCCAGATCCCAGCCCGCGGAGAAAAAGCGGCCGGTGCCCGTGATGATGCCCACCCGCAACGCCGGGTCATCCTGCAGGCGGGCAAAAGCGGCGTACAGCGCCAGACTGGTCGGCACGTTGATGGCATTGGCCTTGGGCCGGTTCAGGGTGATGGTCAGCACGCCCGCTTCGGCGTGGCACTGGACGGCGTCGTTGGCAGACATGGCAGCTTTCTTTCAAGGGTTTTGCAATCGGATCAAGGCGTCCACCGCCAGCACGCCGCGCCCTTGGGGCAAGACCAGCACCGGATTGACGTCGAGCTCTCGCAGGTTCTCAGCGTTGGCCTGTGCGTAATCGACCACAGCGAGGACTGCATTGAGCAGCGCGTCCACATCGCCCGCTGGCTTGCCGCGAAAGCCGGTGAGCAGCGGCCACACCCTGAGCGATTGCAACGCGGCCAGCACCTCGTGGCGCGCTACGGGGAATAGCAGCGTGGCGGCGTCCTGCAGTAGTTCCACCAGCACGCCACCCGCGCCCAGCGTCAGCGTAAGGCCGAACTGCGCGTCGCGCTGCACGCCCACAATCAGCTCCAGCACCACGTCCTGCGCCATGGTTTCCACCAAAAAGCGCTCCGACAGATGGGCCATCCGCGCCAGCGCGGCAGCAAGCGCCGCTGCGTCCCGCAGATTCAGTGCCACGCCCCCGGCCTCGGTTTTGTGGGCCAGCTGCTCCGACACCGCTTTGAGCACGACCGGGAAACCCAGCGCGTTCGCGCAGGCCAGCACCTCGCCCGCCGCAACCAGCTTTCCGTGCGGGATCGGTAGTCCGAAAGCCGCGAGCGCGGCTTTGCCCGCTGCCTCGTCCAGGGTGCGCACCTGCCCGGTGCTGGATTGCCGTACCAGCGAAGCCAAGGGTGTGGTGCGGCCCAAGCGCGCCCGGGCTGCGCCGATGTCCGCCGCGTGGCCTATGGCGGCGATGCAGTCGGCCAGGCCTTGCATGGGTGCCACGCCGCGCGCCAGCAGGGTATGGGCAATCTCCTCGGGCAAATCTTCAGGTAGGGAAGCGACCACCGTGGCAGCAGTGCCAGGCCCGGCCTGCGCCGCTGCATCGGTGAATGCGTCCACCGCCGCGCCCCAGCTGTCGGCGCTGCAGCGGTCCAGGCGCGGGTAGTCCAGCACCAGGATGTGCGCGTCGAAGCGGCAGTCCATCAGCCCGGCAAAGCATTCGCCCAAAGCGGGGCGGTCGCCCCAGATATAGGTGTGGTAATCCAGCGGGTTGGCAACCGTCACCTTATCGCCCAGCACCGCGTGCATGCGCTGGTAGGCCGCTGGAGGCAGGGTCGGCATGTCAAGCCCGCGCGCTTGCGCCAGATCGGCCATGAGCGAAGCCTCGCCGCCTGAGCAGCTCGCGCTGATGATGCGCCGCCCGGGCAGTGCGCCGTGCACATGCAGAAACTTCAGGGTCTCCAGCATTTCACCGGGCTCGCGCACACGTGCTACGCCGCAGCGTGCGAATAACGCGTCGTAGAGCGCGTCCGGCCCGGCCAGCGAGCTGGTGTGGCTCATGGCGGTTTGCGCCCCCAGCGCGGACGAACCGGCTTTGAGCGCCACCAGCGGCACGCCCTGCGCCAATGCCTGCAAGGCCACGGTGCTGAAAGCCGCCACGTCATCCAGGCCCTCGATGTGCAGGCCGATGGCGCTGACGCGCGCGTCGGAAAGCAGTGCCTGCACGATGGACTCCATGCTGTCACCTGCCTTGTTCCCCACCGTAATCAAATACGCTAACGGCAGGCCGCGCCGCTGCATGGTCAGGTTCAGGCCGATGTTGCCGCTTTGGGTGACGATGGCCACCCCGCGCGGCACCCGCTGCCCGCCGTGCTGGTCCGGCCACAGTGCCACACCGTCCAGGTAATTCAGCATGCCGTAGCAATTGGGGCCTACCAGCGCCATGTCACCGGCTGCCACCACCAATGCCTTTTGCAAGGCGATGCCCTCGCCCCCCACTTCGGCAAAGCCCGAGGCATAGCAGATTGCCCCGCCCGCACCGCGCGCTGCCAGCGCCCGCACCACCTCGACGGTGGCGGCGGCAGGCACGGCAACAAAGCTCGCGTCCGGCGCTTCCGGTAGCGCTGCGACATCCGGGAAGCAGGTCAGACCTTCGACGGTTTTTCGGGTCGGATGAACCGGCCAGATGTTCCCGGCAAATCCCAGGGCACGGCACTGGCGGACCGCTTCGCTTGCCGAGGCACCGCCGAAAACGGCGATGTGGCGTGGTGAAAACAGGCGCTGCAAGCGGGTGCGAACCGGGTTCTTGTTTTCGCCTGGCGCTAGCGCCTGCGCGCTGTGCTCAGCCGAAACGCAGGCCGTGGCCGCCGGGGTGTTCACGCGCCGTGTACGCGCAGCATGGCGCGCGAAATGATGTGGCGCTGGATTTCGCTGGTGCCATCCCAGATGCGCTCCACCCGGGCGTCACGCCAGAAGCGCTCAATCGGCAGCTGGTTCATCAGCCCCATGCCGCCAAAAATTTGCAGCGCGTTGTCGGTCACGCGCGCCAGCGCCTCCGAGGCGAATAGTTTGGCCATGGCGGCGTCGGAATCGCTCATGCTGCCCTGGTCGCATTTCCAGGCAGCTTGCAGCGTCAATAGTTCAGCGGCGGCCAGCTCGGTGGCCATGTCGGCGAGCTTGAAGCCCGTGCCCTGGAACTTGCCTATGGGCTGGCCGAACTGCTTGCGCGTGGCGGCCCACTGCGTGGCCATTTCCATCACCCGCTGGCCGCGTCCCACGCTGGTGGCAGCCACGGTCAGGCGGGTGGCGCCCAGCCACTGGCCCATCAAATCAAAACCTTTGCCTTCCTCGCCCAGGCGCTTGTAGGCGGGCACGCGACAGTCGCTGAAAAACAGCTCGCACTGGTGGTAGCCCCGGTGCGAGACGCAGGCCGGGCCCCGGCGCACGGTCAGTCCGGGTGAATCCAGATCTACCAAAAAGCCGGTGATTTTTTTCTTGGGGCCGTGCGTGGTTTCTTCGACGCCGGTGGCGGCGAACAGCACCACAAAGTCGCTCATGTCGGCGTGGCTGATGAAGTGCTTGGTGCCATTGATGATGTAGTCGGCGTTTTCGCCGCTGCCGTCGCGCGTGGCCCGGGTTTGCATACCGCGCACGTCCGAGCCGGCGTTGGGCTCCGTCATGGCCAGGCAGTCGTGGCGTTCGCCCCGGATAGTGGGCAGCAAATACTCTTCAATCTGTGCGCCTTGGCAGGCCCGCAGGATGTTGCTGGGGCGGGCAATCAGCATTTGCAGGCCGTAGGAGGCACGGCCCAGTTCACGTTCCATCAAGGCCAGGGTGAAATTGTCCAGCCCGCCGCCGCCCAGTTCGGCCGGCATATTGGCGGCGTACAGACCGACTTCCATCGCTTTGTTCTGGATGGACTGTGCGAGTTCGGACGGGATGGCGTCGGTGCGCTCCACCTCGTCTTCATACGGGTACAGCTCTTTTTCGACAAAGGCGCGCACCGTGTCGACGATCATGGTTTGTTCGCTGCTCAGTTGGAAGTGCATGGTGGACTTATCAAAAAAATCAGGTGCTGCGGCGTATGCCCATGGGGCGGCCGACTTGGGGAGGAATGGGGAGGGTGGAGTGGGCTTGCAAAATGGCTTGCAGGCGGGCGTACAAAAAGTCCGGTAGGGCGGCGGCGCGGCCTTTGGCCATGTCCACATGCACCAGCATCTGTTCCCCCGTGCACAGCAGATCGCCGCTGCCCGCGTGGTACATGCAGTGGATCAGGTGGATGCGCCGGGGGTCCAGGTCCAGCAGTTGCAAAGTGAGGCGAAGCGCTTCGCCCTGCGCCACTTCTTTCACATAGTGGATATGGGTTTGCGCGGTGTACAGCGAATGCCCATCCTGGTCGCGGTAGGACTCGTCGATGCCGATGTAGCGGAAGAAGGCATCCGAGTTGTCGCCAAACACCAGCAGGTAGCAGGACTCGCTCATGTGGCCGTTGTAGTCCACCCAGTCCCACAGCACATGGGGGCGGTGCAGGCACAGCGGCGCGTCGATGGGGGCGGCCGGATCCCAGGCCCGTGCCGGCGTGTTTTCCAGTGGCGTACGTACGCCGTGCCGGGAGGGTGGGTGGGCTTTGGACATGGTGGGGCGGCTTGCTGGTCAGGGCGGCGGGATGAGTGCGAGTTTGCCCAGAAACTGCTTGGCCGAAAAATCGGCCTGGGCTTGCGCAATGTCCGCCAAGGCATAGCTTTGCGCGAGCAGCGGCCCCAGTTCGCCGCGTTCGATGTAGCCGATAAGGTTCTCGAAAATCGCGTCTTCCTGAAAAGTGCAGCCGAACAGCGCGAGGTCTTTAAGGTAGAGCGTACGCAAGTCCAGCGGCACCACGGGGCCGGCGATCGCGCCGGCACTGGCATAGCGCCCGCCGGTGCGCAGCACATCGAGCAGCAGCGGCCACTGCGCGCCGCCCACCAGATCGATCACCACGCTGACCGCGTTGTGCCCCAGGCTGCGCAGCGCATCCTCGCCCCGGTCTATGGCCGCCTGTGCGCCGAGTGCCAGCACGCCTGCGTGCTTGGCGGTTGCGGCCTGTACCACCACCTGCGCGCCCCGGCGCAAGGCGAGTTGAACCGCCGCACTGCCTACGCCACCCGATGCCCCGGTGACCAGCACCCTGTCCCCGGCCCGCACACCGCTGCGCGTGAGCAGGTTCTCGGCTGTGGAATAGGCGCAGGGGAAAGTGGCCAGCTCGGCGTCGGACAAATGGCTGCGTATGGGCAGCGCCGCGTCGGACGGCACTTTGGTGTACTGGGCAAACGCGCCATCGCATTCGGAGCCCAGGTACCAGCAGGCAAAAGGCGCGTAGCCCGCGTACATGCGCAGCACCGGCCGCACCAGCACGCGCTCACCCATGCGCTGTGCGTCCACCCCCGGACCGACGCCCACGATCCTGCCGCAGCAGTCCGCACCCTGGATACGCGGAAAAGCCATGGCGGTGCCGCCCCAGCCGGGCGTGGCATCGGAACCGGCGTCAAAGCCCACGCCCTCCGAAGCGCTGGAGGCATCCACCGTTTTGGAATACCAGCCGGTGCGGGTGTTGATATCGGTGTTGTTGACCGCCGAGGCTCCGACGCGGATCAGCACCTCGCCGGTCTGGGGGACTGGCAGCGGAACGTCGCTGCGGTAGACCAGCTTCTCCGGCCCGCCAAAGCCGGTCAGCACGGCGGCGTGCATGGTGGCAGGCAGTGCGGCGGGCATGGCGTGGTGTGCGTTTATTTCTTGACGGGCAGGCCGATCACGCTGCCCAGCCGGGCAGGGCGCGGCAGCGTCGCGTGCTGCGCCGCCAAGGGCTGCAAGTGCAACAGCACCTGCGGCGCAAAAGGCGCGCTGCGGGGGCCGCGCATGTCCATGTTCAAGAGCATTTGCTCGCCCAGCGCCGCTGCGCCATCCACCCCCGGCACGTACAGCGCGAGCGCCACATGCAGGCGTTTGGCATCGATGGCCACTACTTGCGCGCGCACTTCCAGTGCTGCGCCCAGTTTGACCTCGCGCAGGTAATGGATGTGGGCCTCCAGCGTGAACAGCGAATGCGATAGCGCCGCGCGTCCGGCGGCATCCAGCCCGATGCGGTCCATCAAGCCGTCCACGCCGTAGCTGAACAACAGGGAATAAAAGGCGTCGCGCAAATGGCCGTTGTAGTCCACCCATTCGGGCAGCACCGCGCCCTGGTAGGTAAGCAGGGGCAGCGGTGGCGCTATCGCGCTGGTGGCCTCAGGCATCCGGCGCGATTCCGTGTTTCAGCTTGGTCGACTTGATAGCGGCCTGCACAGCCATCAGGCAGTCGTCGCGGTAACGCTCCCAATCGGCAATGCTGCGTCCGGCCAGTTGTTCCTCGCTGCCCTCGGCCACGGCGTCGAGCAGGGCGTCGGTGAGTTCGGGAGCTTCCAGCTTGGTCCAGGGTAATTTCAGCGCCGGGCCGAACTGCGCCATAAAGTGGCGCATGCCGGCGTCGCCACCGGCCAGGGTGTAGATCAAAAAGCTACCCATGAAAGACCAGCGCATGCCCGCGCCAAAGCGGATCGCGTCGTCAATCTCGCCGGTGGTCGCCACGCCATCGTTGACCAGGTGCAGCGACTCGCGCCACATGGCCTCCAACAGCCGGTCGGCAATAAAACCGGGGACCTCTTTGCGCACATGCAGCGGGCGCATGCCCAAGCTGCGGTAGACCTGCATGGCGGCTTGCACCGCCTCAGGCGCGGTGTTCACGCCGCCCACCACTTCCACCAGCGGCAGCAAATACACCGGGTTGAAGGGATGGCCGACCACGCAGCGCTCGGGATGCCGGGCCTGGGCATAAAAGTCGCTGGGCAAGAGGCCCGAGGTGCTGGAGCCGATCAGCACATTCGGCCGCGCGGCTGCGGTGATTTGCGCATGCAGCGACAGCTTGAGGTCCTCGCGCTCAGGCGCGCTTTCCTGGATGAAGTCAGCATGCGCCACGCATTCTTCGACGGTGGCGACGAATCGCATACGGTCTTGCGAAGCGCCGGGTGCCAGGCCCTGCGCGGTCAGCGCGCCCCAGGCTTTGGCGGTGCGCGCACGCAGCGCGGCTTCGGCACCGGGGGCCGGGTCCCAGGCAATCACGTCCAGGCCGTGGGCCAGGGCGCGGGCCACCCAGCCGCTGCCGATCACGCCGGTGCCCAGGGCCGCAAAGGTTTTGATGTCGGTGTTGAAGTTCATGGTGTCCTCGCTATTTCGTTGGGTACAGCGGATCAGCCGCGCTTCTTGAGCCCCATTTTTTCGCGCCCCTGGGCTGGCGTCATGGGCGTGCCACCCAGGCGGGTGATGATTTCCACCACGCGCTCGGTCAGCGAGCCGTTGCTTGCCAACACGCCCTTGTCCAGCCACAGGTTGTCTTCCAAGCCTACGCGCACATTGCCACCCAGCAGCATGGCCTGCGCGGCCATGGGCATTTGGGCACGGCCAATGCCGAAACCGGACCACACCACACCCGGCGGCAGGTTGTCGACCATGGCTTTCATGGTGGTGGTGTCAGCTGGTGCGCCCCAGGGAATGCCCAGGCAGAGCTGGAATAGCGGGTTGTCCAGCAAGCCTTCTTTCATCATTTGCTTGGCAAACCACAGGTGGCCGGTATCAAAAATTTCCAGCTCGGCTTTCACGCCCAGCTCGGTGATGCGCTTGGCCCCTGCGCGCAGCGCCACCGGGGTGGAGACGTAAATCGTGTTGCCGTCGCCAAAGTTCAGCGTGCCGCAGTCCAGGGTGCAGATTTCGGGCAGCAGTTGTTCCACATGGATCAGACGCGCCAGAGGACCGATCAGGTCGGTGTTGGGGCCGAACTGGGTGGGTGTTTCGCCGGGGCCGATTTCCAGGTCGCCGCCCATGCCCGCCGTCAGGTTGACGATGATGTCCACGCCGGAGTCGCGGATGCGGTCCATGACCTCGGCGTACAGGGCCGGGTCGCGGCTGAACTGGCCGGTTGCAGGGTTGCGCACATGGCAGTGGACGACGGTGGCGCCTGCTTTGGCCGCCTCCACCGCTGCGGCGGCGATTTGCGTGGGTGTGACAGGCACGTGCGGACTCTTGCCGACCGTGTCGCCCGCGCCGGTCAGCGCACAGGTAATGATGACGTTGGGGTTCACACAATCTCCTTTGTTTTTGAGGGCGTCCGGGGCCTGCTCCGGGCGCGATGGCGCGGCGGCAAGTGTAGGGGCTGCCTGCCACTGTAGGAGTGCAGGGTGGGGCGGTCCAGTCTGCGGGCGACATGGGAGAAAGTCGGCGCGACCACGTCGCGGCCCGGCTGT
This sequence comes from Comamonadaceae bacterium, assembly GCA_947446885.1. Classification (GTDB taxonomy): domain Bacteria; phylum Pseudomonadota; class Gammaproteobacteria; order Burkholderiales; family Burkholderiaceae_C; genus Allorhodoferax. The sequence continues at coordinate 40,051 of CANFHZ010000003.1, forward strand.
CGCGCCCCGCCGCAGGCAGGTCGCTACCCGCACAGGCGCACGCACCGGGTCATGGCACCATACGGCGTATTGCCCTTGCGCTGCCCGGTCGGCGGACGGAGCGTCAGGCGCCTACCGGTCACCCTCTTGTTTCCCGGACATTTTCGTGAACCCCTTGTTTTGGCCTTTGGCCTCTTTGCTCAGCGGTGTGGCCATGCTGGTGGTTGGCATTGCCTTGCTGACCGTGGCCATCAGCTCGCAAGCCAGCACCGCGCACTTCTCCGGCCTGGTCACCGGCATGGTGATGTCGGCCTACTTCGCCGGTTTTGTGTATGGCACCTACGCCTGTCCGCGCCTGATCAAGCGGGTGGGCTATATCCGCGCATTTGCCGTGCTGGCCTCCGTGGCATCGGCTTTGCCCGTGCTGCACGCCTTGTGGACCAACCCCTGGTTTTGGGGCGGCCTGCGCTTTACCACCGGGCTGTGCATTGTGGGTTTGTATATGGTGATTGAGAGCTGGCTCAATGTGGTGGCGGGCAGCGAGGACCGGGGCAAGGTCTTTGCGGCCTATATGGCGGTCAGCGGCGTGTCCATGGCGCTGGGACAGTGGCTGATTCTCGCGGGCGACCGCTTTGGCTTCGTGCCCTTTGCGTTTGCCTCGATATTGTTTTCTTTTGCGCTGGTGCCCACCACCATGACCACCATTGCCGAGCCGGTGCAAACCGACACGCCGGCATTGAGCATGCGCCGCCTGTTTGCGGTCTCGCCTATCGGTGCGTTGGCCTCCATGGGATCGGGGCTGATCAATGGCACCTTCTTCAGCCTGGGTAACGTTTTCGGGCACGGCGTCGGCTTCAGCGACGGGCGCACCGCGACCTTCATGGCCATCACCATCCTGAGCGGTGCGGCTTTTCAATGGCCGATCGGCCACCTGTCGGACCGCTACGACCGGCGTTGGGTCTTGTTCTGGGTGTGCGTCGGCTCGGCGGCCCTGGCGGTCTTGGGCTTTTATTTGGCGCGGGAGTTTGAGAATCTTTTGCTGCTGCTGGGTGTGGGTTTTGGTGCTTTGGTATTTGCGGTCTACGGCCTGAGCGTGGCGCATACCAATGACCTGATTGACCCTTCCGAAGTGCTGGAAACCACGGGCGGTCTTTTGCTGCTGTACGGCGTCGGGGCCACCATCGGCCCGACCCTTGCCGGAGGTCTGATGGACGTGCTGGGCCCTGAGAGCTTGATGCTGTACTTTGCGTTGATGCTGGGCTTGCTGGCCCTGGCGGTCTGGTTTTTTGCCACCCGCAAAGGCCGCATTTTCAGCAACCCGGGCCATACCAGCGACTATGTGCGCATGGAGGCCAGTTCGCTGGTGGTCTTGCAACTCGACCCGCGTGCCGCCAAGCGGCAAGCCACAATCGAGGCACAGGAAGTCCATCCCTGAACCACTCAGCCCACCGATCCGCAGGAGCCCGCCATGCAACACGTCGCCTTCACCGCCATGCAAGACGGCACCCAGGCCGAGTACGCGTTCCTGCATGCGCTGGAGGCCGATTACATGCGCGCGCTGCCGCAGCGCATTCTGGCCTCCTTGGAGCGCACGGCGGACACGCTGCCCGGTTACCAGATCAACCGCCTGACCCACGCATTGCAAAGTGCGGCGCGCGCCGAGGCCGACGGCGCGGATGTAGACATGGTGGTCGGTGCCCTGGTGCACGACATGGGGGACGAGCTGGCACCGGCCAACCACGCCGCTTTTGCCGCCGCGCTGCTGCGGCCCTATGTGCGTGCCGAAGTGACCTGGGTGGTCGAAAAGCACGCGCTGTTTCAGATGCAGTACTACGCGCACCACCTCGGGCAGGAGCGTGATGGCCGGCTGCGCTACCGCGAGCACCCCTGGTTTGCCAGCTGCCAGCATTTTTGCCAGGCCTACGACCAGAATTCTTTCGACCCTGATTACCCCACGCCGCCCTTGGCGCACTTTGCGCCTCTGGTGCATGCGGTGTTCAGTCGCACGCCGTACGACCCGGCGGTCTTGCAAGAGCCTGTGCGCAATTGAGCGGCTTGAGCGCCTCGCTGCGCGCCATTCTGGCGATGCTGGCTGCGGTCGGCTGCTTCTCCCTGATGGACGCAGCCCTCAAGGGGCTTACCGGTGCCTACCCGCCCTTGCAGGTTGCCGCGCTGCGCGGGCTGGCGGCTTTTCCCTTGGTCTGCGCGTATATCGCCTGGCAGGTCCCGTTGCGCACGCTGGTGCAGGTGCGCTGGCCCATGCACCTGCTGCGCGGCGCGCTCAATGTGGGCATGTTGTGCAGCTTTTCATTGGGCATAGGCCACCTGGCCATTGCCGAGGCCTACACCCTGTTTTTCATTTCGCCGCTGGTCGTGACCGCGCTGGCGGTTCCGCTGCTCAAAGAGCCTGCGCGCCGTGCGCACTGGGTTGCGATCGCCATCGGCTTGTGCGGCGTGCTGATCGCCATGCGTCCCGGCGGCGACAGCATGGTGTCCTGGGGCGCGCTGGCGATTCTGGTCTCGTCCCTGTGCTACAGCGGCACGGTCTTGACCGCGCGCATCATCACCCGCACCGAGGGCACGGCCAGCGTGGTTTTCTGGACCACGTTTTTCATGGCCGCCGGGGCCGGTGCGTTGGCGCTGCCCGATTGGCAACCGGTTCAGCCGGTGCACTGGCCCATGATCGCGGCGATGGGCCTGACCGGCTTTGGCGGCACGGTGGCGATCACCTATGCGTTTAAACATGGCAAGACCGCCAGCGTCGCGCCCTTTGAATACAGCGCCCTGGCCTGGGCAATTGCCATCGATTACTTGATATGGAACACCACGCCGGATGCCTATACGCTGGTGGGCGGTTGCATCGTCATATTGAGCGGCTTGTATTTGATCCGCGATGAACGTGGTCAGGCTGCTGAAGCCGCCAAGTTGGCGCAGCACCCTTAAGCGGTTTATCTGGTCGCGCCAGCGGTTGTCGGCGAAAGAGATCAGCCCCTAGGCCTCGTAGTTGCTGCCCTCGTGCGGCACACAGTAGCCCAGCAAATGCCCGCCCAGGCGGGGGGTGATGTGCGCCCAGTTGTCAGCATAGGCCGTGAACTGGTCTTTCTGGAGAGGGGCGATTTAGTAGCGGATGAAGCAGGTGATGGTCATGGCGGTTCCTCTGGCTGGTGATGAGAGGAGTCTCAAGGACGAATGCGGGGAATGCTTTGGTGGGTGACGAAATTGTGAATGTGTCAGGTGAAAGACTAAGCAATAGGATGATGAGTGGCTTTGGTCTGAAGAGGAGTTGGCGGAGCTGTTCGTGCGGCGAGGAGGTCGGACGCGCGAATGTCGACCTGTAGACTCGGAAGTGTTGTTTTAGAAAGCCCAACCACAGCATTGCTTCACGAGGTGAGATCGATGGCAAAAACCAAGGATATGGAAACGATTGTTCGCGCCGCGGCCGCGAGGAGCGTGCTGCTGCCGGTCACGAACCTCCACTTCGACCGGAACAATCCACGCTTCCCACCGAAGGTGGCACAAGGTCCTGTAGCGGATCTGATGCAACGGTTCGTTAGGGACGAACGCTTGTTGGAGATCATCGAATCGGTCGGCAATCACGGTTTCTTCCCAGGTGAACCGCTGTTGGTTGTTCCTGACGGTGACGACGACTATCGGGTCGTTGAGGGTAATCGCCGTCTCGCGGCGCTTAAGCTTCTGGTGAGGGAGCTGGAGCCACCGAGCGGCCGCACCTCAATAGAAGAGGCCGTCGAGGCTGCTGAATTCCGTCCCAAGAAAGTGCCTTGTCTTGTATTCGACGACGAGAACGAGATATTGCGCTACCTCGGCTTTCGTCACATCACTGGCATCAAGGCCTGGAGCGCGCTGCAGAAGGCACGATACGCCGAGCGGATGTACCAAAAGTACAAGACCTTGCCTGAAGACGAGGGGCTTCGCTTGCTTGCTCGCGAGACGGGCACCCGGCGCGACACCGTCGGACAGATGCTCACGGCACTCAAGCTGTACGACCGCGCAGAGGCGAAAAACTTCTTCGGGCTGTCGATCGTGCCTGAGCAAATTGAGTTTTCTGTTCTCGGGACCGCTCTTAGCTACTCGGCTCTCATTGATTTTCTAGGGCTGGAGTCGCGCAGCGACATCATGCAAAAGGGGCTTGAGGAAGGCTCACTCAAGGACCTGTTCGACTGGCTCTTTGTCGTCGAGGGACGGTCTAAGCCCATCGTCACTGAGTCGCGGAACCTCCGAAAGCTAGCAGCAGTCGTGTCGTCGGAAACGGCGATTAAGGAACTGCGAAAGTCTGGCAATCTGGATCAATCCTACGAGCTGAGCAGCGGACCGGAAGAGGCTCTCGCAGACAGCCTGCGGACCGCGCTACGGCGACTCGAAACGGCTCAGGCGCTCGTTCCCAAGGTGCCAAAGATCAGTGAGGAGCATATGGAGCTTGCGGAGGGCTTGGTAAAAGCCGCTGCTGCAGTGCACGACGTGGTGTTTGGTGCCCACCGACGGCAGAAGCGCTCGACAATTAAGCCGTCGCGGGGCTGACAAATGGCTGGACCAGCAAAGAAGCCGAAGAAGGCGGTTACGCCAATTCTTGACGCGAAGATGAGCCGTCCCAACGGGAGCGACCTCTATATCTGGTGTGACTACATTGAACTGCGCTGTCTGGTTGACAAAGACAGACGACTGTCGCGCGGTCGCATGCAGGAACTGCTAGAAGACACCGCACAGATGTACGGCGAGCTGACTGATGCCGATGTTGTCAACCCGGCGGACGTTACCCCGCAGCTCGACGGCAACTCTGATGATCCGGACGCTCTCGCCGGCGTGCCGCCTGGCGGTGTTCAGATTGGGACACGCAACGAGATGCGAGTGGTCGGCTGGTTCAATAACCTGGCCTTTCGCGCCAAGACTTTCGGCGACGCGTACCCGTTCAAGTTGTCAGCTGACTGCCAAGAACTTGAGGCACTGCAAGTGGACACGCCTTTGCGTGTGCTCTATGTACAGATGCTCATGTCGGCCTCTCTGCGGCTAGTGCCAAAAACGAGACACGATGAGCTGACCGAGTCTTTCGAGGAAACCTCTCACGAGATTTTCAAGCAGCTCATGCCAAAGGGCTGGGAGGTACATCGCTTTGGAGCAAAGGGCGCGAGCCGATATGAAGGCCTGCTTTTTGATAAGTTGAAGGCCCTGGTAAAGGACCTACGTGGAAAGCTGATGCTTGAGGCCAAACACTTCAAGCCCAACGATCGTGGCGACGGCGGCCTGGACCTTGTAGCATGGCATCCGATGGCCGGGGACGAGCGCGATGGTCTACCAATCGCACTTGCACAATGTGGCTGTACATCTGACAGCGATGCATGGAGCAAGAAATCCCTTGAAGCAGCCCCAGCAAAGTTGAGAGGTCACTTACACCTGTTGACCTCTTGGTCCACTTACTACTTCATGCCCCATGACCTCACGGAGGCATCCGGTACGAAAATCGACTGGCAACTGCGCAAAGAGTTGACCGAGTCGATCGTGATAGACCGCTCCCGCCTGATCCGCCTGGCAAAGCTCTATGGTTCGGTTGATCGGTGCGTGACGGCGCAGGCCACCGTTACTGAAGCTGTCGCGTTGAATTACTAAAGCTCCTACCAGATCGACTGCGGCAAAGCCTTGGCCACAGCGGCAAACAGTGGTGGGGGCACCGCGTTTCCCACGATCTTGTAGCGCATATCCAAGCTGCCGTTCTCCGTGTCTGGAAACCGGAAGTCGGAGTCAAACCCCTGTAGTCGCGCTGCCTCGCGGTACGTGAACCGCCGAGCTGGTGCGTCATTCTCAAACTCCCACACGTTGTGACGCAACTTACGTAACTGCGGGCTGATCGGGTGTAGCGGCATGTGTCTGGGGTTGGCTACGATGGTCTTGGACAACTCGCTCCAATCCCGGCGGCGATCCCGTGACAGGTAGTACCAGTGAAAGTCTCGCCGGTAATACTCATTCTCTGAAGGCCAGTGACGCATGTATCGCAGCGCATCCTTAATTGTCTGGTATGGCTTGCTTCTGCCCTCTCCGTGAGTAGCCTCGGGGAATTGGTAGTCTGCTCCGAGATCGCTCCGCGTGCCAACTATGAGAATGCGCTTACGCTCCTGTGCAACGCCAAAGTCTGCCGCGTTCAACAAAGCGCTCTTTACATCGTAGCCAATCTCGGAGAAAACCTTGATTTGGTCGAGCAGTAGGTGGCGGTAGTTTGTCCGCACCATGCCCGACACGTTCTCTACGATGAAGGCTTTTGGTTTCATCTGCGCTAGCGCTCGCGCAAACTCTAGGTACAAGGTGTTTATGCGACGATTCGGATCGCGCACCCCGCCCTGGCTAAATCCCTGACACGGGTAGCAGCCGACCAGCAGGTCAGCGCTGGGGAAAATCTTGATCTTCTGAACGTCGCCGAGCCGGTAGTCGGTTTCAGCATGATTAGCCTCATACACATCCTTTGCGTATGCCAGCTTGTCGTTCGCCATCAAGACGGTGAAACCCGCTTGTGCGATACCAAAATCCGACCCACCACAGCCCGAAAAGAGCGAGACAGCAGTCTTCATATTTTTTGCTTACTCATACTAAGTGGAAGTGTATCCGCTGCCGACAGTCTGGGACAAAAGGCAAAGCCTATATGACTCCCAGCGCTTGCGTTACTTCTTTTCACCGAACATAGGTGATTCAATCGACACTGCAAATTCGTATGCAGAAGCATTCCCTGGGAGGCGTGCCGGGCCGTTCGTGCAGTCCTAATGTGTGCGTCGTGTAGTCCTACTCCGCCGCCTCCAACCCATTAGCAAAATGCTCCCGCATGCGCTCCTGCGTGCGCCCCGCATCCCGCGCCAGCAGCGCATCCATGATGGCCTGATGCTCCTCCAGTGACTCGGCGATGCGGCCGGTCTTGAGCAGGGAGTTGTGGCGGTTGAGTTTCATGACCTTGCGCAGGTCGGCCACCATCTGGTCGCGCCAGCGGTTGTTGGCGATGGCCAGCAGGCGCATGTGAAACTGTTCGTTCAGGGTGAAGAACTGGTCGGTATTCGGCTTCTGGGCCTTGCCCGCTTTCACGGGCTTCGCGGCGGCTTCCAGTTCCTTGTGCAGCTTTTGCAGCTCGGCCAGTTCCGCGTCGGTGGCTTTGGTGGCGACCACGCCCGCCGCGTCACTCTCCAGCAGGCTGAGCAGGTGGTACACATCGGCCAGGTCGGTCTTGGACACCTCGGTCACATAAGCGCCACGGCGCACCTTCATAGTCACCAGGCCTTCGGCGGCCAATACTTTCAGCGCCTCGCGCAGCGGGGTGCGGCTGATGCCGTATTCCTCGGCGATTCTTAATTCGTCAATCCAGTTGCCAGGTTCAAGTTCGCGCTTGAAAATGCGCTGCCGCAGCAGCTCCGCCACTTCTTCGTAAAGTGGCCTTGGGGCTAGCGATTTGCTGGCTAGGGCGGAAGAGGAGGCGGCTGGCATGGGCACAAAGTGTAAGTTAAAACACAGATTCTGAATTCATAATTATGAATAATGTAAACTCTCAACAGCCCTCCAGGCCGCCCCGGATTCGACCCGGCGGCCCCAACTGTGATGACCGCCATGACTGACAAAAACCCCGAATTCAAGACCGCCACGCTGCAAGACTGGGCCAAAGCAGCCGCCAAGTCGGCCCCCGACGGCAATGTCGACGCATTGAACTGGGTCACACCCGACGGCATCGTCGTCAAACCCCTGTACACCGCAGCGGACACTGCCAACTTGCCCTACGCCAACACGCTGCCCGGCTTCGCGCCCTATGTGCGCGGTCCGCAGGCGACCATGTATGCGGTGCGTCCCTGGACGATTCGCCAGTACGCCGGTTTCTCGACCGCCGAGGAATCCAACGCCTTCTACCGCAAGGCTTTGGCGGCGGGCGGCCAGGGCGTCTCGGTGGCATTTGACCTGGCGACCCACCGTGGCTACGACTCGGACCACCCGCGCGTAACGGGCGATGTGGGCAAGGCCGGCGTGGCGATTGATTCGGTCGAGGACATGAAAATTCTGTTTGACCAAATCCCCCTAGAAAAGGTGAGTGTCTCCATGACCATGAACGGCGCGGTGCTGCCGGTGCTGGCCGGTTACGTGGTGGCCGCCGAAGAGCAGGGCGTGCGCCAAGACCAGCTATCGGGAACGATTCAGAACGACATTCTGAAAGAGTTCATGGTGCGCAACACCTATATCTATCCGCCCGCGCCCAGCATGCGCATCATTGGCGACATCATTGGCTACACGGCCAAGAACATGCCCAAGTTCAACTCCATCTCCATCTCGGGCTACCACATGCAAGAGGCCGGGGCCAACCAGGCGCTCGAACTCGCGTTCACGCTCGCCGACGGCAAGGAATACGTCAAAACCGCGATTGCCACCGGCCTGGACGTGGACGAGTTTGCCGGGCGCCTGAGCTTCTTCTGGGCCATCGGCATGAACTTCTATCTGGAAGTGGCCAAGATGCGCGCCGCGCGCCTGCTGTGGTGCCGCATCATGAAGGGCTTTGACGCCAAGTCGCCCAAGAGCCTGATGCTGCGCACCCACTGCCAGACCAGCGGCTGGAGCCTGACCGAGCAAGACCCGTACAACAACGTGGTGCGCACCACCATCGAGGCCATGGCCGCCGTGTTTGGTGGCACCCAAAGCCTACACACCAACAGCTTTGACGAGGCGATTGCCTTGCCCACCGAGTTCAGCTCGCGCATTGCACGCAACACCCAGCTCATCATCCAGGAAGAAACCCATATCACCAGCGTGATCGACCCCTGGGCGGGTAGCTACATGATGGAAAAACTTACGCAAGAGATGGCCGATGCCGCCTGGAAAATCATCGAAGAAGTCGACGCCATGGGCGGCATGGTCAAGGCCGTGGACAGCGGCTGGGCCAAGCTCAAGATTGAGGCCGCCGCCGCCGAAAAGCAGGCCCGCATTGACAGTGGCAAAGACGTGATCGTGGGCGTCAACAAATACAAGCTCACAAGCGAGGACGCCATTGAGGCGCGCGACATTGACAACGTGGCCGTGCGCGAGGGCCAGATTGCCCGCTTGAAAACCATACGCGCCAGCCGCGACAGCGCCGCCGTCAAAGCCGCACTCGACGCGCTGACCTACGCCGCTGGCCACAACGAAGGCAATTTGCTGGACTTGTCGATCAAGGCCATGCGCTTGCGTGCCACGGTGGGTGAGGTGAGCGATGCGCTGGAAGCGGCCTTCGACCGCCACCGCGCCGACACGCACAAGGTCTCGGGCGTGTATGCCGCCGCGTATGACACCGACACCACCAACGGGGACACCATGGAGTACTGGAACGCACTCAAAGTCGACATCGCCGCCTTTGCCGAGGCCCAGGGCCGACGCCCCCGCGTGATGATTTCCAAGCTCGGCCAGGACGGCCACGACCGGGGTGCCAAGGTGGTGGCCACCGCTTTTGCCGACCTGGGTTTTGATGTGGATATGGGGCCGCTGTTCCAGACACCGGAGGAATGCGCGCGCCAGGCCATCGAGAACGATGTGCACGCAGTCGGCGTATCCACCCTTGCGGCGGGTCACAAAACGCTGGTGCCTGCCATCATTGCCGAGCTCAAAAAGCAGGGCGCCGACGACATCATCGTCTTCGTGGGCGGGGTGATTCCGCGCCAGGACTACGACTTTTTGTATGCCGCAGGCGTCAAAGGCATTTACGGCCCGGGCACGCCGATTCCGGTCAGTGCCAAAGACGTGCTGGCGCAGATCAACAAGGCACTGGCGGCCTGAAACCCCGTTCGTTATACTGTAATACCGTATTTCAACTGGAGTCCACCATGGCTGTTTCCGTTCGCATGGACCCTTTGCTGGAAAAGCAGCTGGAGCAGGCTGCCAAGCGCCAAGGCGTGACCAAATCCCAGTTCATCATCGACGCGGTCGAGCGTGCGCTGGGGCGCAAGAACCCGTATGAATTGATGCTGGCCTTGAAGGCGGAAGAAGAACAAAAGGCCTACGGGCCCCTGGCCAATCCGGCCGACGCCGCCGTAGCCAAGGCCTTTGAGGGCTACGAGCAGCCTTACGACACCGAGCGATCCCGCGCGCAATTGCTGGCCAAGTTGCAGGAAAAACATGGCCTTCGCAGCGATCGTTGACGCCAGCGCCATGGTGGCGCTGTTTGGCAGAGACCAAGCCGAGAATGCGCGCTATAGCCAGTTGTTCGCACAGGCCGCGCAAGAGCAATGGTCGCTTACCTCGACCTGGCCCTGCGTGACCGAAGCCAGCCATTTGCTGGGATTGCCGCAGCGCTACGCGTTTTTGCGTTGGGTGGCGGCGGACGCGATTTCCATTTTTCCGTTCGACCAGGACACGCTCGAAGGCATGGCCGAGCTGATGCGCCGCTACACCGAGTCGCCGCGCACCGAGATGGATCTGGCCGATGCCTCCCTGGTGTTTCTGGCGTCTGATACGGGCGTGACCCGCATCATGACGCGCGACGTGCGCGACTTTTCCCGCTACCGCCTCGCTGACGGTCGGGCGTTTGAAATCCTTTAATGGCCGCCGCCAACACCTCTTTGCTGACTGCGCTGCGCGGTGTGGAACCGATGGCGCAGCGCCGTGCCATGGCCAAAGCCATCACCCTGCTGGAATCCACCCGCGCCGACCACCGCGCGCAGGCCGACGCTTTGCTTACCGCGCTGCTTCCGTTTACCGGTGGTTCATTCCGTCTGGGCATCAGTGGCGTGCCGGGCGTGGGGAAAAGCACCTTTATTGAGACCTTGGGGCTGTACCTGATCGCCCAGGGCCACCGCGTGGCGGTGCTGGCGGTGGACCCGTCGAGCAGCGTCTCAGGTGGCTCCATCCTGGGCGACAAAACCCGTATGGAGCGCCTGAGCGTGGCGCCGCAAGCCTATATCCGCCCCAGCCCGGCCAGTGGCACGCTGGGCGGCGTAGCCGAAAAAACCCGTGAGGCCATGCTGGTGGTCGAGGCCGCCGGGTTTGATGTGGTGATCGTGGAAACCGTGGGCGTGGGCCAGTCGGAAACCGCCGTGGCGCAGATGACCGATATGTTCGTGTTGCTGCAGCTGCCCAATGCTGGCGATGACTTGCAAGCCATCAAAAAGGGCGTGATGGAACTGGCCGATCTGGTGGTGATCAACAAAGCCGATCTCGATCCGGACGCAGCCACCCGTGCCCAGGCCCAAATCGGCAGTGCCTTGCGCCTGCTGGGCTTGCACGGCAACCCATCCCATATGCACCACGCGGATAGCCAGTGGCATCCCCGGGTGATCCAGATCAGCGCGCTGCTGGGGCAGGGTGTGGACGGATTTTGGACGGCTGTTCAGGAATTCAAGTCACTGCAAACGGCGAATGGCCGCTTTGCCAGCCGCCGCCAGGGCCAGGCCCTGGCCTGGATGTGGGAGCGGATTGACGCAGGCCTCAAGCAGCGCTTCAAGTCCCAGGCCGCAGTCGCTGCTTTACTGCCCCGGCTCAGTGACGAGGTGCGCGCGGGGCAGCTGCCCGCGTCTAGCGCAGCCCGCATGCTGCTGGAGGCGGGGCGCTGATGTTTTCAGATGCCGCTGATCAGCGTGTCGAGTGCGGCCACGATGGTGTGGCTTTGGGCGTCCAGATCCAACACGGAGCGCCCCAGCGCGTGGCTGTCAATCGCGAACAACTGCTGCATCAGGACCACGTGTTCCACGCCGTCTATCCAGATGCAGGGGTTCAAGCGCTCCACCACGGCGCTGGCAAGGCGTCGGCGTGCAATCACCGGTGCCACCACGCGCGTGCCCATGGCCGACAGCAGTCGGCTCTGGATGTCCAGCACGAATGGAATGTCTGCGGCCAGCGCGTCGTCGAGCAGCACGTGGATATGGTTTTGGCTCATCGAATCTCAGGCTTGCTCAGGCCCTTCCACAAGCGCTGGCGGACCCCATCAAACGGCAGCCCGTTTTCCTCCACATGCCGGTTGTACGCGTCAATCGCCTCCTTGTTCTCTTCCAGCCATTGCGCCTCGCGCAGGCGTTTGACCTGGCTGGCCAGAGCCACTTCGAGCACCTGCGAGACGTTGACTTTGAGCTCCTTGGCCTGGCGCAGCAAGTCGCTGTTCACGCTGAGGTTGACCGGTTTTTTTGCGGCTGTGGATTCGTAGGCCATGGCGATTCCTTTGTACGGCATGCGCATATTCCATGCGCATTCAATGAATTTTAGACAGAAAGGCAAACCCCATGCACGACATTCTTGAACAACTGGAGGCCAAGCGTGAGCTGGCCCGCCAAGGCGGCGGTCAGCGCCGGATTGATGCCCAGCATGCCAAAGGCAAGCTGACCGCGCGCGAGCGCATCGAGGTGCTGCTGGACGAGGGCACCTTCGAAGAGTGGGATATGTTCGTCGAGCACCGCTGTACCGATTTCGGCATGGCGGACAACAAGATCCCTGGCGATGGCGTGGTGACGGGCTACGGCATGATCAACGGGCGTCTGGTCTTTGTTTTCAGCCAGGACTTCACCGTGTATGGCGGTGCGCTCTCCGAAACGCACGCCGAAAAAATCTGCAAGATCATGGACCAGGCCATGAAAGTGGGGGCGCCGGTCATTGGCCTGAACGATTCCGGCGGCGCGCGCATCCAGGAGGGTGTGGCCTCGCTGGGCGGTTATGCCGAAGTGTTCCAGCGCAATATGCTGGCCAGCGGCGTGGTCCCGCAAATCAGCGTGGTCATGGGGCCATCGGCCGGGGGCGCTGTGTATTCCCCTGCGCTGACCGATTTCATCTTCATGGTCAAAGACAGTTCCTACATGTTCGTGACCGGGCCTGAGGTGGTCAAAACAGTGACGCACGAAGAGGTGAGTGCCGAAGAGTTGGGTGGTGCCATCACCCACACCACCAAGAGTGGCGTGGCCGATATGGCTTTTGAAAACGATGTGGAGGCGCTGTTGATGGTGCGCCGCCTGTACAACTATTTGCCTTTGTCCAACCGCGAAAAATCACCCTTGCGCCATAGCGGTGATCCAGCGCATCGTATGGATGCCAGCCTCAATACCCTGGTGCCGGACAACCCCAACAAAGCCTACGACATGAAGGAGCTGATCCTCAAAACCGTGGACGACGGCGACTTCTTCGAGCTGCAACCCGATTACGCCAAAAACATCCTGATTGGCTTTGCCCGCATGGACGGGCAAACGGTCGGCATCGTTGCCAACCAGCCGCTGGTCTTGGCCGGGTGCCTGGACATCAAGAGCAGCACCAAGGCGGCCCGTTTCATCCGCTTCTGCGACGCGTTCAATATCCCGGTGATCACCTTTGTCGATGTGCCGGGTTTCATGCCCGGCACCGCCCAGGAGTTCGGCGGCATCATCAAGCACGGTGCGAAATTACTGTACGCGTACGCTGAGTGCACCGTGCCCAAAATTACCGTCATTACCCGCAAAGCCTATGGCGGCGCGTATGACGTGATGGCCTCCAAGCATTTGCGTGGCGACGTCAACTTCGCCTGGCCGCATGCGGAGATCGCCGTTATGGGTGCCAAAGGCGCGGTCGAAATCATTTTCCGCGAAGACAAGGGAGACCCCGAAAAACTCGCTGCCAAAGAGGCGGAATACAAAGCCCGCTTTGCCAATCCCTTCGTCGCTGGCGCGCGTGGATTCATTGACGATGTCATCCTGCCCAGCGAGACCCGCAAACGCATTTGCCGTTCGCTGGTGATGCTCAAAGACAAGAAGATCGAGAACCCGTGGCGCAAGCACGGCAACATTCCGCTTTAAAGCCCGAGGACCACACATATGTTCACCAAAATCCTGATCGCCAACCGGGGCGAAATCGCCTGCCGCGTCATCACCACCGCCCGCAAAATGGGTATTGCAACCGTGGCGGTGTATTCCGATGCCGACAAGGATGCGCGCCATGTCGCGCTGGCCGACGAGGCCGTGCGCATCGGCACGCCGCCCAGCCGCGAAAGTTATTTGCTGGCCGATGTGATCATTGCCGCGGCCCAATCCACTGGCGCGCAGGCCATCCATCCCGGCTACGGTTTTCTGAGCGAGAACGCCGAGTTTTCCAAGCGCTGCGAGGCCGAGGGCATTGTGTTCATTGGCCCCAAACACCATTCGATTGCCGCCATGGGCGACAAGATCGAATCGAAGAAGTTGGCCGGCAAAGCCGGTGTGAATTGCATCCCTGGCGTCAACGACGCGATTGAGGCTCCCGAGAAGGCCGTGGAGATTGCCAAAGGCATAGGCTATCCGGTGATGATCAAAGCCTCTGCCGGCGGCGGTGGCAAAGGCTTGCGCGTGGCCTATAACGACAAAGAGGCATTTGAGGGCTTTACCAGCTGCCGCAACGAAGCGCGCAACAGCTTTGGCGACGACCGCGTATTCATCGAAAAATTTGTCGAAGAGCCGCGCCACATCGAGATCCAGCTCATTGGCGATGCCCATGGCAACGTGCTGTACCTGAACGAGCGTGAATGCTCGATCCAGCGCCGCCACCAGAAAGTCATTGAAGAGGCACCATCGCCCTTTATCAGCGAGGCCACGCGCAAAGCCATGGGCGAGCAGGCGGTGGCGCTGGCCAAGGCGGTGGACTACCAAAGCGCAGGTACCGTGGAATTTGTGGTCGGCAAAGACCAGAGCTTTTACTTCCTTGAGATGAACACCCGCTTGCAGGTCGAGCACCCGGTGACCGAAGCCATCACCGGCTTGGATCTGGTGGAGCTGATGATCCGCGTGGCCGCCGGCGAGAAACTGCCGCTCACCCAGGCGCAGGTGCAGCGCAAGGGATGGGCCATCGAGTGCCGAATCAACGCCGAAGACCCCTTTCGCAACTTCCTGCCGTCCACCGGCCGCTTGGTGCGTTTTGCGCCACCGGCGCAAACCATGTTCCAGGGCAATACGGCGGATTTGCTGGGCGTGCGGGTGGATACCGGTGTGCAGGACGGCGGCGAAATCCCCATGTACTACGACTCCATGATCGCCAAGCTGATCGTGCATGGCGCAGACCGCATGGACGCGATCGCCAAGATGCGCGAGGCGCTCAACGGCTTTGTGATCCGGGGCGTCTCCAGCAACATCCCCTTCCAGTCCGCGCTCTTGGCGCATCCCAGGTTTGTGGCGGGCGACTTCAATACCGGCTTCATCGCCGAGAACTACGCCCAGGGTTTCCGCGCGGAGGACGTGCCGCATGACGACGCGGCCTTTCCGGTGGCACTCGCCGCCTTTGTGCGGCGCAAATCGCGCGAGCGCGCCACCAGCCTGAGCGGACAGTTGCCCGGATACAGCGTTGATGCCGGTAAAGACTATGTGGTGGTCACCTTGTCCGGTAGTGGCGACAACAGCTACACACCGGTGCATGTGGACGAGTTTGTCGGCGAGACTGGCTCAGCCCGTGTGCGCGTGGGCGCCAGCAGCTACGACATCCGCAGCCAGTCGCGTCTGAACGACATTGCCATCAGCGGCACCGTGAATGGCAAGGTCTTTACTGCGCAGGTGGAACGGGGCACGCCCAAGAACCCCTTGGCACTGCGTGTGCAACACAACGGCCAGCGCATCGACGTGCTGGTGGTCTCGCCGCGCATGGCCGAGTTGCACCGGCTGATGCCCTTTAAAGCGCCACCCGATCTCAGCCGCTTTGTGCTCTCGCCCATGCCCGGCCTGCTCGCCGAAGTAGCGGTGGTGCCGGGGCAAAAAGTCCAGGCTGGTGAACGCGTGGCCGTGATCGAGGCCATGAAGATGGAGAACGTCCTGTTCGCCGCCGCCGACGGCATAGTCAGCAAGGTGCTGGCAGTCAAAGGCGAGAGCCTCAGCGTGGACCAGGCGATTGTGGAGTTTGTATGAGCGCGCGTCCTTTCAAGGTGCTGGGTATCCAGCAAATCGCCATCGGCGCGCCCGACAAGCAGCGCCTCAAAACGCTGTGGGTGGATATGCTGGGCCTGGAGGTGACGGGCAACTTCCAAAGCGAGCGGGAAAACGTGGACGAAGACATTTGCGCGATGGGCAGCGGCCCCTTCAAGGTCGAGGTCGATTTGATGCAGCCCATAGACCCCGAGAAAAAACCGGCGGTTCACACCACGCCGCTGAACCACGTGGGGCTGTGGATCGATGATTTGCCTGCTGCCGTTCATTGGCTCAGCGCCCAGGGCGTACGCTTTGCGCCCGGCGGTATCCGCAAGGGCGCGGCGGGTTTTGACATTTGCTTTTTGCACCCGAAAAGCAATGAGGAGTTTCCTGTGTCAGGTGAGGGCGTGCTGATTGAGTTGGTGCAAGCGCCACCCGAAGTGGTGGGCGCATTTGCGCGCATGGCGCTAGCCTGAGTTGCGCTGGCGCGCGCGCGCCATGGCGGCTTCAATCAAAGCCTTTTTGCGTTCCAGTTGTTCCGGGTCGCTGATGCGGGAGTGCGCGGCCAAATCGGCCAGCTTCTCCTGCGCCTCAGCGGCCTTACGGGTTTGGTGCGCCGACGCTGTTTCAGCGCGTCGAATCTGGGCTGAGGCGTAGCGCGTACGGGCCAGATCGGCCTGCGCGGGCGACCACGCGGCCCAGCCGGTGGCGCTGCCGCTGGCATTTTCCAGATGGATGCAGTCCACCGGGCAGACTGGCAGACACAGCTCGCAGCCCGTGCAATAGGCTTCGATGACCGTGTGCATGTGCTTGTGCGTGCCGAAGATGGCGTCGGTCGGGCAGGCGTCTATGCACAGCGTGCAGCCAATGCACCAGGCTTCGTCCACAAAGGCCACACTGCGCGGGCCTTCGGTACCGTTTTCCGGATTCAGGGCGGTGGCGGGCTTGCCGCTGATGGCTGCCAGGCGGACAACGCCTTCGGCACCACCGGGCGGGCATTGGTTGATTGCGGCTTCCCCGGCGGCCATGGCGTGTGCATAGGCTGCGCAATCGGGGTAGCCGCAGCGCGTGCACTGGGTTTGCGGCAAGGCATCGAGCAGGCGCTGCGCCAGATCATCCACGCCGTAAGAAGCGGCCTGCTCCGGCACGGGAGGCTGGCCCATGCCCGTCGGTTTCAGCGCGCAGCCGCGCGTTTGGCCGTCGCTTTTTTCTTGGCTGCGGGCATGGCGCGTGCGGCCGCTACTTTTTTGGGCGCGGCCGCCACCGGCACGGCTGTGGCGGCAGGCGCAGCGACCGCAACCGGGTTCGCCTGGCTAACAAGCTTGGCCGCCGGCGTGTGCTGGGCAATAAAGCTGTGAACTTGCGGATACACCATATCGCGCCAGCGCCGGCCGGAGAAGATGCCGTAATGGCCCGCACCTTTGGCCTCAAAGTGGCGCGAATAACGCGGGTCCACCCCGGTGCACAACGCGTGCACGGCTTCGGTCTGGCCGGAGCCGGAGATGTCGTCGAGCTCGCCCTCCACCGACAGCAGCGCGGTGGTGCGGATGTCCTGCGGGCGCACCCGTTCGGCCACGCCGGTCGCAGACTTCACGTCCCATGTGCCGTTGACCAGGTTGAAGTCCTGGAACACCACCCGGATGGTGTCCAGGTAATAGGGCGCGTCCATGTCGAGCACGGCGTTGTACTCGTCGTAA
>CANFHZ010000004.1 GCA_947446885.1 Comamonadaceae bacterium
AGCAGCCCACAACGAAGGGTACTCACCGCGGTGCTCCTGCACCAGGCGCACCGCTCGTTCGCGGACTTCCGGGGAAAATTTGTTTAATCTCTTGTTCATGGCTCCATCTTCTCAAAGTTCGGAGCCTCCTCAATTCCCGGGGCGATTCAAGGACGGTGATCAAGACATGACTGAGGACCAGACCACAGCGGACTACCAAGAACTGACCAAGTCAGCGCAGCGGAGCTTTTTACGTGGAAAAAATTAGTGCGATGCAGTGGCTCTACCTGTACCTCGTGACGGCCCCCCTCATGCTGCTGGCGACACGTTTTACGGTTGTCGTTGTGAAGGATCGTAAGTTGCCATCCCGTTTTTTTGGGGAAGTAAAGGACATGCTCCGCACGGACCTTGGCTCCGATCAAGCCCCAAAGGATCGAATAGAAAAGACGATTTTCTGGATCTTAGGCGTGCTGGCCTGGCCACTGGCCGTCGCCATCGCACTCAGCGTAAACCTCAGCAACAGAAACGTCGCCTCCAGAGCGCCGGATCCGGAGGCCAAGTTCACCATCAAAAGCGCGCACCTGCTCATAACAGTTAAGCCTGAGAACGCTGAGCGCCAGGTTATGGTCGAGGATCCCCTAGGACGGGTACCCGCCCTTCCCTTTGGCCACCTTAATCCGGGATGGACGCGCTTGCTGGCTGGCATGGAGCAAGGTGATTCGCTGTGGTACGGAGAAGTTCCCGGATACCGAGGTACGCAAGCTGCGATAACGGGAAGAACGCAGTACGCCTTACCCCGGGGGGTCAAACGGGGTTACGCCGTGACACGGAATGGAAGAGTGATAGCAGATTTTTTATTTGAATGGGACTGACTTTGACAACATCAATAAATCGTTGGACCGCACGCGTACTAGGCCTATTGGCTGTTTTAGCGTGCACCGCAGCCCAGGCTGGTTTTGTACCCGCCTACACCGTCACGCGGGCCCTGGACACCTATGACGTCAAGTTGGACGGCAGCTACCACCACTACTTTGAGTGGGCTTACCGGGTCGACACACCCCAGGGTATTGAGGAGCTGGGGGAGTACAAGCTGACCTACAACGAGAAGTTAGAAAAAGTGGAGATCCTAGAGGCCTACACCCTGCAGGCTGACGGCACACGGATAGACGTACCAGCAGACAAGATCCGCAAGCAGGACGGCGACGGTGGACAGGAATACAGCGACAACAAGGCCATGGTGGTTATTTACTCCAAGGTCGCGGTCGGCAGCACGGTCTACATTCGCGCGCGCACCCATCAGCACACGCCCATCTTTCCCGGGCATTTCGTTGTGTCCCAGTTCTTTTCCCCGCACTGTGCTTTTGATGACGCGGAAATGCGGATCAGTGCGGAGGCTGGCGTCAAGCTGCGGTTCGACCTTGATCGCACCAGTGGCGGCCAGGTAGGGCCACTGCCCGAGGATGCGCCAGGTACAACGCGCTACCGCTTTACCTACAAGCAGTCAGAGGCCTACCCCTTTGAGTCGGGAGAGGTCGATTTGTCCGACTTTGCGTCCTTCATCGCGGTGACCACCTTCGCCGACTATGCCGACTTCGCAAAGTCTTATCAAGTGCGCGCTAAGCCGATGGCAGCCGTCACCCCCGCGATCGAGAAACTAGCCCGGGAGCTGACTGCTAATGCGAAGGACGAGCGCGACAGGGTGCGCAAGCTATTCAACTGGGTGAGCCAGAACATCCGCTATGCGGCCGTCTACGTGGGCGACGGTGGCTTTGTGCCGCACTCAGCCCAGAGCACGCTGGACAACCGCTACGGGGACTGCAAGGACCATGTGACGCTCCTAGAGGCGCTACTTCGGGCCGTGGGGATTGACAGTACGACTGCCCTGGTGAATTCGGGCGACGCGTACCGACTGCCCAAGCTGCCGGTGTCCACGCCCTTCAACCACGCCATCACCTACATACCCTCGCTGGACCTGTACCTGGATTCGACCTCGCGCTTCTCGCCCATGGGAACCTTGCCCGATGGCGATATGGCCAAGCCCACGCTGCGAACCGCCAGCGGAACCATCGGCAAAACACCGATGAATTCCTGGAAGAACGACTACACCCGAAGCCACGTACAGATGCGTATGCGCAAGGACGGCAGCTTTGTGGGCAAGAGCATCTCAGTGATGGGGGGCGTTGAGGAAATAGCCTCGCGCGGTAGCCAGTTTGCCAACCAGAACAAAGATCAGACGCCCTGGATCAACCGCCTGTTGGCGCGCAACCAGGAAACAGGAACCGGGCGCATATTGCCCACCGAGCCGACCAACCTGGATACATCCTGGACGGTGGAATCTGAGTTCCATCTGGATCCGCTGGTCAATGTGCCGGGACCCAGCGCTATGACGATCCCCTTTGGCCTAGCGCCTGGCAAGTTGCACGCCATGGCGTCGCACAAGGCCATCGAGAGGCGTCGCTTCCCCCAAGCTTGCTCGTCTCTGGAATTTCGCGAGACAACTACGCTCCGGTTTCCATCGCACCTAAAGATCACCCGCATACCCAGCAATGTGAAGGTCAGCGTTGGAAACTACCACTACCGGTCGCGCTATGTACTCAAAGGCCACACCCTGTCGGTAGACCGCCTGCACTGGTCAGAGCGGCAGGATCCGTTTTGCGAACCAACCGTGAACCGGGACTGGAACCGATTTCGCGAAGTGCTGCAAAGGGATTTGCGGGGGCAGGTTTTTTTCAAATAGCGTGACAGGATCCTATTAGGGTTCAGGAAAAGGGTGTCACCACCCAACAAACGCCAGCTCTCTCCTCAAAGCTGACCTATTCACAACGGCTTCGTAGGCCTTCGCTTAAGTAGCGGACAGCTTCACGACGAACCAAGACTAGCTACTTACTGCTGAAAATTTCCCTTTTCAGCAAAATCGCACGTTTCGATTCAAAATTCGGATGCAAAAAAAAGATATTTTCCCTAATAATGCACTTTCCAAAGCTTTTTTTGAACCCAGTAGGTGGGTACCTCGCGTCCAAAGCCCAGGCCCATGAGTCTATTTATGCAAACAACCAGCTGCATCACAGGAGGACGGAAACGGCTTGGCATACCGCCTGACAGACTTTGCGCAGGAGGTGGCCACCGCAGCCCCTTATCTGCATCCTGCGCATTTCAGGAGTGGGCACACCTGGCCCAAGGGCTAAGCACCCTCCAGACGTTTCCGGAGTGTGTCGGTCGATTGCCAGCGCTTGAATGGGCGCCCGATATCCGTGCCAAAGCGATGCAGTCGGGTCCCCAGGACTGGCCCCAAGCGGCCGCCTCTGAAGCGCAAATAAATCTGATGCTGAAGCAAGTTCCCGTTGGTCGTGTAGGTCAATGGAGTGGGGCTGTCCAGGCAGCCGCTCATTTGGTTCCATTGACTAATTTGAACAGCCTGTGTTTGACGGTCGATGGCGGCAGGTCCTCAGTCAGTTGAGCGGGAACCAGCATGCAACGAACGCTCGTTTTTCTGATACTGGCGTTGAGCATGAATCTAGTTCAATCGAGTGTGTCCAACCCTGTTGTACTCACAATCAGTGGTCAGATCGCCAAAACCAATTCAGCTGATCGACGCAACTTTGAAATCAAGATGCGCGACTTGGAGCAATTGGAAAACATCACGATTACCGCCACCACAGAGCATACCGGCACTGCACACTTCTCAGGTCCGCGAATGCGCGACATATTGGCGAAAGCGGGCGTCAAAGGAACAGCATCTGAGGTTATTGCGATTGGGATGGATGGTTACCGCGTGCGCATCCCTTTAACTGAGTTCCAGCTCTATGATGTGATCGTAGCGACGGCGCAGAATGGCAAAATGTTGAATCTTGAGACCAAAGGCCCTCTTTGGATCATGTATCCGATTGACCAATTTCCGCAAAAGCTCAACACCATGACGACATTAAATCGCTTAGTGTGGAATTTGATTCGGCTCGATGTCAATTAAGGATTTTTGGAGCGCGGCACGGTTGTGGCGGTCGGCCCAGGATGCTGTGGTATCCACTACCAAGTCAAACGCTAATCCAAGTGCCAATCAGCAAAGAAAATTTATCAATGCGCTGCTTCTATTTTCTTTCTGTCTTGTTATTGCACTCATCGGATTTGCAACACTCAGCAACCTGAAAATCATCCAAAAAAAGACTGGGGATGGGAGCTTAATCCAACGCGATTTAACCACCCTTGCGCGGCACAATGAAGCGCTGTCGGCTTACGACATGTTGCTTTCAATTTCCCGGCTGCGATCCGCATGTTTGGCATATTCCTTGGGTCACATCAACTCCGTGGAGTTCACGGAAAGCCGTTTGCAGGTGTTGGGTCATTTTGCAAGTTATGAGGCAAAAACCTACCTAGGACAATCTGCCCGCCGCGTTGCGTCATTTGATCCAGCCTATGTGGGTGTGCATCAATTCTTAGCGGCAGCGGAGTTATTTGGAAAGCGCCAAATCGGCATTAAACCGCTGCTGGCATTGGCCGCAAAAGCAGCGGATGACTGGGCCCTTTTCAAAGGGGATCTTTATGCCGAGGAAGACCGGGCGCGAACGGAATTTCAGACGGCCAGCGAGCAGTGGGCTCTTACCCAGGAACGCACATTGGAGCGCCAAACCTGGTATTTGGTAGGGTTCGCGCTGATGTTCTGCGTCATTGCCTATCTGGTCTACGTGATGAGGTTGCGCGAGCAGAGCCAGCGCAAGGATCTGGATCTTATCATCGCAACCTTGAGCCATGATTTGCGAAGTCCTCTGCAAGTGATCCAAACCGCAGCCGGGCTGTTGGAGCGGGATTTGGAGAAGGCCGTGGTGAAAAAGTACGCTGCTGTACTTGGATCCAGCGCGACAGCTATGAACCAGCTGATTTCGGATCTCTTTGATTTGTCACTGGGTAAACCACTTCAAACCTGCGCGACATGTATCCCCGTGCATACCTGGTTTGAAGAAATCGCGCAGTTTTACCGAATCAATGCCGAAGCCAAAGGCTTATCCTTTAGTGTGGCGATTGACACCGATGTGGAATTTCTGGAATTTGATGGGCCACGTATGCGTCAGTGTGTTGCGAACCTGGTTGATAACGCGATCAAGTACACCGATGCGGGTTCTGTGTCCCTGCGTATGAGGATACAGCTCCCTGTCGCGGGAGCACAAGAAGCGCTTTTGCAGGTCCTTGTGTCGGATTCTGGTCGCGGAATACCCACTGCTGAACAGGCAATGTTGTTTGCTCCATTCCGCCGAGGTCGTTTGGTTGGAAAAGTACGTGGATTGGGTTTGGGCTTATCCATTGTGAAGAGGTTGATCCATTCGTTTGGTGGAACTGTGGAGTGCCGCAGTAAAGTAGGTGAAGGCACTTCTTTTACCCTGACCGTGACAGCGCCAATTTGTTACCCCGCTAACGATGCAAGTTCTGCGGTTGGAGTACAAGCCAATCTGACCAGCGCATTCGAAAACGAAACCGCTTCGCTGCTTGTGGTGGATGATGATCCGCTGATTGTTTCAACCACATCAGCCCTTCTGACGGAAATTGGTTTCGGTAATGAAACGGCGTCGAACGGCTCAGCTGCCTTGGCCCTGATAGAAAAAAAGCGCTTTGAAGCGGTCATCACCGATATCGCCATGCCTGGTATGGATGGCTATGCGTTGGCACGGGCGATCCGAGGCCGCCCCGGACTCCATCCATTTTTGATTGCCATGACGGCCCATAGGCTCGACTCTGACCAAAACCCGGAAAGCCTGTTTGATGTGGTGCTGACCAAACCGGTACCCACCGAGCAGCTGGTGAATGCCCTGGAGCAATTTGAAAGTTTCAGGACCTTGCAAAGGTCAAGGCGTTAACAAGTGTGATGTTGATCAACTCGACGTTGGTGGGTTTGGTAATCAGTCGCACGGTCGGATCAGTGCTCATGGCATCCAAGATGTCTGTGCTGGCACCCATATCTCCCGTCAGAATAAAAATAGGGGCGCTTGTACGTTCTCGGAGCTGTCGCACGACCTCGCGACCCGGCATATCGGGGAGGTTCCAGTCCAACAAGAAGACATCGAAGTCGCTCACCTCTTGTTGAAACAATTGCGCTGCAGTAGCCAGCGCCTGTGCAGCGAAAGTTCCCTGCATGCCCGCGGTCAGCATGGCCAGTTCCTGCGGATTGTCCTCAATGATGGCCAGCCGCCTCCGCTGCGGAAAACTCAGAGACGCGACCGGCTGCGCGTTTCCTGGCGCTTTCTCCCCATCGGCCAATACCAGTAAGTTGGAGCGTCCGTCTGGGCGCTCCAGGACAAACACCCTTCCGCGATCCTCGGCACTGAGGGTCACCGCCGCCTCAACCGATTGTTCGCCGATGACCAACTTGGTGAGGTCCAAATGGATGTGTCCCATCGAATTCAATATGTCATCGATGGATATCCCCATGCGCTTGAGCGCGATAAAGCCGGCCAAATTAGGGAAGGCCATGCCCCGAAGCAGTTTGTAAGCCTGGGTCTTGGGAATGCCAAGGCGCTCACTGAACGCAGCGGCACGCTTGGGATTGGCTGGGAAGCCTATGCGATCCAACTGCGAACCCAAGCGATCCGCAAATTCCATAAGTTGTGCCGAGGCATCGCCGGATCGTTCGGCATTATTTTTCATTCGAGCCAGAAAAATGGTGTTTGGACGCCGGATGGTAGCGCATTCCCTGCCTTGTTCAACGCAAGATCCGGCAGTCAGATACCAAGAAATTCAGAAAAAGACAGAAAAATAGAAATTACTGTGTTAAGCTAATCGCAAAATACATAAAAAGAAAAAAAGCAGCTTTATGTAATTTTTGCTTTTAAGGGGTTGTCTATGAAGTGCCATCGCAGATTTCTCATGCTGACCTTGGGTCTCCTGGTCCTGGGTTCCCATGCACCCGAAGTCTTGGCACAGGTGTCCGGAAGTGCCAAAGTCACCAGTTTTTTCTCTTGGATCCTTAGTCTGGTCCAGGTGGCAGGCTACAGTTTATTCACCATCGCTTTGGTGATGTTGGGCTACAAAGTAGCCTACGTCGAGGGTTTCAAGATCAGCGACGGCAAGGGCATCGTCATTGGTGGACTGATTTTCGGTTTGGCCGCCACCATCGCCACCTACTTCACGACATCGTGAAGGGCCACATGATTTTTACCGGCTGCACCCGTCCACCCACGTTTCTGGGTGTGCCGCTCCTGGTGATTGTGCTGGGCGGAATCGTGGCGCTTTTTGTTTCTGGAACCTTGGCCATTTTCGTCTCACCCTGGGCGGCTCTGGTATGCGCGCTGGCGTTTGGCGTTTTTTGCCTGTGGGCACGTGCAGTCACCATCTTGGACGATTGGCGCTTGCTGCAAATTTTTCAGCGGGAGCGGCTGCGTCCGAACAAAGGGGATACCACCCGCTTTGGTGGCGTGAGCTACATGCCTTACAAGATGGTTAAGAGGTGAGCTGTGCAAACTGCCCGCTTGGATCATGGGCTGGCTGTGCCAGACATGGTTCCCTTTTCCTCGGAAATTGCACCAGGCGTCATCAAACTGCGCAACCAGCTGGGCTATTGCGCCACGCTTGAATTGGAAGGCATAGACTTTGAAACATGTGGTGATGACGAGGTCACGCTCTACAACCAAAAGCTAGAAGCTGCCATTCGGGCGCTCACTCCGGGCTGCGCGATCTGGGCCCACAAAGTCAAAGCAAAAGCGCTGCAGCGGTTCCATGTTCGCCTCGCGCATCCCACGTGCCAGGCAATCAGCGACAGCTACCTGGAAAAGCTCAATCGCGCTGGATTTGTTGAAACCCGCCTGTTCTTGACCATCGTCATGCAAGGGCAAGCCATCGCGGGCGGATCCTTGACCGATTACGTCACACGGGAGCGCGAGGCAACGCAGACCATGCAGGCCTTGCTGGTCCGCTTGGAGTCCACTTTGGGCCGCTACCGACCCACGCGCATGCGCCAGGTCAGAAATGCCAAAGGTGTGCTCATTTCGGAGACCCTGTCGTTTTATGCATTTTTAGTCAATGGCCTTTTCGAAGAAATACCCGTCACCACGCGACAGGCCAACCACCTGATTGCATCGGCGCGACTGACTTTTGCAGAGCGCAGTGGTGTCATCAAAATTGACTATGGATCGGGCAGAACCCGCTATGCATCGTGTGTGGAAATTCGCGTGTATCCATCGGAAGAAGTCACACCGGTATCGATTGGTGGACTGCTCTATGTGGATGAAGACTATATAGAGACCCAAAGCTTCAGTCTTCTGGGCGACCGCGATGCCGTAGAAAAATTCCGTCGCCAGCGCTCGCTGATGCAAAGTGGCGGTGAGGCCAGTAACGCCGAGGTGGAGGCGATCGCTATCGTGATGGATGAGCTGCGTGCCAAGCGCGTCAGTGCCGGTGAATACCACTACAGCCTGACTGTATTTGGCGACAGCGTCGCAGCCATAGAGCACAACCGTTCCCAGGTCATGGCGGCGCTGGAGTCGGCGGAATTCAAAACGGTGGTGCAGACCACGGTGCCCGAGGCGGCATGGTTTTTCCATTGCCCCGGGAATTGGCGCATGCGTACCCGTGTGGCCCTCATGACCTCCCGCAATTTTGCGACCCTGGCGCCCATGCACTCATTTATGCAGGGCAAAAAGACGGGAAATCCCTGGGGACAGGCCCTGGCTTTGTTTAGCAGCCCCAGCGGGCAGCCCTACTACTTCAACTTCCATTTTTCAGATCCTGAAAAAGACAACCAGGCCGACAAGATTGCTGGCAATACCGTTCTTTTCGGGTCCACAGGTAGCGGCAAAACGACGCTGGAATGCTTTCTGATTTGCATGCTCACTGCGTACGGCGGTCGCACCATGATTTTGGATATGGATCGCAGCACGGAAATTGCCGTGCGAGCTTTCGGAGGCAAGTACCAGGCATTTCGACGTGGTGTACCGACGGGCATCAATATGTTCCAGTGGCCAGATACGCCAAGCGCGCGCGCTTTTGCAAAGCGCATCGTCAATCTGTGCGTGACCCGTTGTGGCCGCCATCCGGTCACGATCGAAGAAGAAAACCGGTTGGCCATTGCGGTCGACACGGTCTATCTACTCCCCCAACCTATGCGCCGATTGGGGATTGTTTTGCAAAACCTACCGGCTTCGGGTGGCAACTCCCTGGCCCAACGGCTGCGCCGTTGGGTGGGTGACGGAGACATGGCGTGGGTGCTGGACAACCCACAAGACACCTTGGATTTACAGCGCGCGCAAATATTTGGATTCGACTACAGCGAGTTCATCGATGACCCTGAAGTCAGCGGCATCTTTGTGGCTTGTCTGTTGGAGGCGGCCGAGACGCTCAAAGACGGCAAGCCCTTCTGCTTGATTATGGAAGAGTTTTGGAAGCCGCTTGAGACGCCTGCACTTGAGCAGTTCGTCAAAGATCAGCTCAAAACAATCCGCAAAGAAAACGGCATGGTGCTGCTCACCACCCAGCAGCCCGACGACGTCACCTCGACGCCCTTGGCCAAAACGGCGATTCAACAAACCCAGACAGGCATCTTTCTGCCCAACCCCAAGGCATCTTGGCAGGACTACAAGCTGTTTGGTTTGACGCAGGAGGAGTTCGATCTGGTGAAGTCACTGCCCGAACAGTCATGGACTTTTTTGGTGAAGCAGGGCGGCAAATCCGCAATTTGCACCTTCAATTTAGGAGGCTTGCCCCAGGCCATCGCCATTCTGTCGGGCTCTAAGGAGAGCGTGAACAAGCTGGATGCAATCCGCCAGAACGTCGGGGACGACCCGCTGGTATGGCTGCCTATTTTTCTGCGGGAGGTGCTATGAGTTCAGCAGTTATAGGGCTGGAATCGACGCTGGACCAACTGCTTCTGAATTACGCTGACCAGGTGAGTTCGGCCCTCTCCGTTGGCGTAGCAGGTGTCGCGGCCTCTGCCATCACCCTGCATTTCACCCTATTGGCCTTCGCCGTCCTGCGCGGTGAAATCCAGGAGCCTATTTCTAAGGTTCTGAAAGATGGATTGGAGATGGTCATCATCTCCATCATGGCATTGGGCAGCGGGGTTTACCAATCGCGCATTGAACCGCTTGTGCAGGGTACCTTGTCCTTTCTGGTCGGAATTGTTTCCAATGGCGCGGCCAGAACCGTGGGGGAAGCAATCAGCCAGGTGATTGTTGGGAACGGCGCGGTCGTTAGCTACCAAGGTCGTACGCTGCCTGTGTACGGCGCCCTGTGGACGATAGCGCTTGAAAACGCAAACAGCTTTGGAATCCCGGACTTCACATACATGTTTGCCGCCCTCATGGTGTGGTCGGCTACTGCTGTTTTGAGCTTCTGCTGCCTCTTGCCCTGGCTGCTAAGCAAGATCGCCATCACCATGGGCCTGGCCGTGGGCACGCTGTTCATTTTGCTGGCGATGTGGGTACCCACGCGTAAATATTTTGTGGCGTGGCTTACTTTTCTGCTGGGTAACGTCTTCACGGGCATGTTTGTTGCCATGGTGTGCAGCATGTTACCCATGGTCTATGCCAACGTGGTGACGAAGAGCCTGAGTAACGCGGGGTCCTCGGAGTTCAACGCCATTTTGACGGGCTTGGACATTTTGATTGTTGCGGCTGGCCTCGCATTTGTTGCATTGCAGCTTTCCCAAATCGGCGCTCAATTGGCCGGTGGTGGTGTGGCCTTGAATAGCGCTGGAGTTGCCGGTGCCATCATCAATCAAACGGTCGCACAGCTTTTTAAACAATCGCCTGCTGCAGCCAACAGCATCAAATCCAGTAGCACCGCGACGCCCTCCGGAACAGCTTCCATCGCAGCTTCGGGATCCGGTGCGGGCACAGGAGCTGGCACAGCTGGTCGAAGCGGTGGGCGGCTTGCCCAGGTGCTATCCGGCATAGGGAAAAGGGGAGCCAGCGGATGAGCACCAAAAGCACGTGCGTGGGCGCAATTTTGTGCAGCATGGGCCAGCTGGCCACGGCGCAGGGCATACCCGTGATCGACGCTGCGAACCTGCTGCAGGCTGTGAACCAGGTTCTTGCATGGGAGCAGCAGTACAAGCAGATGCTTCAGCAAATCGACCAGCTGCAGCAGCAAACCGATCTGGCTACCAAGCACCTCAACGCGTCGACGGGTACCCGCATGCTGGGGAATATCTCTAATGGGATCACAGGGAGCGTGCTCGATTCCGGGTTTCAAAGGACCGTGTCGCAGCTGACAACGCATGCCGACCTCAATGCCTATGGCAGCGCCCAACTGGCGGCCCTGCAGCAAGCCACCACGACACGGTACAACCAGATCCAGTCCTTGATGGCAGCGATCAATCAAACCGTGGATCCAAAGTCCATTGCAGAGTTGCAGGGTCGTATCCAGACCGAGCAGGCCATGATTGCCAATGAGCAAAAGGAGGCGGAGCTGCTACGCATGTCCCTGGATCAGCAGCATAAATTCATCGATGCGGCAAGGCTGCAATTCAATGCGCGGGCCAGTGTTCAACCATTGCAAGCGAATTGAACATGTTTGCCAGGCATACCCAACGGAAAGCGGCCCCGCCGGTCATCGAGTTTGAGGCACAACTGGCGCGTGATGCCTATGCCAGCAAGCGCTTGGCCTGGACGGTGGCTTTTTGCGGCTTGTTGATTGCAGGCCTTGCCATCACCAGCCTCATTTTTCTGCTTCCGCTGAAGCAGACAGTCCCGTACCTGACCTATGTCGACAAGGCTACTGGAGTCACCCAAGTGGTGGACGTGGCCACCATTTCAAAAATC
Source organism: Comamonadaceae bacterium (assembly GCA_947446885.1). GTDB lineage: Bacteria > Pseudomonadota > Gammaproteobacteria > Burkholderiales > Burkholderiaceae_C > Allorhodoferax. Next base: position 11,718 of record CANFHZ010000004.1, read on the forward strand.
ACCCAGGACGACGTCAACATCAAACACTGGGTGGGTCGCTATGTACAAACCCGCGAGCGCTATGTGTATCAGTTATTGCAAGACGACTATGACTTTGTCATGGCTACAACCGATCCACGGCTGCAAAAGCAGTATGCGGCCATTTACGAGGATGGGCCCAATAAAAAGGATGCGGTGTTGCGCGATCAGCAGGAAGAGCGGGTACGCATCATCGCCGTGCAGTTATCACCCAGTCAAACCGGGCGTGCATCCGTGCGCTACGTCAAAGAGACGCTGCGCGCAGGGTCACGTGCACCGGACAAAACGGAGGCATTCGTCGCCGATTTGGCATTTGGTTGGGGCACAAACGGCCAGTGGACTGAGCGCAGCCTGCTGATAAACCCCTTGGGTTTTCGGGTGACGGCATACCGTGTCACTGCAGAGGTGGCAGATAAATGATGCACCGATACGCTGCAGAGTGCTTGATTTTGGTCGCGACCTGGGCCCATGCGGACAGCACCCCCAAGCCCAGTCCCCACGATAGCCGTATCGGCGTTGTGGACTACGCTGCCGACGAGGTCTACACCGTAGCGGTCTCCAAAGGCGTGCTGACACGCATCGTGCTGGGTCAAGGCGAGCAAATTATTGAAGCCGGTACCGGTTTCATTGTGACCTGCGAAGCGGCTTCCGAGTGGTGCATCAAAGCGGAAAAAGGTCAAGACCAGATTTGGGTAAAGCCCTTGAGTACAGCCACTTCCAACAACATGGAATTGAAGACCACCCGTGGGGATTACAGTTTTCGTTTCGTAGTGGTCAAAGGAGCCGAGGACGCGAAAGACGTTTTTTACCGGGTAATTTTTCGGCACCCGGTAAAGCTGGACAGCGGCCATTTTGCGCTGCGTACGGCTGGCGAAGAACCACTTGCCAGCCCACCTGAGGAATCCGCCGTGGCAGCTCTGCGCCAAGACCCTGCACTGGTGTCAGCGGCACTTCCGGGTGTTTTGATCCCAAACAAGACCCTGCAATCCCCGAAAGTCGTCGGGCTCGTTCTGCCCAATGTACGCAACTACGACTATTCCCGAAAGAATGCGCCCGATGCACGGGATTTGGTGCCATCTGTGGTTTTTGACGACGGTCGGTTCACCTATTTGCGGTTCGACAAAGCACAGGAAGTTCCCACCGTGTTTGCGGTCGGTGCCGACGGACAGGAGATGCGCGTAGCCACCCATAGCGAGCGTCTAGCGGGTGATCCCCAGCGCCCTGACGAAAGAGTAGAGAGCGACTACTTGGTCGTCCAAAGGGTGGCGCGCAAACTCGTATTGCGCTTGGGCGCGCTGGTGATCGAAATCATCAACAACCGGTTCGATCCTCGGGGTATAGAGACCTACAACGGCACCACCACGGACAGGTTGGTCCGGGAGGAAAAACCATGAAACAGTGGTTTTCCCGGAAAAAATCGGATGCGGCTTTGGAAGTAGATCCGCCTCTTTATGCCAGCCAGCCGAATGAGGATATGAAGGAGGAACCGTCCAAACCAGCCCCTGCGCATGGCCTGGGTCTGGAGCCCCCGCCAGAAGACATCAACGCAATTGGTGCGACCGAGAAAGCGTTTCCAATTTGGCTGGTCACGCTCCTAGCAGCCATGCTGGCGCTCATTCTGTTTGGCGCAGCCTTTTGGGTGAAAACATCCTTACCGTTCGCGACAAACCGAAAAGAAGAGTACCCCAGCAAAAGGCTTTCGGCCGATGAGCCCGTGCGCAACGCGCCAAATTTAGACATTTCGCCACCCACGATGGTGCAGCCAGCATCCTTGGAATCACATCCTGGCGCACTGGCACCGCCTGCAATTGTCCCCGCAGTGCGTAGCACGGCAACACCAGATACGGTTTGTGGGCTGACAACGGTGCTGGATAAAACAAGCCTGCGCCCCGTGACAGATGCCAGCGGCGCGCCCATCCTGGTGGATTGCCACGGCGTATACAGCCCTCGGCCAGCCATCCCCGAGCCAGCCAGCACACCCGCGCACAGTGGCCACCCGCTTGAGAAGGAGGTATTGCCTGCGCCTTCCACGGGCAATTCAGGTCCTCCAGACAGGTATGCCGGCGAAGCACTGCTTTCGCACCAGCTCGTTACCAAGACCGATGTCCGACCGGTAAGTCCTGGCGCACCGCAACTGCCCAGCCCCCCTGTGGGCGCTGCGGATGTGCTGCGACAGCTTGAAGCGTTGCGCAGCGTTCCGGCCCATACCACGCCCGTGGCACCGATTCTGATCAACCCCTTGGGTACTGCGTCTGCGGCCGCGAAATCAAGCCTTGCACCCAATACCCAAGGCCGTCCCGGCGATATGTTGGTAAGCGATAAAACGGAGCGCTCCTTCGCGGTCAAATCCATTGACGAGAACCTGGTGATACCTAAGGGTACACAGGTAGATTGTGGCCTGACGACCCGTGCTGTCACCGAAATCAGCGGGTTTGCTTCTTGCCAGGTGGCGCGTGACGTGTATTCGGCCAATGGTCGGGTTTTGTTGATCGAACGCATGGCCACGGTGGAAGGTGAATACGCCGCGCAATCCCAAGCGGGTCAGAAATACATCCATGTCCTGTGGACCCGGCTGAGGAAGCCTGGGGGAGTGACCATCGATATCGCCAGTCCGGCCACCGACGGTTTGGGTGGTGCAGGTATTGCGGCTTTTGTGGATAACCGGTGGTCAGAGCGCTTGGCAGGTGCCTATATGTTGTCTTTCATCAAAGACGCTATTGCGTACAAGACCGCTGTGGACGCGCAATCTGGACAGAGCGCTGTTGGCGCAATCGCCTACCAGAACACGATTCGCACCAGCGAAGCCATGGCTGAAAAAGTGCTCTCCAACACGATTGGCATCAAACCCATCCTGTATGCCAACCAAGGCGACCGGGTTGCCATCTATGTGGCCCGGGACCTGGACTTCTCCAAAATTTATGATGTCCGAGCCAAATAGTCTCCACGGTGACGAAAGCATCCGCGCCCTCGGGCAGCCCTTGCTCAGCCTCGTCAATGACCAAGTGGGTATCACCGAGGTCTGCATGGCTGAACCGGGCGTGTTCTTCATGATGATTGAGGGACGTTGGGATCGCATCGAAATCCCAGCCATGGACCGCAACCGCTGCCAACGGCTGGTGGAAGCCGTGTCCTATTACGTGCGCCAGGAGATCAAGGTGGAATCGCCTTTGCTGTCCACCACCTTGCCAACGGGTGAGCGCATCCAAGCCGTTATCCCCCCGGCCTGCGACGCTGCACAGCTCATCATCCAATTACGGGTTCCCGACAGAGTCACCGGACGCAATCTGGAGTCCTACCGCGATGCAGGCATATTTTCCCGGTTCCGCTGGGTTGAATCTGAAAATCTCACCAAGCTGGCTCAGCACCTGCATCCACCAGAGCGCGCCTTGATTGCGTATCTCAAAGAGAAAAACTTGTTCGATTTTTTATCGAGCGCTGTGGTCCACAAAAAAACCATCGCTGTCATCGGAGACACCGGCAGCGGCAAGACCACCCTGATGAAGGCCTTGTGCCGCTGTATCCCGGGCACTGAACGCTTGGTGACCATCGAAGACAGCCGCGAACTCCTGCTACCCAACCACCCGAACACTGCGCATTTACTGTATGCCAAAGGCGGGAGTGCCGCCTTGAGAGCCACACCTGCCGACCTCATCGCAGCCTGTATGCGCTTGCGACCTGATCGGGTCTTATTGGCTGAGTTACGTGGTTCCGAAGCTTGGGATTTCCTCAAATTAATGACCACAGGGCATGCTGGAAGCATCACCAGTTTCCACGCCGAGAGCTGCGCACTGGCTCTGGAGCGCTGGGCCTTTATGGCGAAGGAACACGGCGACGCGGCCGCCTCCACCAGTGCAGACATCAAACGTCTGGTGGCCCTGACGGTCGATATTTTTGTGCACATCACTGCGCGAACGGTGTATGACCACAATGGTTTTGCAATCGGCGTCGACCGGTACGTAACAGAGGTCGCTTATGACCCTGCGGCCCGGTTGGCGTTTGCGATCGGGGAAGGTGGGGTGTTACATGCGTGATACCAATCACCAGCTGGTAGCAAGTGCTGTCGTCCTTATAGGCTGCGCAGGTGCAGCCTGGTATGCCACCGCATGGATGGTGGGCTTGCTGGCCCACCGGTTCGATACCTTTGCCACTCTGTCCGATGCCTGGTACATCTGGCAGTCATTTACCTTGCAGGACAAGGCATTCAAGCTGGTCTTCATCCTGTCCTGCGCTCTTGCTTGCATTGCTGCAGTCTCCATGATTGCCGCCATTTACACAGACCCACGATCTGTTCATGGCGATGCGCGATTTGCCACTCTGGGCGATTTGGAGCGGGCCGGTTTGCTGGCCAAGTCTGGAATTATTTTGGCTAAAAAAGGGTCTAAATACCTGGTATTTGGCGGACAAGAGTTTGTGATGGTGGCGGCACCCACACGCAGTGGCAAGGGAGTTGGCATTGTCATTCCCAACTTGCTGAATTGGCAGGATTCAGTGACGGTGATGGATGTCAAGCTTGAAAACTGGCTCTTGACCTCAGGATGGCGGCAATCGGTATTAGGCCAAAAGGTCTATCTTTTCAACCCATTCGATCCCAACGGCAAGACCCACCGGTGGAACCCTTTGGATGCTGTATCCCGTAATCCCACGCTCGCGGTCGCCGATGTCTTGCAAATCGCCCAAATTTTTTATCCCAGTGCTGCGGGAGACAGGAATCGATTTTTCCAGGACACCGCGCAGTCCTTGTTCATGGGACTTGCGTTGTATTTGATAGAGATCCGCCATCCACGAACCACGATTGGCGAAATATTCAGACAAGGTAGTGGCTATGGAAGACCGCTTATCGACCACGTCGGTGACATTCTGAAGCAGCAAAAAAACCTGAGCACCGCCTGCAGAGATGCGCTTTCGCGTGTGTGCTCCTCACCTGGCGAAACATTCAGCAACATCAAAGCGACCTTCGATGCAGCACTGCTGATGTTTGCCATTCCCACCTTGGACTGGGCAACCTCAGCAAGTGATTTCGACCTGGGGCAGGTGCGGCGCCAAAAAATGACCATCTATCTCGGGATTCCCGTGGACAAACTACGACTATCCGAGCGCCTGTTGAACCTGTATTTCACACAGCTCATCAATCTCAATACGCGCGCCCTTCCCGAGGATGACCCTTCGCTCAAGCACCAGTGCCTGCTGATCAACGACGAATTCACGGCGGCGGGCAGATTGGATGTGTTGCTCACAAGCGCAGCCTTTATTGCAGGCTACAACTTGCGGCTGCTCACGGTCATTCAGTCCACTGCGCAACTGAAAAACCCGAACTTGTACGGACGCGAAGGCGCTGAGACCTTGCTTGCCAACCACGCTGTGCGGGTGATTTTTCCTCCGTCGACGATGGAGGAAGCCAAGGACTATTCCGAGATGCTGGGCACCTACACCATGGACGTGACCTCACACAGCCGCAGTGGTAGAGGGATGGCCATGCTGAGTCCCCCAAGCATTGGGCAGAGCACCAGTAGCCAGCGGCGTGCGCTGTTGATGCCCCAAGAGCTCAGAAAACTGAGCAAGTCGGCCGCAATAGTGCTCAAGCCTGGGGTCGATCCAGCCATGTGCCGAAAAGCGTTCTATTACAGCGACCGCGTTTTTCTCAACCGGCTGGGCAGTATCTGCAAGCCATTTGCGCTCCACCTGCGAAGGTTCAAACAGCCCGATCAAGCCCAGTTGACGGGGCTGCGATCCAAGGGCGCCTTCGCGGCGGTTCTGAATACGGAAAAGTTTGATCCGGTAACCCATGGAAACATGGCCATCCCCGACCCTGTTGAACCCATGCAGCCCGATGCACCGACTCTGGCACGGCTCAAAGCGACATTGGACGGTCGCATACCCGCGTTCTCTGCATATACCCATGCCGAAGATTGGGTTGAGGTCGTGATGAACGAGGCTTTCGCGGCCATGTCCACGGGTGGAAAAGGAGGCGTGTGATGGCTGGCGATCAAAAAAGCGGTGGAACGCGTTCATTTTCTGGTGCTGCTGCGGCGCCAGCACAGGCAAGCATGCAGCCGGTGGCTGTTCGCAAGGTGGATGACCGCAGTGTCGACGCCACCCTGGCCACGCTCAAGTCCCAGTATTGGCTATCAGAGCAGAGCTCCTGGCTGCGAAGCTCAAACAAGTATTACCTGCGAGATTCTGGCAAAACACTGGCATTTGAGGACCAAGGAAAACGCCTGGTCGCCAATTTAGAGACTGCGGAAGTCGTGCGATCCATGGTCGAGCTGGCCCGCGCCAAAGGCTGGTCCTCTATTCGCATCACCGGCAGTGACAGTTTCAAAAGCAAGGCTTGGGTAGAAGCGCAACTCCTGGGCCTGACCATCACCGGATACAAACCCGATGCCTACGATTTAGAGATCGTCGCTCAACGCAAAAGTGTGGTGGAGTCCGGGGCCAGCCAGCTTGTGCCGCCATCCGATGCGAAGTTTGTACAACCGCGAACAGAACAAGCCGACCGTTCGCGTCCGCCGCCACAAGTACGCCATCCACCCGGCGCAGCAAATGACAAGCCCGTGGAATCGGCCCAGGCCACCCGGGATGAGGTCCCGGACATTGCAGCGCAAGCCCTGGCCGTCAAACTCATGCGTGCGGGGATGGAAGCAGATGCAAATGCTTTCCGCCAGGTGACCGATTACCTGTCTGAGCTTGCTGCCTCTCCTCGCATCTTCATCGGTACGCTGATCGATCACGGCCCTGCGCACTTCGGATTTGAAGCCAGCGGCGCACCCAGCTATTACGCAAGGTTACAAACCACACGCGGCGAGAAAATTGTTTGGGGCGTTGACCTTCCCCGTGCATTTACCGAAACCGTCGGCGCCTCACCGCATCCAGGTGACGTGGTGCTACTGGCCGCTCGGGGGGCACACACTGTGGAGGTGCTCGACCCCCATTCCGGACACGTCGCGACCACGCAGCGCAATACCTGGTATGCCGAAAAAATTGTCGAACTGCCCTGGGTCGCAGCAAATTCCCCGCTCAAGCCCTATTACGCTCCCAACCTGGACCATGCGTCCGTCAATGGCAATCCCCCGCCAGACACAGCGGGGTCGGCGCAGCACACACTGGCCACCGTGTTGCACGCCAAGGGTGCGCCGCACGATTTGGCTGCCGCATTGAGCGCGCAGCTAATGGCTGACCTGTCTAACCTGGACACACAGTCCAGGCAGGCTCCTGTACACGCGAAACCAATGCCGACCAGAGGTCCGGCAGTCTCGCTATGAACACCACACGATTGCGCCAAGCCCTGACGGCGATGCTGGCAGCAGCCCTGTGCGTCGCGTGTTCATCGCCGCCGCCCAAGCCCCCCGCTGCAGATGGCGAGATTGTCCCTGCCAATGATGCCAAGTCCTTGGAGGAACTGGTGAGGGCGGCCGTAGCGGCCGCCAATCCCAAAACCCAACGGTTTGCCGCTGTCCGAGGCGAATCGCTGAAGGATGTATTGATCCGTTGGGCCCAACAAGAGCACATACGGTTGTTTTACCAAACGACATGGAACCCCATTCTGACGGGTGCCATCAGCGAACCTGATTTGCGCGCAGCAGGTGTATCGCTGTCCATCCTTTTGCAGCATGAGGACACGGGCGCTGTATTGGATTTCAACCGGCCTGGCGCCCTGATCGTCAGAGAAATCAACAAGGAGTTTTGATGAAAACCATTCGGACTGGTAGAGGTGTTGCGATGGCCATGGCCCTGTGCGCAATGGACCACAATTTTGCGCAAAACTGTGCCGCGCCACCTGGTACCGTGGGTATTGGTACCTATTGCCCAAAACCGAAAATAAAACCACTGGCCGCCGTGGTGGCGAATGCGGCGCCAGGTCAATTTTCCGTACCTGCGCCCGGTACGATGTCCTCCTCAGCCACCGAGCTTGCAGCAGTCACGCCAGCACCCTCGTCAGGACAGATTCCTTCAGTACCAACTGTACTCGCAGCGGCGGCCGCTGCAAGCACCTCGCAAGTTACCGGAGCGACGGACAAGACTGCACCGGCGGCACCGCCGCCGCTTCCTGGCATGACCAATAGAACCTGGTCCATTTTCGCAACCGATGGAAAGCTGGCGACAACGTTTGAGCGTTGGGCCAAGGCAGACGGAATGAAGTTGGTGTGGGATGCCAAGCAACATGTGATCTTGTCCAGCTCCGATACCTTCAATGGCACCTTGATTGATGCGCTCAACAGGGTGTTGGGCTCGCCAGCGATCCGCTTGTCTGCCTACCCCTTGGAGGCTTGCATTTATCCGAATGTTCCACCGGTTTTGCGCATCACGCGATTGGGCGACCAAACCCTGGAGTGCACACCATGAAATGCGTCCTGGCTAAGCGCATCGAACGCCATACCAAAGTGATTTGCGGATCGGCCGCACTGCTGGTCGGTGTTAGCGGCTGCATCGGTATCGACCTCAAAGGTGAAGTCGAGGCACAAAACAACAGCACTTCTGTGGAACATATTGTCCAAGGAATTGTCAACCAAAAAAAGATCAAAGGTTCTGCAAGCGATGTCGAACAAAACGTCCTGAAATCCCAGGATGTGGTTGTAGTGCGACGGGCTACCAAACCATGGATTGGTGGTCGTTTCAGTGCCGCCACCCGGACTGATGGCTTACCTGCCTTGTTCGATGAAACCTATGTATTGGATTTTGGTAACGAGCGTGTAGGTCTGGCAGTTCTGGCCACGCGCCTGAGCAAAATGACCAACGTCCCGGTGCGCGTGCGCGCGGATGTGTTCGCTTCGTCGGCGGCAGCCGGTTCTGCAGTGAAGCCAGCGGGTCCAGGCACAGCATGGTCCAGCAGCCTATCAGATACACCCCGCACGGGCACTGAAGGTTCTGCAATACCTGGCGGAGCCGTGTCATCTAGCACCTCCATTTCAGTCGATGCGGTCGCTATGCGCTGGAATGGCAAGTTGCGGGATTTCATGGACTACTTGGCCAACACCCTCAATCTGAGTTGGGAATATACGGACGGTGCCATTGTGGTGATGGTCAATGTGGTGGAGACCCACACAGTGGCCGGCATGGCTGGACAGCAGAGTTTTGAAAACACGGTGGGTGCCACTGCAACTGGCACCACCGCATCGGGATCCAGTTCAGGCAGCAGTATCCAAAGCACAGACAGCTATTCTGAAAAAGGCAGCATCAACAGCTACATGGCCGTGGTCGATACGGTAAAAGGAATTGTCGGCACAGGTGCAGGGCGCAGTGTGATGCCGGATCCCAGCAGTGGAAGCATTGTGGTGTCGGCACCAAAAGATATTCAGGCTCAAGTGCGGGACTATCTACGCGAAAAAAATCGGGCATTGGCCCAGCTCATCAGCGTGACCTTGGATATCTATGCATTCACTGACTCGGCAACGGACTCACAAGGCGTAAATTGGAACCTTGCATTTGCGGACTTGGCCAAAACTTTCAGCCTCACGTCCAGCAGTCCTTCAACGGTCGTCGGTACTGCAGCAGGAACATTTACCCTGACCAGTTTGTCAGGGGAGGCCGCAGGCACCAATGCCATTGTGCAAGCACTGAATCAAACCGGCAAAAGCTTTCAGCACACGCCAGTATCGCTGACCACCACAAATGGACGGCTTAAGGTGTCACAGCCCAGCGTATCCAGCCAAGGGTACGTCTCCAAAACCACGCCCAGTACAACGTCCAGCACCGGCACAACGGGCTCGGTTGGCCTGGAGACTTCCACCGTCACCACGGGTGATGTGTATTCTGTGCTGCCGATTTTGCAGCCCGACAACTCCATCGACCTGCGCTACAGCTTCCGCCTGTCGACTCTGCAAGGAATCACCACCTTCACCTCGGGCTCAGGCTCCACCCTGCAGTCGGTGCAAATCCCACAGACATCCTCTGTTAGCGATACGGGTAACGTCCATCTTGCACCCGGTCAAGCCGTGCTGATCGCGGGACTTTCCCGGATCGTCAGCTCCTCTAGCAACAACCGCCTCGCCGAGGGAGCCAGCATGGGATTGGGTGGCTCCAACACCAACAAAATCAGTCGCGAGCACATGATGGTGTTGGTGCGAGCAACGCCTCTGGGAACCACGGCGCAATGAGCTTCATCGTCTACGACACCGCTAAGGGACGCAAGGGAGTCCGCCTGGCTGCGGGCTTGCGATGGGTAGTGCTCGAGGGGAACGATAAGGCCCGGCCTTCATCCAAAAAAATACGCGAACAAGCGCGTGGAATGGCGGCGTCACGCTATGTGCTGAATCACAAACCCAATTCCAATTCAGCGCGCGGCGTGCAAAGTGGTGAGAACACGACGATCGGGCTGTACACCGAACCAGTGCATCCCATTGTCAAGGGCAAGTTGTACAGCCTTTCGATGCTGTTACTGGTGGCGATTTTGCGTGACCAGCAGGTGGATCTGGATGCCGTCAACGTAGCGCTACTGATGGAGCCGCAAGGCATGCCGCACTTGCGCGTAATCGTCTTTATCCAATCCGGTCAAGTGATTATGGACAGCGTGGTCGAAAAGGAACGCGCTATCAAGCAAATCGAAGACCATGTGGCGCGTGCACTGCCGGTTCGTGTATTGGCGCAGCACCCGGAAATCGCGGGCCCGTACACGCCGATATCCTGGGAGACTGTCGTGGGATTTGTTGACAGCAAGGCATCTGACGCCCTGTTGCGGTCAATCCCGCGTGCGCCCCACCAGTTTGTGGTGCTGGCAGTGCTGGGTGTTGCAGCCAGTAGCTGGGTTGCCTATGACACCTTCGTTATCCAGCCGCATCGTAAGCGCCTCGCTGCGCAAGCGCTGGCTGCCCGCGACCAGACGCCGACCTACCTAAAAGCCGCGCTTCACGCATTGCAATCCACTGGCTGGGATCGGACAGATCTGAAGGCATTCTTGATCGCAATGCGCGAGCGACCGGTCATCGAAGCCGGGTGGATGTTGCAGGAGATGGCCTGCGACGTGGCCCAGTGCACCACCAAGTGGGAACGGCGCGGGGGACTGCTACCAGGATTGGCTGCCGCCCGTGCCGATGAAACGCTGTTGTCCCCCGGCACCTCTACATCCGCCGCAGCGGGACCTCCCGCACTGGATACCGCGAGCACACAAATTCAACATCCCCGGCAATTGGCCGCGGTGGACCCTTCCACATTGCCAAAAGTATCGACTGCGGTGGATGACTTGGTAACGCTTGGACAGAAATTAAGCAATGCAGGCATTGCGGTGAACCTGCGGGAAATGCAGCCCTGGGAAGTCATCCCGATAAGCGATGTAGATCCGCAATCCATTTTGCGCAAAAGCGAATTGGAAATCAGCTTGATGCCGCACCAGGCGAGCGAGGTGCTCGCCTTACTACCCGAATCCACTCTGATACAGACCGTTCACCTCAAGGTTGCCGATATCAATAGCGTCACCCTTGTTTTCAAAGGAAACAGCTATGCCAGATAACCGATTCGTTGCGATGACCATGTGGCGAGCCACCATGTACTTCTGCGCAATGGGAAGCAGCGTGCTCAACATGAACGCATCTGCGCAAGTCAGCATAGTGCCCCCTCCCCTGCCCTTGTCAATGTCGACGTCCGCACCGCAATCCGGATCTGTTTCAACACCCCAAATTATTTCGCTTGCCGGGCCCCCTAACGGCAGCATAGAGCCACTTTCCCAGCCGCTCAAGTACCGAGACCGTACCAAGCCGCTGACCTTGGGCGAGATTTCCGATATGCAGGCGCAAAAAGCGAATGCTGAACTCATGCGCAAATTTGGCTATACGGATATCGAACCGATCAAACCCAAGCCAGTGGCAACCACCCTGACCAAACCCATATTGGCGGTCTCCATGCTCTCGGTTTTTGGCAAACCCGATGCTCTACAGGCCGAAATCCTCGTCAATGGTGTTTTCAAGCGGGTCTTTGGAAAAGAGTCGCTTGCGCCGGGTGTGCTGGTCGTGCGGGTGCACGACAAAGGCATTGATTTAGACATTCAGCGTGCGGTCACCAGTACCAAAAAACCACGCAAGGGCAAACCGCCCACGCCTGAGATTCAGACCGAAAGCACACATCTGCAGGTCGGTCAAAGGGTGGAGATCACGCTGTGAACCTGCGAAATATGTTCGCAAGCCGGCTCGAACGGGACGCTGCCACGGCCTTTACGCCCGCAGTCTCCGTCGGGCAACCCGATCCTTTTAAACGTGGATACCAAGATCCTGACCTTTTCGAGGTGGTGGAAGTTGATGCTGATGCGACCAATTCAGCGACGGATGCAGAGCCCGTTATCCATGCGAGCCCTCTGCCATCGCTGGCCCTTGCCGTATTAGCAGACGCCGGTCCTGTTGTTGTCTCGGAGGCTGCCAAATTTCCCGGCTGGAAGTCCGTGCTGTCCGGTAAGCACCAAATCGATGCACTGAACGTGCCAGAGGCATTGCAAGACCATTTAATGGCCGTGCATCTTGTGAATGAGCGTGCTGTGATTGCCTACGATCCCGAGAAATTGGCACTGCTCAAGACCCGCATGCTGCTGATGCGATCCGAGCTGACCACCGCCGGCTTCCAGTTGGAGACCACCGATCTGGCTGTCGCCCCTGCAGTTCTGAGAGAAATACGACTGGCTGCGCAAAAAAAGGCCAACGTGGGAGCGGGTCAGCAGCGGTCTGCTGCGGTAGCCCAATTCAAGGAGTGGATTCTCCAGGCCAAAGAACAGGGCGCCACCGATGTGCACATGTGTATCCGCGGTGGCGGGCGTGGTGAGGTGCTGATTCGCGTCGACGGCAACCTGGAGCATCTGCCCGCCAGCAAATCGGGACTCACCAACCACCAGGTTCTCACCTGCATCAAAGCAGCCTACGAATCATTGGCCGATCGGCACAGCAATTCGGACGGCAATTTCAGCGACATGGAAACCCGCAGCTGCATCATTGATTCGCAGTTGGGGATTCCCAACCTTAGGCTGCGATTCAACTCCGAGCGCGGTTTCTTTGGGCCAAAAGCAGTGCTGCGTTTGCTCAGCACGTCGGTGGATTACAGGCCGATGAGTTTTGTCGAAATGGGCTTTGCGCCCTCCCACTGCGCGCTATTGGACAAAGCGCAGCGCATGGAATCCGGAATCCTGATTCAAGCCGGTGTTCCCGGCTCAGGCAAAACCACAGCAGCCAAAACATTTTTGGAGACCCACCCTCAAAATGGCAGCGCAGCCTTCTACCAAATTGCCGATCCGGTCGAATATTTGGTGCGCGGGGTACACCAAATTGGCGTGCAGCGCAGCATAGGCACCTTAACCCAGGCAGGAAAAAAAGACCCCTACTCCCAGGTTGTGGAGTCCATATTGCGCATGGACCCTGACATCGTAGACCTTGGCGAAGTGCGGGATGTGATCAGCGCACGCGCTGCAGCAATCACCGCCAAAGCGGGCGGCATGGCAATGGCAACCATGCACACCCGCAGCGTGATGGGGATCATGAACCGCTTCGTCGACCCTTTGATTGGCCTCACCCGCAGCGAATTGACCTGTGATGATGTGCTGGGTTTGTTGTCTTACCAGGCACTGGTTGCAAAGCTTTGCACGTCATGTGCCCTGGACCAGTCTGCTGCTTTGGCTGCGCTGGAAGCACGCGGCCTCTTGCGCGAACGTGACTACCTCGTCTTTGTCGTCAAGACTTTGCGTGACACGCACAAACTGGATATTTCCGCCTTACGGTTTCGCAACCACGCTGGTTGCACAGCCTGTAGAAGACGGGGAACAAAAGGGCTGACTATCGTCGCCGAAATGATGATCCCCGACGACCAGTGGTTGGACTTGAGCGCCCAAGGTCAAGACCGGGCGGCCTGGTACCACTACCAAAAAACGTATTCCAACGGAGATTTGTCCAGCGCCGACATGACGGGTAAGTCGGCCCTTGAACACGCCATATACAAAGCACTGAACGGCCAAATTGATCCCTGCGGCTTGGAGCGCTTTGGACTCTTCGAGAAATACCGGGACACCCACCTGGAGCGCGAGCCATGAATCAGCGCATACCCATCTGGACACTTTGGCCATTTTGGCAACGGCGGGCAGAGTTTTACCGTGACCTGGCGCATTCGATTGATGACCGCGAGCTGCTGCGCGATTTTGTGGACGGTGAGTTGCGCATCGCGACCAATCCGGGTACTTCTGACCGGCAAAAAGCAGCCGTTCTGGCGTATATGCGCCAGGTCATGGACAGCGGAATAACCAGCATTGACCAGGTACTGCAGCGCATCATGCCAGCATCGGATGCCATGTCGCTCTCGGTGGTAGCCGACGCCAAGGACAAGGCTGCTAGCTTGCGCTATGTCGCCGAGAACGTCGAGCGTCAAAAAGCCATGAATGCGGTGGTGCGATCGGCAATCAGCAGTCCGGCCATTTTGTTTCCGGTGGCCTTCGTATTTGCATATGTCATGGCAGGTCACGTGATCCCTGCTTTTGAAAAAAGTGCGCCACCCGAGATATGGACCGGATTCGCTGCTTTTGTGCGGAGCGCGGCGTTTGCTTTCAAGCGCGGCGCACCGGCTGCCGTGCTATTGCTTGTATGCGTTCTTGTCTGGTTCGCTGTGTATGGTTTGGCCAATGTCACTGCGCCCTGGCGATACCGCGCAGAAAACGCAACAGGTATAGGACGTGCGTTTTGGATCTTTCTTGGGCCCCTGCAACCAATATTGGCTCTGTACAGAGACATCCAAGGCGCGCGTATGTTGGCCAACCTCGCCACACTCTTGCAGGCTGGGCGGGGCTTGCAAGATGCACTCAACGAGCTTTCCATCCATGCTTCACCGTGGATGCGCAAGCACTTGCATTGGGTGGTAGAGCACATGCAGATACACCCCGGTGACCACGCACAAGCGTTCAGCCACGGGCTGCTATCTGGTGGCTTGTTGGCGCGGCTGCAGAGCCGGGTACGCAGGGATGCAGATGCCGACTTTTCCCGCATCCTGGTCGAACTCGGCACGGTAGGACAAGACCAAGCGCGCGGTGATGTTCAGCGCTATGCCCAGCAACTCAATGTTCTCCTACTTGCTGGCGTCTTGGCCCTGATTCTCTTTTTTTACAGCGGCCAAAACTACATCCTGTTCCAAATTCAAATGCAAATGACACCCCAAGCTATTCAACAACGGGCGCTGCAAAAAAAGCAGCGTGTCTCTGCGATTTCTGGACAAGAAACCGGGTATTTCGCCACGCACTCAACCTAACTTTCCAAGGGGGAACCATGAAAACAAGCGATCCAACACGCACATGCATACGCCAACACCTCAGACTTGCACGATCAGAGTCCCAAAAACAATCCGGTTTCATCAGCGTCGAGTTGGGACTGGCCTTGCTGGTGGTGGCGGTCTTGAGCGTCGCAGCAGTAACCATGTACAGCAACAACCTCCGCCAAACATCTATCACGCAAAACATCACCGAAATCCAAAACATCGCCAGTTCCGCAAAAGCGGCATATGGTCTGAGTAACCAATATGGTTCCGTCACCACGGCAGTGGCCGTTCGCAGCCACATCATTCCCGCACACTTGCGTGACGGAACAGCGGCTACTGCCACCAATAGCTTCGGCTCGGCCATCACCGTCGTACCCGCTAACGGCACGGGAACCAACGACTTGCTGACATTGACGTGGGGCAACGTCCCGGCCAACCAATGCACCGAGATTGTGTCCGGCGTTTCCCCCTCCATGCGCCGCATCACTGTCGCGTCTACGGTGGTCAAGGTCCTAGACAGTGCATTGAATATTGCGACGAGCACAAGCGCTTGTGAAACGAATACGTCAGACGGTGTCGTTTCCATCGCATTTGATATCGGACGCTCATAAAGCGCGGCCTCATGCGCACCATTCCACGCACCCAGATGGGTTGGCTCAGCATGGACATGAGTCTGGCACTTCTCGTAGCCGGCGTGATGGCGGTGACCAGCTACAAGGCGACGCTGCAGGCTGCAGACGCCACGGCCGCTGGCTTGCAAGCGGACGCGATCATGGCTTTGCGTGGTGCTGCCCACAAACTGGTGATGCTCAATTACAGCGCCTACCAAGCGGCTTTGCCCATCACGCGCAACGGCGTCACGCTGGCAGATGGCAGCACCAGTGGCCAATCACGCTACCCTACGGTCGCCCAGTTTCGATCGCTGAATCTGGGCGTCGACAATGCGCTGGATGCGGGTATCTACAAATCGCTGACCTCTGGTGGCTACGACATCAAGATCACTCGATCCAGCACCTGCACCACCTCTCCAGGCGGTAGCGATTGCCACGTCACGGGCATGGTATGTCTCAATGTCGCGGTGAAGGATCGCTCCAGCGCCAGTGGTGAAGTAGATGCTGTTGGCCAAGGGGTCATGCTGGGGCGCATGGGCAATGCGGGTGGAAGCTCTCTGTTGGGTAATGCATCGACCATTCTGGCCTCTGATGGAAGCTGGTCTGCGGTCAATCCCTATGGCGCAGTGGCTGGGATTGTCTGTGCACGGTTCGGGTGGGGAAGCGAAGACGATGATTACCTGCGCGTGGCGGACTCCCGCGATCCGAGTTTCCAAGGGGGCGAAACGGTCAGCGGCACGATTTACGGGTCCAGTTACACATTACAGGCCAATGGAGCAGCCAATATCACTGGGACATTGACGCTGGGGGGAACCGGCACACCCGGCGCAACATGCACACCAGATGGTGCAATGTCCTGGGGCACTGTGGCCACTGTGCCAACGCTACTGCGCTGCGTCGCAGGCGTTTGGACAGCCACTTCTACCCTTATTGCCTCCGATGGTGCTGCCTGCTCCCCAGAGGGCCGGATTGCCCAGACTGCGGGAGGGGCTGGGCTCATTTGCCGCCGCGCCAGTTACCGCCAGCTCGCCGATCTAGCGGGGCAGGCTGGCATCTATTCGGTGGCCACCTACACCCAAGGACAGGTGGTCTCAACGCCTACATGTATTGGATCGAACATGACTCCGCGCATGGTATTGCTCGGAATCGTAAGCACCTGTGTTGTGGCCGGCCTTGGAGGGGCATGCAACAACAACACGGGTTCTTTCACCGCGCAATTGGGGTCGGGCAATGTGCTATCGATCGTAGGAAGCGATGGTTCTTCGGCGGGAAGCAACGCCACGGCCACGATTGCAACTCTATGTACGGCGTATTAGGTTCATTTTTTAAGGAGAGGAATATGCATAGTCAATTTAAATTACACATAATTTCTGCGGCGGTACTGAGCTATTGCAGCCAGGCCAGCGCCTTCTTGACCTATGGCGATCCAGACGCCCAGGGCCGCAGACTGGTCATCGAGGCAGGTGGCCCTATCGAAGGCTGTGATGCTGGACTTGCCCTGGTGAACGGCGTTTATTACTGCAGTGGAAGCAGCCAATACATTGGCGTTATCACGCCAACACAACCAGGGAAATCAGATGGGGGTTCTGGCGGCCAAATCCAAGGAGGCTGGATGGGCACGGATGGACAACTCCATGTTTCTCCATCCGACAATTCGCCAACGTGCGACTGCAGCAGAGAACTCGGTAAAACTGATGAAAAAACGGCGCAAATCCAAAATAATCTAAATGACAACGATGACTCTGACACTCATGCCGATGGAGGCGGTGGTGGCGGCAACAGCCGTGTAATCTGTACCGAATTGATGCGCCAAGGCATGCTGGACAAAGCCATTTGGCGCGCAGATCTTCTCTTCACGCGCAAACATTTGTCACCGGCAACCGTGCGGGGTTACCATTTATGGGCCATCCCTTACGTTCGCTTGATGCGCCGATCGCCTTGGGCACAAAACTTGATCCGCCCACTGGCTACCTGGCGCGCAGAAGAATTGGCTTTTCAGATGGGCGTGCGCCCCAGGTGCAATTGGAAAGGCAAATTTCTGCGTTGGGTTGGGGAGCCCATCTGCTTTGCTATCGGCCTGTGGGCAGCAGAGCAAAACTGGCAGTCCCTGTGGACTGGACGCCACCCGTTGGTTTCTGCAGATCTCTAGTACACCGCGCCGTTAAAAACCTCGCCTCAGGGAACAAAGACCAGGCGATCCGGCAACAGCGCGGGACGGTTGTTGAGAAACTCCTTGATCTGGTCGCCTGTTTCCTGCAGGAAACGGGCGACTGCTAGCTTGCGTTGCTCTGCACTCTGCAACGCCGCAGGTGGGACTACATAAAATCTCCACTCCGTCAATCGGCCGCCACTGTAGCCTGCATGCAGCTGTACTGTGAGCAGGTTGGGCGCTTGAATATCTGGCTCCGGCAATGGAAAAGGAATGACCATAAACTCAAAGGGTGGTCGGTGGTCTTCGACATAAGCCGCATAGCCACACCGTTCCATGAATCCGGACTTCGTTGTCCCAAAATCATTGAGAACCTCATAGTCCCCTGCACACTCCTCGTGGATATATCCAACGCGATCGGTGGTGATATTGCTCGAAAAATCCAGCCACTGAATTTGTGCTTCAGGATCCTGGTTCTTAAGCGCTACCCATAAAAATCTGAGAGTGGGTTTAGTCGGTGCCGTCTTCCAGGTGCGACTGTAATTTTTCCTCATCACCACCTCCCATTTCCCCGGTGGCAGCGGCAGCGGCGCGGACTGCCAAAACCCCGCAAGCTTGATCCCACCACCGAGCCCGCCGGTGAGTATGGCGCCTTTGATGACGTCCTCCACCCTGGTGACATGGGGTGTATCTGCGGCTGATGTGGCAACAGCCCTGGGCTGAACGGCCTCCTGTTCTGCAACGGGCGCATTTCTGGGGGTATTGGCACAAGCACTCAGGGCCATCACCACCAGCGCTGCCACCCCATACCTTTTAATGCTTTTCATATGTCCTCCTTTTCATAAATACCCACCGACGAATACCCGCATCTCGAACACTGTGACGAATAGCCCATGCCGATTGCAAGCCCTCAGTTCGTGCGAACAAACCGCGCAATTGGTGGCAAGGCAGGCTCCGCATCCATCCCCGCCCTCCAAACCAGGGTCTCCAAACCCTCACTTTGCGCTTGCGAGACCTGCGCAGTCAATAGCGCTTGGTCTCCGCCGGGCTGAAGTATGAATAGTGCGACTGGTCGCTCGGTGTCAGTGAGTACAGCGCTGGCTATCGGGACGCTGCGTTTCAGGTTGTAGCGCAGCCCTTTACTGAATCTGCGCTGCGCGCCAACCAAGCGTGCGATCAATGCCTCTTCAAATATATTCTCGAATGGCAACAACTCGGCACTGACATTCATGAGCGTGAGCTCAGACAGTACGGGATTTCCCACCGTGTCGTTGAAAAACGTCCCGAGCACCATCAAGCGGTTGACACCCGCCTGCCACATCGCAATTTGTGCAGAAAAGACTCTTTCAACCTGGCTGAATAGCGCATCCGAGATAGCAAGTGCTTTCGGCAAACCCGATATGGCAAGCTGATGGGCCAGGGTGCTCTGGCTCAACCGGACCACCTCACCAATCACCAATGCCATCCGCCGCGCACCGTAAGCGTCGGTGGCTGCTCGCGCCAATTGCAGCGAGACATGCGTATCGGCAGTACCGCCCTGTCCGCCAGAACCCTCCGGCCGTGGCACCACCAGCACGTCAGACAACAAACCCGCGCTAATTCTTTTACTGGCTGCTGCCTGAACCAGGTATTTGTGCAACACCCAGTCATTGCGTTTGTGTTCCATTCGCGGACTCCACTTATGGAATCCCGCCTCCTGCCACAAGTAGTGCAACAGGCCCCGCATGCTTAATTTATTCGGGTTAACTTTTGCGCTTTCGAGCCCTTGCCCGCTAGGACCCGGTGGTACGTTCCCCGAAATTTTGCGCATTGCAAAGTCAAGTCGGAGTGTGATGTCGCCAGACTCGTTGGCATCGATTGCGCTACCCATCACAGCGGCAGCTCCAGAAATCGATAGTGGAGGTTCGTAATGTGTACAAGCTAGAGCGTGGCGCGCCATCGTGCCGGGCATACAGCTGAGCAGGTATTGACCCCGCACAAACGGCACATACATTTCGACTGCAGGCTGGGTGCAAACGCAATGCACCCGCCGCGGCCGCGCCAAATTACCCAGAAATTCTTGGAAACCTGGCTCGTCAGAGCGGCGCAGTTCACCCGCGACAAGGTACTGCATGGGATGGCCTTACGCCTATTTCCGATTCCAATCCACCACGTGGACCACGGGTATGAAGAATCTGAAAATATAAGCAACAGCAGGCACGACGCACACGAGCCGACAAAACGCAAACCAGTTTTCATACCCAAGGTACCAGACTATGGGGAAAGCAATCAAGCCAGCACGGAAGAACCAATTTCCTAGCCGCCACACCCACACAGGGTAGAGCAGAAGCAAGGTAGCGGCAAGCCCATTGAAAACCATGCCAGCCCACCACTCAGCAGACCAGACATCAATCGTGTGCGCTCTTTTAAGTTGCTGATGGCCAGGCACACTTGGTTCTAGGCCTGCCTGCATGCCCAGCACGCCGCTGGGCATGCTGTTTGTAACGACCGGTAGATCACCAGACTGAATAACGCTCGGCAATGGGAATCTGCTACCAGCCACTGCAATGCTATGCAGAAGCAAAGCGACCAGGCTTGCGCCTAAAAATTTGCGGATTGCTTTCATGGGATCCTCCCTTTCAATTGGCGTGTTTAACTGTACAAACGAACAGCCCCCAAAAACCGTTGACAAGCCCACCGCGATGACCCACGCGCATCAGTCGCCTCCATTTCTACCGCCCCCTCTACCCCCTTGGTTTTGCTGAGCCAGTCGATCAATCTCTGCCCAGTGCGCTGTGTAAGCCGCCACAGCAACTGCAAAATCTTTCGCCTCGGCCCAATAGCCGCCTCGCTGGGGTGTTCCCACATATCTTGGGCTGTCGAGTCGTACGTATTGATGCCCGAAATAGGCAGCACAGTAGTCGGGCATCGTGTCCATCACAAACCCGGGAACATTGCGCCCTGGCTCCACATAGAGCTCCACATTCAAGGCTGCAGCATCACACCGACCTGCACCATTGACCAAGGCCGACTTCATGCTCGCCATACCGGGAGCACCTGCGACCGGGCAGAGATTCAAGAAATCGAGCCGCGCTTGCAAGGTCTCCCAAAACCTCCAGCGCGTAATCGCAAAATAATAGGCAATAGGAGGATTGCATTCGGGCGGTCGCTGTGCAGAAGCCAGGCAAAGAATGGCAGAACACGACAACTGCGTTTGCCCGTCAAGATCCTGGGCACGCAAAGCGCTTGCCTTGGGTTGCAGGACCGTGGCGGCCACACAAAGCGCGCTACAAATAACGTTTTTCATGAATAAAACACCCTGAATGCGCCATCGTGATCGTTTGTCAGGCGACTATCCGCAGCCCGAACGCCACCAAAATCCCCAGGCCAAATCCAAAAAAAGCCCACCAATATGGGCGATAAGCAGACTGGGTTGCCGCCTCCTGCGCAACCAGCCGCCTCACCTCGGCCATCAGGCCTCGCAAAAAGATCTCCGCGTGTTTTTGCAGTTTGGCCGCTGCAATCTCCGGAATCTGGAATTGCTGAAATTCGCGCATCTTGTTGTCGAGGAGGGACAACCAATTGCGCCGCTCACCCACCTCCAAGTGCTGCAGGAGTTCCGCTATGCGGCGATTGGTTTCTTCTACCTGGATGTTGAGCCGATGAACATCGCCAAGCGTCTCGGCCAACAATATGTCGCGCGCTTTCTGGGACAGGAGTTGGAGGTCTTCGGTCATCATCCGCTACCGCTGGCCGTCAGTGATGCATAGACAGCGCGCATATTGCGGCGCACACCTTGTGAAAGCCGCTTGATAGACAGTTGCGCTGCCAGCTGGACTTTGGCTTCACTGCTCTTGGCAGCAGCAATCAGGCCCTTGTAATCGGTCGGGTCATCAGCCAACTCGGCGAGCGTTCTTTTTTGACCGGCGATTCGGGCGAATAGTTCAGATTCATAAATCGTCCAATTTGCATGAGCACGCGCCATACGCGTCTCTTTTACAAACTCCAATAGACCACCAAACACATCTTGGGGACGACCCAAATAGGGCATCTGGTTAAAAACCATACGGATTTTTTCAGCGGGTATCCCGAGCGCAGACAGCTCCCCAACACATTGCACTGTGTCCTTTTGCTGCTTGAGGGCAGGCACACAAGGCACCACGTACAGATCGAAATCTTCGTGCGAACCTTCGTAGCGTCGCATCAGCATCAAGAAGTCTTCGATATTCGACGATCCAACGTCAACGATCACCTGCGGCTGGCTCAGCATGTCCTCTTGGAGCTGACCAAATTCCGCCCCGCTCATCGTGTGGTCTGAGGCTGCGTCTGCGTTAATGGTCTCTACCGAAATAACGGGACAACCGTCCATCATGGGGGCCAGCAGGTGTCTGGCCAAGGTGGACTTTCCAACATTTCCGGAAAAATTCACCACCGCTATTTTGCTGAAGAGGCTCATTTTTATTCCGTCCCTGTTCGGTCAAAAATGGATTTCCGCGTGAAATACTGATCCAAATCAACGCCCTGTTTGGCGAGCCCTGGACGTTGCATAACAGCTTGCTGCATACGCACATTGCGCCCCACATCCTCTGCTGGAACTGGCTGCGCTATGGGCATGGAAGCAGGTGATGGCGAGGAGGGCCTGGCGCTTTTGCGCGCGCGTTCGATGGCTTTGGTAAAGGACTTCAAGCTGCCCTGCATTCCTTGGGCCGTGAAGAGTCTGTAGATGTCTTTGATTCGGGCGCCAGCGGCAATGGACGCATTAATTTGGGCTAAGTCGCTGCGCACGGCTCCCGCGACGGTACGCTTCAAACCCGAATAGTCGATACAAAAATTCAGCGAGGCCCGGTGAGCCCCGGACGGTATTGGTTTGGATTCGCTGGCGGTCATATGCGCTCCGTATCTCGACCTAGTACAAAGCTTGCATATAGATTCGGTACACGTAGCCGTTGCGCAGGCCCCGTGTAGGATGACCTGTGTTGTATTCCGATAGTGCGGCCTGCAGCGCCGAATCACCCGGTCCTTTGACCAAAGCCCATTTTTCATACGACGCCACGAGCAACTTTTGCATAGCTTGTAAATTCGTACAGGGGTCAAAAGCCTGCTCCAGACTCACGCCAAAGCGCCCCAAATTGGCGCTGTTGATCATGGCCAGGCCTACGTCAATGGAACGCACATCAGACATCCTCAGGAGATGGTTTGCTGTCACCAGCGCTTGCTCACGATTTGTGGGCTGAGGTCGCACGACATAGGGGCCATTCACACCAATAGCGAACGGGTTACCGCCGCTTTCCACCCGGACCAAGCGCATGCCGGTTTCAAGGGACACCATGGGCGCGCAAGCGAGCATGAAAGACGTCAAGACCTGGAGCGACAAGCCAGCGCTCATAGCGCGGGCCTCGGTGCGTTGTGGCCGACTTTCACGCCCAAAATATGACCCTGAGCCCGCATGGTTTCAACCAGGTTCAGCGCCAACACCCGATCCGTAGGGTCCGAGGACGTTTGCAATATGTCGGCGACCTCGGTGTAAAACCGTACCATACGCGCCTCGTTTTCTTGCGCCCTTTTGGCTGCAAGCGCTTGGGTTTGCGCTGTTTTGTCCCGTTCGGGTATTACGCCTCTGGCGCGCATTTCCCGCACGGCCTGGCTTACGCCCTTAGCCCGCTTTAATCGAACTTTTCTGGTCGTAGCGGCAGCCTCGACACCGCGCAGGTTGAGCTGCTTGGCGAACTCATTTCGCCACCGCTGCAAGTCAGCTTTGCGCGGATTCATCCGGTGGCCATCCTTGTCCACCATCTTTACCAGTACATGCGTATGGTGGTTATCGGTATCGGCGTGGTGCGCCATCACATATTGGTGGCCGCCAAAGCTCTCTTGGATCGCCGCGCGTGCGGCGGCGCTGACGGCCGCACGGCCAACATGAGCCGGCATGGAATACACCAACTTGAGGATTTGGCGTGGCGCCTTCTTACGGTCACCCTGGGGAGGGTTCAGCACCAACTCCGGCACCGTAGGGCCTCCAAGGGCCCAGGACCTGCGCAGCAACTCACGCCCTTGTAGGCCACGGTATACCTGCCCGCGATCATCTTCCAGTTCCAGTGATTCCTCAGCCTTGTGTCGGTAACGGCCACTGCGGGAAACATATTCAAGGCTGCGGGCAAAGCCAACCATATCCGGTGTGTGGCCGGTGATTTTTACCATCACTTCCGTGCGCCTACGGACTATGGTCAGTACATGGTTTCGAACGGCGTTGGCGCGTTCGGATGCAGTGGCCATTGGCTTTGGCCTGAGCAACAATCGAATACCGATCTGTGATGGATGCTTGAGCGCCTGTTCGTCTCCCCGAAGCGGTTTTTTGCGCTCCTGCCAGATCATGGCAGCCTCGAACTTCGCCAGTTGTTCGTCGGTAGTCAACATGCCTAGGCTTCCTGCAATGTCCACCGCCCCTGGGCATGCGAAAGTGCTTTGGCAACCTGCTCGATATGTGCTTCCACACGATCGAGCATCTGCACGGCTTTGGCCCCATACAGCGCACCCATTGACTTGTCACTTTCAAGTGTGTGGGTGATCTGGCGCAATGCATGGCTGATGTGCACCAATTCCAGATTGTGCTGACCCAAGGCCACGATGTCTGTAGGCGCCAATACCGGTTCCCGCAGTAAAAATGCACGCGTAATGGCTATCACCAACTTCTGCACAGATTGGTAACGTCCCGCGCGCACTTTTTCTCTCAACACCGACAACTCGGATGGTCTGAAGCGCAATTCCAAGCGCTCTGTGCTGGACTCATCGAGACCGAGTACAGCTTGCACGCCGGTGCTGGCAACATCCGCGAAATGGCCAGCAGTTCCAGTGCTTGGGCAAGTCTGCACAAGTAGTTGCTCAATCGCAATTGCCCGCAAGGCTGCCGTTAAGGTTTGGTTTCTCTCTTTGGCGCAGATCTGCGCACGCCGGTGCTCTTCTTTCGATGCAAAGGTGACGCAGCGCCGCACTCGTTTCTTGGATGGACGCGCAGGCAGAACCTGGCCGGACAGAAGCATCGCAAGTGCTTCATCCAAAGCCGCATGAACGGGCCGCCCATTGGCCATGGCGCGTTGCTCAAAGTACGGGTCGAGCAATCCCAGATCAACGCGCAATGTGGGTTTGGTAGCCATGGAAGCCGTCCGTGTTTGTTATTCGGTAATTTATTGTAATTGTGTTTTATGGCTAATTAATAGATTTATGCAATGCTGTTTTCTAAACTAACTATTACTGGGACTTTTTATATTTGTAAATTGTCCAATATTGGACAAAAACCGGCGCGAGCCTATCCTGCACTTCTATAGTGTTGCGCTCCAAGACGCCTGGGTGGCCTGATACGACACCATGCGACAAAAAGCGAAAAAAAGCGACAGCAGGCGACAGGATGCGACATGGGGCGACAAATCCTTGCCGCCTGGCACGCAATCAGAGTCTGTCGGAGAGTTTGTCCACAAATCCACAGACCCCAAAGCCGCCCAGGGAATCCCTCAAATTCCCGCAGGCGGGCAGCGAACACATGCCGATCCGTGTGGGCCTGTGGTCGCTTGCGTGGGATGTGAAGCTTGTGGGCAAGCAGGCGTCCGGGCGGGCAAGCCCGCACCGAGACCGCCGTAACACCGGTGGCGCGCCAAACCACTGCCTCTGCAGCACCTTTGGCCCTAGGCCAAACTGGAGTCAGAAATAGCGCGCTCGTTCAGAGCGCGCACCACCGCGAGGTTTGGTGCTGTGCACCAGACGAGCGCCGCCGCGCGAGCGGCCCCGTCCCGCGCCGGTAACGACCAGTCGGGAGACCCGGCGCGGGACCGCCCTACCCTGCCCTACGGCCGCAGCCTCTCAAGCAACCACGCGCCTTACAACAAGCTCTAGCGGTACACCGCACGCCGGTTGCCAACCTGAACCACCAGCACACGCAAAAGGCCATCTTGGATATCGCAGATCACCCTGCAATCTCCCACCCGGTAACGCCAGAGGCCACCCAATGGGCCCACCAAAGCCTTGCCAGTGCTGCGGGGATTCTCCAGCCCGGCAATGCGCGCATCCATGAAATCCAAGATGCGCCGCGCCGTCTGTTTGTCGAGCTTGCGCAATTGCCCTTTGACCGTATCGGCGTAATCAATCGTCCAGGCCAAGGTCTCTCCTCAGCTCTGCAGCAGAGTGCACTGGCTCCTGCCCACTGCGCACCCGTTGCAACACGTCAACCGCCAGGTAGTAATCCTCCATCTCTTCAATCCCCTGCTCAATAATTTGGCGCAGGTAATAAGCTTTCGTGCGCCCTGTGTGGGACGCCAAATAATCAAGACGTTGTTCAGTTTCTGGAGCGAGTCGGACTGAGGTAGCCATGCTGTGCGGCCTCCATTAAATACATGTATTCACTGTATCACACCGATTCCCCCGTACCGCGCCGGTAACGACCCGGTGGGAGACCGGCAGCAGGACGCCGCCCGCACCGCCTACCACCTAGCGAACGTCAGCTCAGGCCGTGGCCAGCATGAGATGCCCTGTTTCCGCTCTGGCAGGACGTACCTTGATTTCAATGTCATAACCCAGCCGTGTGAGGCAGTCCATCAGCTTGCGCTCGGAAAGATTGGTGAAGTCGCCGCGCATCATGTCGGACACTTTGGGCTGGGTAATGCCCATGCGCTTCGCAGCGGCTTGCTGCGTCAAGCCCAGGATACGCATGGCTTTCCTGATTTCAATGACCAAGCCCGTTTTGATCGCGAGCTTTTCGGCATCGGCCAGCCCAAGATCGGCAAACACGTTGCCAGAACCACGATGCACTTCAACGTTTTCAACCAGTCGGGTTTTCATGTCCGCAACTCCTTTACATACGCTTCGGCAATTTTCAGCCTGGCGTGGATGATGTCCATGTCTTCCTTGGGCGTGGCAATCCCGCGTTTGCTTTTCTTCTGGAAGCAGTGCAGAACAAACACCGCCGCAGCAAACTTGACGGTGTACACGGCGCGGTAGGTTCCGCCCGCATCGTCTTCCACCACTTCAAGCACACCGGCCCCACCAAACCCTTTGAGGACTTTGGCGGCGTCATGCTTGTCGCCCGCCTGGGCAAGCGACAACGCAAAGCCGAATAGTCGCCGTACGTCAGCCGGCAAAGCCATCAAGTCTTTGTAGCTGCTGCCTACCCATTCCAGCGGTTTTCCGTTTGTGTGCATGGAGAGAATATACATGAAATAGTATATCAAGCCATTCGCTGAACGGCACCGCGTCTGGCCATCCGTTAATCCGCATCTCCTGCGCTGAACTCCGCAAGCCAGGCACGGTTTTCCTCATTCCAAGCGTCCTGGCCAGCGCCGTGCCCTGGGACTGGCGCATCACTCGCGTGGCCTGCGCCACCAGGGCTGCCCAGAAACTGGACGTCATAGGCCATGAAGTTGATGCCGAATTTGCCGTCCTTGCGCCAGCTCTCCAGTTGGCCATTGACAAAGACGGGGCGGCCCTTTTTGAGGTGCTTGAAACACAGATCGGCGAGTTTGAATTTGGTAGTAATCCGAAAGAAGTCAACGTGCGCGATGAATTGGCCCTCGCTGTTTTTGCGCCGTGCATTCACGGCCACGGGAAAGGTGCATACGGGCGAGCCGGCCGGGGTGTAGCGCAGTTCAGGCTCAGCAGCCAGGTTGCCCATGAGGGTGAAAGAGTTGAAGGTCGCCATAAAGAGTCCTTGGGTGTTATCGGTGGGTTTTGTTTCAGTGGTGGCTCTTGCGCACAGGGCTGCGCAAGACCCGTTCAGCAGCGGCCAGTGCCTCGGCCGCATCGGGCCGGGTGGCGTGGTCGCGGTTCTCGGGGGTGTCGAAGGCTGCGCACAGCAAGCGCAGCGCAGCGCGCGCCTGCAGCAGCTCGTCAGTGACCGATACGCGGCCCTGCCACAAAGCTGCAGCCGACGGGCTAGGCGGCGACGTGCGCAGGGTCTGCAGGCTGTCGCTGCGCATGTGGCGGTACTCCATGAGCGCCTGCGCAGTCGATATGCGCCAGGCCTTGCGCTGGCGAAACCAGATCGCAGCCTCGGCTCCATCGGTGGCCAGGCGCTGGCGCAGAACCTGCGCCACAAAATAGTTCTCTTGGGTGGACTTGTTGGGCATGGTCGGCCTCTCCCTATAAGCACAGGTACTTGAACGCACTGGCAAAAAATTCGCCGACCCGCTGGCCATCACGCCATACGCTGTAGACCGCATCCAAACGGTCTTGCATGGCATTGAATTGGAACTTGAAAAAAGGCACGGCAACGGTTTGCGGAGCATGGCCTGGCATGCACAGCAAGCCGGTTTTACATAAACGCGCATGGGATGCGCGCTGGATATGGCCGTGGTCAAAGCGTTCGAGCGCGCCATCGAAACAGGTGCGGGCAGTGACCCGGCTGGGGAGCGCGCGAGCGGGTTGAGGTATCAGGGCGGCGTCTGACTGGGGGGAGTTGGCACGCGGTGCGTGCGCAGGGTGTGCGGTATGCATGGTCGTGGGTCCTGAAGGGTGTGGGTGGGTGCGCGGGTAGGCAGATCGACCCGCACACCCGGTTTTTGGTGTGCGGGGGACTTGGCTTGTGCCTAGGCTTTGAGGCGGCGCATCTCCTCGGCCAGCAGCCACAGTGCGCGGTTGAGCTTGACGTTTTGGTCAATTCCCTGGACTTCGCGGGTGCGGGTGCGTTTGCCGGTAGCGCTGCGCGCGTTCAGGCCGCCACGGATCATGTTTTCTTGGACGCGGTTAAAAGTCGTCCACAGATCGCCTTTGGCATCATCCAAGCGCCGGGGTGCCAGGATTTGGGCCTCGGTCACCGGAGCGGGCGCCTGCGCGGTGTCGTACTTCAACGCCAGGGCGGCATGGGCGAAAGCGTTTTGCTCGCCTGCGTTCAGCGTGAGGGCCTGCATGCCATCGCGGCTGCGGTCGACCGCTTGGAAGTCCGCCAAAACCCGGAATGCACCTTCGATCACGTTGTCGATCACATCCCCCGAATGGCGCAGGCGAATATCGTTCACGGTGTCACCGAAGACCATGCCATTGGCGCACACAAAGCGAAACACCCCGGCCATCATTTGGTAGGCGCTGCTGCCATCGTGGCTATTGAGCAAAACAATCTCGTTGGCCTCTTTGGCCTCGATTTGGCTGGCATGGCGCAGGCGCAGCATGTGCTTGGTGTGCGCGGTTTTGTCCTGGTCGCGCACACGGGTTTGGCAGGCCATGAATGGCTGAAAACCTTGCTGGCGCAGGGCGGTGAGCACCTCACTGGTGGGGATATAGGCATAGCGCTGGGAGCGGCTGGCGTGGGCCTCCTGGGCAAAGATAGAGGGCGCAGCGGCGCGGATGTGGTCATCAGACAGGGGGGCGTGGGAGCGCACGGCGATGGGTGCGCGGAATCTGCTGGCGAGCATGGGAATTTCTCCAAAAAATAAGGGTTAAGAATCAAGGGCTGGGGTTGCGGCGGTTTGCTGCAAGAGCCACAGCGCAGCGACTGCGGGGCCGCTGGTATCGGTGCTTTGCTGGGTGCGTTGGACGTGCGCGAAGAATTCGGCGTCCGTGATGGTTTCACCGTCTGCCAATGGCACGCCCGGCCTTGCGCTGGTGTCCTGGTCTGCGGTGCTGGTGTACATAAAAATCCCTCCTGCGGTGTGGTTCTCGGTCCTGAATCCAGGTTGACCGGATTCCAAGATTCCGAGCCCATCCACTTGTCTGGTGGTGAGCTGCGTGGCCTTGGAAGCCTGTCGCCGTTTTTCCTGAGTTCGTCGCCGGTGAACGGTCTGCAGCGTGTGGACGTACAGCAAGGGAGCGTGGAATAAATGGAGGGGACCCGCACAGCGGGGAGCGGGCCGTTTATGCCGCGAAAGCCCTTGAAGGCTCCACCCCGTGCGCCAGAGCGCACACGCCTGGGGGTGGGAATGCCGGTGAACGCCCGCACGCTGCAAAAGTCACCGACCAAGCGACGAACACAGGCAAAACGGGAGCAAGACGGGCTTTACGCAAGGACCGGCTGCGAACCACCAGGCCGCGCGGCGAGCGCCCGCCAGCGGCCACAGGCCGCTCTGGCTCAAGGCAAGCGCAGCGCGCAGGCGTCAGGGATCGATAGCCCGCAGGGGCGAGACGGAACGGACCAGGCCGGGCCGGCTCGATGCGCAGCACCAGAGCCCGA
Source organism: Comamonadaceae bacterium (assembly GCA_947446885.1). Classification (GTDB taxonomy): domain Bacteria; phylum Pseudomonadota; class Gammaproteobacteria; order Burkholderiales; family Burkholderiaceae_C; genus Allorhodoferax. The sequence continues at coordinate 41,818 of CANFHZ010000004.1, forward strand.
CCCCCTGCAGGGGGTGACGCACGAAGAACGGCAGAACCCGACACAAAACACGGCGGGAAGGAACAGAAACTGCCATGGACACGACACCACACACAGGCGCCAAAACAACATGCGTTGAAGACAATGAAAGGCTTCGCAAACCCCACGCATTCCATGCAAGCGGAGAAAGTCCCCAGTACCATGACACCCAGTCTCACCACCTTCTTGACAGACGATGGCGTCAAAATCACGCCCAAGCACATTCAAGTTCAGTACGTGAAATCACTACCCCAAGACCAACACCAAAGCGATACGGATATGCATTTCAACAATGGGGACGTCGTCCATGTGCCAGCCGAGCACGACGACGTGGTGGAAATGCTGCGCACGTTCCTCGATTAGCCCCAGCCAAGGCGAAGCACTCGCCTGAGAAACACCGCGCCCTGCCCAGACTTCCGCCAGAACACAGAGCAATCAGGGCGCGCAGCGCCCCTCCCTCGCAAGGGCGCAGCCTTTGCGCACCCCGGGGATAAGCCGCGCGGCAAAGGGGGGTGTCCCCCCAAGGGACACGCCCCTTTTTGAGCAGCACCCACCCAGCGCTGCGGTGACCGCAAAGCTGCTACAGCTTGACGCAGGGCGCCCAAAAAAAGCCGGGATAAACCCGGCTGCGCAGGAATGCTGCAGGATTTACAGCAGGGTCGCGTTCGGCGCATCCGGCTGGTCTTTGCCAACCGTATGGCGCAGCACCACGGCCAGAATGACCATGCCAATGAAGCCACCCAGCATGAGATAGTGTTCGAACATAAGAGCCTCCTATTTCCTAAAGCCAAGTGACGTCAGCACTATAACGACGAAGCCGGTGGCAAGCAACTCGATCACCACGCGGGCGGAACCTCCGGTGATCAACTGCACGACGCCGTTGCCAGCGATCAGCGCACCCGAGGTGCGCAAGGCCGTCAAAAGCATGGCCGTGTCCAGATACGGTTTTTTCATAAAAAGCTCCCGAAAGCAGAGCAACATTGCTCAGCCCCGAAGCACCCTGGCGCAGCGCAGAACTCCAGTGGACCCTGGAATAAATGGAGGGGACCCGCGCAGCGGGGAGCGGGCCGTTTATGCCGGGAAAGCCGCTGGAATTTGAGAACGCCAGGGTATGCTGGGAAGCACAGCAACGAGCCCACCACAACGCCTGCGCGCCGAAGGTTCCACCCCAACCCAGCGTGCACGGCACGCTCTGACCACAGCCCTCGCGCGAGCGCACTGTGGATCTCCCTCCCCCACGCAAGGGCGCAGCCTTTGCGGACCCCGGGGATAAGCCGCGCGGCAAAGGGGGGTGTGGTGGATGCGCCGGGCATAGCCCACCGTGGCGACAGCCCAGCGCAGTAGCCATACGCCCCTTTTTGAGCGCCCGCACCACCAAGAAGCCCGAGGAGCGCGACCTCGCGCACCGAGCTGACCAAAGCCCTTGCGCAGCACACTGCCGCGCCTCCCCCGCCTAAACCCCACTCAGCGCACCACGATCACCGCCAGGTCCTTGGCCACAAACCACTGCGGTACAGACCCAGCAAACTCGTCGCCGTGAACCCCACCTGCTGCACCAACAGTCCCATGGCCTGTATGCGCAGCGCCCAGCTAATCAGCAGCAGGTTGGCCAGCAGGAATGCCAACCATCCCCAACGCGCATGCCGGGTTTGGCTGGCCAGCATGGCCGCACCAATTAGACCTGTGACAGCGCCAGACCATTCCAAAACAAGGTTCAGCGTCATCACAGGTTCCTCGTCGGATTCAGCGCAAAGGCACCGGCAGCCAGCCCGTACCGCTCAGAGCCTGCGCGGCAAAGGCGATGGCTTCGGTCTTCTTGAGCTTGGGCATGTCCTTCGCGGCCTCAGCGCTCTTGGCCTCAGTTACCGCCTCCATCAGTTTGGCCTTGGGCACGAGATCCAAATAGTTCTCCGCGGTCGGCTCCCACCATGCGCGCATGTCCAAGGCCACCGCCTTGGCAAGTCCTGCGCACAGGTCTTTGCTTTTGGCGCGGGATTGCATGGCATCGACCGTCTCAGCCGTGCCCAGCACGATCATGGACAAGGACACCTCCAAAGGCTGCGCGATAAACCATGCAAGCCAATCGGAGCGCTCGGGTGGCAACAAAGCTTCCATGCGCGAACGTTCCGCAATCACCACATCCGCTGCGCGACTGGTGCCCACCGTAGCGGACGCATTGGCAAGGCGATGCCACGCACTGCTCAGGCTGACTTTGATGGGGTGTTCATGTCCGGCGAAGGTGTCGAACATGCTGCACGCCATGCGATGTGCCAGCACAGCTAGCGCCACTTCGTGGTGAGACAGCAAGGAAGCCTGAATCGCAGCGGTGCGGTGGGCGGTGAGATTGAGCATCAGACGCTCGGGTACATCGTCACCCTCGGGCGCGTCCGCGCCTGGCACGGCTTCACCCTGCCCTGCACCCGCATCGGCCTGAGGAATGCTCTCGCCACTGCGGGCAGCAGCGCCACCCTCGCGCGCCTTCAATGCCGCCATGATGGTTTTGTAGTCTGCGCCGCGTCCGAGGTTTTCTAAACGCTTGATCTTTCCCCCTGCCAAAGTGAGCACCACCCCGGCGAGGTCTTTTTCTGTAGCGGTCTTGTCAATCAGTTGCTCGGCCAAAGCGGCATGCTGGGCCTCCACTGCGACCATTTGGTCGTGCAAGTGATCCACATCCTCATCGTCCTCGCTGTCGGCGATTTGCGTGTGCAAACTGTTGAGCTGCGCCTCCAGCGCCAGACGCTTGTCTGCGTGAACAGGCGACTCGGGCAGGTGTTTCACGGGCATCGCAAAGTACTGAGTCCGCTCGGCGTAGCCGTACTCCAGATGCACATCAACCCACTGCCACCCTTTGGCGCGAAGCTGCGCGGCTTGCGCCTCAAAAGCCTCTGCCACCAACATGTCCAAGAGCAGGGGATCGGTGAGGTAGCGCGTCCCGTTCTCGCTGAACAGGTCTTCGCGCACAGCGCCACCGGCTTGGCTGTAAGCGGCTAATCCCACCAGTTTGACCCGTTGATCGTCGTCGCTGACTTCATCCTGCGCAATCGTGCGGCGAATATGGGAAGCCGTGCGCGCATAGTGCGGCAAGCTTTTATAGAGCATGACTTGGCGCTTCGGGTCCTCCAGTGCCACAAGGGCCATCACCTGATCCAATTGGATATCCCCCTTGCGGTAGGCCTTCATGAGTTCGGGTGCCAGTCCTGCCAGCTTCAAGCGACGCAGCACATGCAGCACCGTGACCCCGTATTGCGTGGCAATGCTCTCAGCACTGCGGCCCTGCGCATGCAAAGCCCGAAACGCTTCAAATTCATCGGCGGGGTGCATCGCCTCTTGGCTGATGTTCTCCATCAACCCGACAACCGTGCCATCGACAGCGTCCACCTGTTTGCATTCAACGGGGAAATCCTGCGCAATGCGACCCTCTTTGGCAAGCAGCTGAAATCCCCGTAAGCGGCGACCACCGGCCACTACTTGATAGCGTTCCGAGTCAGGCTCCGCGCTCACATGCAGGGCAGCGAGTTGCCCTTGGGCTTGCAGCATGGCTGCCATCTCAGCGATGCCCTCTTTGGACGGTGCCGTTTTACGCACTTGATGGGGTGCCAGTACCAAGCGGTCCAAAGGAACCAGCATCGATTGGCGCACCGTGAGGGGAATTGCTGCGGCAATTGCAGCGGTTTCAGGGGAAGCGTTTGTGTTCATACCATTCTCCAAAATAGCCCGTTGGGGCCGACTGACCAGTGACCGACTGGCTGCGAGGTTCTGACTCCCAGGTTGACCGGATTCCAAGATTCCGAGCCCATCCATTTGTCTGGGGGTGAGCTGCGTGGCCTTGGAAGCCTGTCGCCGTTTTTCCTGAGTTCGTCGCCGGTGCACTGGCTGCAGCGAGATGGCGGGCATGAAGGGAGCGTGGAATAAATAGCGACATGGGTCTGCGCACACACCGTGAGGCAGACGACATGGGCGGCTTTATGCCGCGAAAGCCCTTGAAGGCTCCACCCCGTGCGCCAGAGCGCACCAGCCTTAGGGTGGGAATGCCGGTGCCCAAAAGCGCGCTGCAAAAGTCACCGAACAAGCGGCGAACACAGGCAAAACGGGAACAAGACGGGCTTTACGCAAGGACCTGCTGCGAACCACTAGGCCGCGCGGCGAGCGCCCACAAGCGGCCACAGGCCGCTCTCGCTAAAGGCAAGCGCAGCGCGCAGGCGTTAGGGATCGATAGCCCGTATGGGTCGAGACGGCCAGCCGGGCCGGCTTGATGCGCCGCACCAGAGCCCGACCCCTCACCAGGGGAACGCGCAGGCCTTTGCTGCAACACGGCAAGGCAGGTGGACTATTCCCAATGACCCGAGCCTGTTTCTCACGTAACCTCAGGGTGGAATCAGAAACTTATTCTTGCCTTCCACCAGGCCTACCCGCAATATGGAGTCTCACCGACAGCACCAGCCCTTGACGGCGAAAGCTGTATAGACACATCCCACCAACCATTTCCGCCAACACGTATGCGCCACGGCCACACACTTTTCAAGACACTATGCATTGCCCTGCTGTTGCTTGCGCATGCCATTGCGGTATTCGGAGCTGAAGATTTCTCTGCTTGTCCCCAGTTCTTTCTCAACAGAACACCGCCAGCAATTGCCAAACGTCCGACCGACCGCGCACTCTGTTACGACTCCTTTGCCATTCTTTATTCTGGGGAAAGCAAGACGCCCGTATTTGTGGCCGAGCGTCTCAACCGGGCATCCATAGCGGATGCCGGCGAGAAGCGTACGGACAAGTTTTTTGCCGATGCCCGACTGCGGTCAGCGGAGAGGGCTACGTTGGATGATTACAAAGGCAGCGGATTCGACCGCGGGCACATGGCACCAGCGGCAGATATGCCCAACCCAACCGCCATGGCGCAGAGCTTCTCTCTTGCCAATATCGTTCCCCAAGCGCGTGAACACAACCGCGGCGTCTGGGCAAAACAAGTGGAGGCAGCAACGCGCAAATATGCATCCCGAGCCGCTGGTGACGTTTATGTCATCACGGGCCCGGTGTACTGGCCCAGCATCGCTGAAAGCCCGAGCATCGGACCTGGTCGCATCCGAGTGCCCAAGTACCTGTTCAAACTGGTCTACGACCAGCAACAGAACCGTGCTTGGGCGCATTGGCACGAGAATTCAGATGCGACCAAGGCTTCTCCGCCCATCAGCTACAACGATCTGGTGAAGCGCACGCAGGTTAACTTTTTCCCAAACACAAGCCCTGTGCGATGACCCAACCCAAAATGTGAACCGATGTTCCGAGAGCTGGGGCTGATCGCGCGGGCAATTGACGAAACCAATCCAAAGCGGACATCTGCATAGGCAAGGCATAGGACAGAGCAGCCCGAAAGGCGCCCGCTTTTTCTGCCATTCAGCGGTTGGTCACCGAAGCTTCAAAAGAGGCCAAACACCTACCCCCTTCTTGCGACGGGCTCGGATCGCCAGCACCCGTCAAGTCACGTCCCCGCTTGGTGAGGAGACCACAGCAGGGCACTTTTATGACCTGGCCGGACTACAATCGATTCCAATACAGATTGGCAAGTATTAAAAGCCTGTGCGATGCACTACCTGCGAATGGCTCGCCCGTCAGGCAACAACCATCTTTCCAGGGAGAAAGCTATGTTCAAAAAGTTCGTCGGTTTCGCGCTGCTCATCGCATCAATGGGCTGTGCTTCGCTGGCCGGCGCAGGAACGCTGGATGGCATCGATCTTCCCACGATCCAACAAAAGCGCCTGGTATTGAATCCGTCCGCCCACACGGTATTCCCGGAGGTGTATTGCAACGTCGCCAATGTCGAAGTTGTCGACATTTATTCCAATGCCTTGACTACGCTGCCGCCCTGCATCAGCAAGTTTGGGCGTACTTTGCGCTCGCTGTCGATAGACAAAAACGTTTTGCTGACTGAACTGCCCCCTGAGATCGGGCAGCTGCCGTTCCTGCAAACGCTGTTCATAAAAAACACCGCAATCTCTACCTTACCTAGTCAAATTGCGGGTGCACGCAAGTTACAAAACATACAAATCGTTTCCGGCAAGTTGACCACCCTGCCGAAAGAGATAGGTGACCTGCTGGCGTTGGAGACCTTGGATCTCAGCAACAACCTCTTGACCTCGCTGCCAGAGGAAATGGGTCTGCTGACTTCGTTATCCACCCTCAATCTCGCCAACAACAAGCTCACTGTGGCTCCAGTGTTCCTGCCCTACTTGGTGAATCTGAAAACCATCACTTTCACCGGCAACCCGTTGGCCACCAACGATGCGCAAAAGGAAATCATCAGGAACGTTTTCAAGGACAAGCAGACAGTCATCATCTTCGAATAACTGACCATTTCGGGTTCAATAAACACCCCCGATCGCAATCACTCAACAGGGACCGCACCCAATGCAGGTGCGAATTCCTACCAAATACCGTTGCTGAAATCAAAAGGCACAAGGGGAGAACATGCCACTTTTATCCTGCCGCGAATGTAAAAAATCGGTCAGTACTGAAGCAAATACTTGTCCGCATTGCGGAGCACCCAGTCCAACCGAAGGTGTGACCGCTACCAAATCCATTTGGAATAAGAAGCTCAGTTTCAAAGACATGGGTGGAACTTCAAGACTATTACTGGCCTTATTCGTCATAGGGATGATCGCTCAAGCTTTCAATGCCCCAAAGCAAAGCAAAATATCAAACATAACAAATATTAATGTTTCAACTTTGAACGCTTGCTTTGATAAAGGTGACGCAATCGCTACCGTATATTTTTCGAATATCAAATATGCAGTGGAGGTAGGTGTTTTGGGTTCGGAAATGATGGAGAAGGGCTGCCTGCAATCAGACATTCCAGGAGAGCCTGATTGCCTCGGACAATGCAGGGCCGGATTTAGGTACAAGGCAAAACAACTCATCAAAGAGTCCGGACGGTGACGGCCCAGAAATGTGATCAGTATTGCACCCTCAACAGGGGCCATTTAACGCCGCCAGAAAAATGCAAATCATAAATAGTTGCAATTGGAGAATGGTCGCTCCTAGCCCGCCCCAACCTAAGCTAACGACCCATTGCAGTTGTAGCGTCAACCAATATCAGCGACTTGAAGCCGACAGTCATTACCAGCGCGTAATTGAGGCCAATTACAGTGCGCTTGCGCCAGTCCAACAGGCTGGCAACATTTAAGAGAAGTCCATGCAGATACGCCAGATCAAGGTCTCGAACTTTCGCGGAATCAAGTCGCTTGACTGGAAACCGGGCTCGCCCTTCTGCTGCTTGATTGGGCCGGGAGACTCAGGAAAGTCAACCGTCCTGGACGCGGTTGAGGCCGCGCTTTCCTCCCGCTGGTTCGCCTTCACAGAGCCGGATTTTCTCGCTTGCGACACCACCCGTCCCATCGTCATCGAGGCGACTATCGGCGAGTTGTCCAAGGCTCTGAAATCTGATGAGCGACTTGGGCTCTATGTTCGCGGATGGACATCTGCGGGGGAGTTGCGCGACGAGCCGGAAGACGATGACGAGCCCGTCCTTACCGTGCGCTTGACCGTGGACGCCTCGATGGAACCCGTCTGGGAGTTGACCTGCGATCGCGTTGATGACCCGCGCACCCTGTCAAACAGGGATCGGGCTCTATTCGGACTGGTCAGGCTTGCTGGAGAAGACGCCAGACACCTCGCATGGGGACAAGGATCAGTTCTTTCCAGATTGACCGGCGACACGCACGAAGCATCCACGCGGTTGGCTCATGCCTACAAGGCAGCTCGAGAGAACGCAAAGCTCGATGAGATCGAATCGCTGGCCAAAGCGGCGAAAAAGGCGGAAGAATTTGCCAAGGGATTGGGCGCCTATGTGGAGGGCTCGTATGAGCCCGGCCTTGAACTTGGGCGCTCAGGACTGTCCTCCGGCTCCATTGCCTTACATGATGACGGAGTCCCGCTAAGGTTGGCAGGACTTGGCACGCGTCGGCTCGCGACCTTGGCCATCCAGAAGTCGGCCATAAGCGAAGGGGCCATTGTGCTTGTCGATGAAATAGAGAATGGCTTAGAGCCACACCGGATCATCGGAGCCATCGCCCAGCTCAAAGCCGATCAGGATATATCGGCGGCAGCAGATCGGCCCGTCGGACAAGTACTCATGACAACCCATTCGGATGTAGCTATCGCAGAAACAGGACCTGAACGACTGCGAGTCGTTCAGATGACCCGGCCGGGGAGGCAAGCGACTGTCTTGGCGCCAACAGCGCTAGAACCCATCCGCGTGTTGCTGCGATTCACTCCAAGGGCATTGTTCTCTAAACGCATCCTTGTGACCGAGGGAAACACCGAGCTTGGGTTGCTGCTTGGTATTCGGGAACATTGGCCTGCCAGGCACGCGGGCAAGCCCATCGAACAATTGGGCGTTGCGATAGCGGAAGGCAACGGCGCGCAGGCGCCAGCCATGGCATTGACCTTGCAGGAATTGGGCTTTCAAACGGCCATCTTTCGGGACTCGGATACGGCTCTTTCCCCCGCTGAGCAAGCCTCGCTGGCCGCTGCGAGCATTCAAGTATTTGAATACGCAGGCAATCTTAATACCGAGCAATCGATCTTCGGCGCGGCCCCCGACGATCTTGTGCAAGAGCTGCTTGTATATGCCCGGTCCGAGCGAGGCGATGATTTCATCGACAACAGTCTTGTCGCCAAAATCACTGACCTGTCTGTCGAGAGGGTGCGAGACCACTTTAAAGGCTGGCATTTGTTTACTACTCTGGACGGGTCTCAGCTTCGCACAGCCATCGCGGATGTGGCGTGCGGGAAGCCGCCGCCAGGCAAAAAAGACAAAAAGCCTTGGTTCAAAGATCAACGCATCGCCCGTGGCCTTGCTCCGATGGTATGGCGCATAGCGGAGGCTTCTCCTGGCTCGCCGCTGGCTACGACCCTCAATCAAGCTGAGGCGTGGTTGTATGCCTAATGCTTCAGACCTGTTCAATTTGGGGAATGCGGCCGTCGTAGCGCCAGCGGGTCATGGCAAAACCGAGATCATCGCCAATGTAGCGGCCTTGGGCCAACGAGCTTTGATCCTGACTCACACGCACGCGGGGGTCCACGCCATTCGCTCACGCCTCAAGCGCCTTGGAGTACCCCGAGCTCGAGTCGCCGTTGACACTATCGCAGGGTGGTGCATGCGATATTCCCATGCGTTCCCCGGAATTGCAAAGCCTCCCGCATGCATGCCACAAGGCGCCGCCGAATGGGATCAGCTCTACCGGGGCGCTCGATTGACCTTGAATGTCGCTGCCGTCCGCACGGTGATTGCCTCATCCTATGACCGAATCCTGATCGACGAATACCAGGACTGCGGCAGCGTGCAGCACGAGTTGGCGACAGAACTTGCGCGCATTGTCCCGACACTAATCTTTGGCGACCCCATGCAAGGCATCTTCGAATTCGCCGGGGCCGCTCTGCGCTGGGATGTTGACATCCATCCGCTGTTCCCATTCGCAGGAACCCTTGAAACACCCCACCGTTGGGCGGGTAAGAACCCCGCCCTGGGACACTGGATCTCGGAAACACGCGAGAAACTTCTGGCGGGTAAGCCCATCGACCTGGCCGATCCACGAATTACGTTCAAACAGTCCAACGACGCATTTGATTTGGGGGTCCTGTTCGAGGGCATGGATGGCAAAGAGGGCAGCTTTGCAGCCCTTCATTGCAACAAGACCATTTGCTATCGATTGGCGAAGGCAGCTGGTGGCGGCTACCAGGCGATTGAAGAAGTAGCCGCCGGCCGTCTTCGGAAATTTGCAGGCCTCTGGGATCAGGCATCGGACGGCGCAGGACGACTTGAGGCCATTACAAGCCTACTACTCGATAGCTTCTCGATCAAGGCACCGGCAAATGGCGTTGACGTCGATCCAGAGGATGCCGAACTCGAAACCGTATTGCGAGAGATTGAGATAACCCTCGATGTCGGCAACGGCGCTGAAGCTGCGGCTCAGATCATGGTTCTTACCCGAAAGCATTCGCGTTGGAAACTATTCCGCAGTGAGTTATGGCGCGATGCTGAGCGAGCTGCGACAGAGATCGCGAATGGCCGTGCAGAGTCAATGGACAACGCAATCACAAACGTGCGTCAGCGAGTCAGCATGTCGGGACGCAAGTTGCCCAAGCGAACTGTTTCAACTCCTCTGCTTTTGAAGGGTTTGGAATTCGACCACGTAGTGATTCCTGACGCATCACATTTCGCGACACAACAATATTCACAAGCGAAGCTTTTTTATGTGGCGATTTCGCGAGCGACGAGGAGCCTAACTATCAGCGCTCCTAATCGCTGGATAACATTGCCGCCTCCGAGCATTTAGGAATTTATTGCTGGCGAATTTGCGAAAGATCCTTGGCGACCTTGTAATGCAAAAAGGTGTCTTTAGCAAAGTTTGTTGTTGTATGCGCGGTCATTAAAAACGCGTTTCTCGTTACGCGAGAACTGTATCTGGTGAATACTCGCGACTGACTCAACCCAGATGTAGCCCTCGCACTCAAAAACGTCAACAAAATTTTACAAAAGGGAAAGGTTGGACGTTTCCGAGCTCGCCTTTTTGGACCGAGGCTCCTCTGCCCGCGCGCGCAACTTGTCTGCACTAAACGGCACCATGAAGTCTCCAATTGGTCCACTGCCCTCAATCCAATCCTGGTAACGGTCGGGCGGCAAGATAGCCACCATGCGTTTTTCGTCGGTGGGCTTGTGGAACTGGTTCATCAACGGATGAGTATCAGCGTTGATGGTGAGCATGGTGAAGCTAAAAGCCCAGCCGTTTTTGGGCTCCTTCCAGCTGGACCACAGACCTGCAATCCCGATTGGGCAGCCATCCACATGCCCCACCCGCGTAGCAACGGCGCGGCCGCTGCGCCAGTCCGGTTCGTAGAACGCATCCACTGGAATGATGCATCGCTGGTTACGCTTGAAAGCCTCCCTAAAACTGGGCTTTTGAGACGCCGTCTCACTGCGGCAGTTGTAGGTGCTTTTGGTGATCTTGGTGTCCGTGGCCCAATGCGGTACCAACCCAAACAGACCGTTGACTGCGTGCGCCGCAGGTACTGCCCCATCACCAACGTCCGCATGCGGGTGCTTACAAATGAAAGCGCCCAGGTAGCCCGGCCACATGTCTAGCTTGCCGTCCTCCGCAGGCGGCTGCACTGCGAAGACTTTGAGGAAATTTTCCCGTTCCTTCAGAGCTTGGTAATGGCTGCACACAGTGCCTGTTCCTTCCGGTTGACTATACTGTATTAATGTACAGTCTTCAATCTTTCGACGTCCCGGTCCTTGCCGCGAACATCCCCTTAACGGTATCACTCATTCGCGGCCATGTGCAAGCCGGTTTTCCCTCGCCAGCCGAAGATCTGGGCGCACAGCGCATTGACCTGGCACAGTTGCTGATCAAACACTCTCAAGCCACCTATTTTCTTCGTGCCAGCGGCCACTCTATGACTGAGGTCGGTATCTTTGACGGGGACATCCTGGTGGTGGACCGCGCCATCAAACCGCGCAACACCCACATCGTGATCGCCATCGTGGACGGGGACTTCACGGTAAAGGTGCTGAGCCAGCGCGTCGGACGCATCAAGCTCAAATCTGCCAACCCCACCTACCCTGACATCACACCAAAAGATGGGCAGACGATTGAGATATGGGGCGTGGTTACCAGCACCATCAAGCAATTCAATGTTTGAGAGGAGACGGCTGTGTACGCATTGGTCGACGGCAACAACTTCTACGTTAGCTGATCTGACTTGATTCAAATGTTAGTAGTATTTAGCAATGTCTCCCTGCCTTTTTGACTTCGGATTCCTCGTCTCTTTGAGACGAGTAGCGGGTGGGGGTCTGGGGGAGGACGATGCCTGTTGATAACTCTGAATTGGTCCGTTGGCAGTCGCTCGATGCTGCCATGGTGCTGAGAGCTCTGGCCGACTATGCGAAGGAAGATCCCACGTATGTGCCGCGCCTCAATACACGGTCTTCGCGCTGGCATGTCTCTGTGGCTGGCAACGACTTCGAAATCCTTTGTACGGGGCCCAAGTTCTGGGATGGGCGGGCCGATTGCGGGGGTGGTGGCGCACTGGACTTGGCGATGCACCTGTTTGGTATGAATTTCAAGAAAGCGGCTCACTTGCTTGTGGAGCGCAATTTATGAAGTTGTTGTTCTCGACCCAGGATTTGGAAATCGGTGGCAGGACGCTTGAAGGCTTCCCGCTGTTGCTTGATGACGACTGTTTGCCCCTGCAGCCAGCACAGAACTTTCTCTTGCATGCACTGCTGGACAGTGGCTCAGCGCGCAGCAAATTGACCTGGGAAGCGGTTGGGCGCCGTCTCTATGACTACTTTGCGTTTCTCAATGCCAATGGCCTCCAGTGGGATCAAACAGATGCACCGGTGGGCACATTGCCATTAAGCCGTTATCGAGACTGGGCCGCCGGGGAGTTGCATCTCTCCCCGAGAACAATTAACAAGCGGCTTGCTTTGGTTGTTCGCTTCTATGAGTGGGCATGCCGCAAGGGGCACATTGGCGATTTGCCTTTTTCCTACCGACAGGTCAGAGCGCATCACAAGCAAGGCATGTTGGCGCATGTAAAAAAGGACGCGCAGATGGTTGAGCGGGCATCGGTATTGTTGCGGGAATATCGGTCACCCATAAAATTTCTCACCAGTGATCAAGTGCAGGTTTGCCGAGAGCATCTACCCAATCCAAGCCACCGCCTACTCTTCGAACTGATGCTGCGATCGGGTTTGCGATCCTGTGAGGCACGAACATTTCCTGCGCGATATGTTTTCAACCCTGCTGGCCGTAAGGACCTCGTTGCAGGCCAGGTAATCCGTGTCGACTTGAACCCGCAAGAGCTTTCAATCAAATTTGACAGGCCTCGTTCCGTCGATGTCCCCTGGCGATTGATGGAGGACATGAACGCGTACAAGAACTTGGAACGGGAGCTTCGGAAAAATCGATGTGACGTGGAGCCTGACGCGTTGGTGCTGAGCTCGTTCGGAACAGAGATGGCCAGGACTAGCGTTGTTGGCCTGTTCGGTGAGCTCTCCAAAAGAGTGGGGTTTCCAGTTACAGCCCACATGCTGCGCCACACCTATGCCACTTTTACACTGGCTGCGCTGCGTAAAAGCCCCGACTTCAGGGGGGAACCTTTGCTATACGTGCGTGACCGCTTGGGACACTCAGACGTTCAGACCACTGCGGAATATCTGCACCTGATCAACCAGTTGGAGGCACAACTGGTACTTGCACATGAAGACTTCATTGATGGAGTTTTCGGTGCTGGGGCCCATCCATGAGAAAGCCAAAAGCTTATCTCGCGCTGGGGAACAGTCATGGCGACGGTCAGCAGGTGGACCCCATGCAAGAGCGGTTAACCAATAGCGGCGCTGTCTTTGAGTTGGAAGTCAGCGCCACGGGACGCCGACGGGTGGACTTCGGTCCCCAATTGGGCAAGGGATTTGATTCTTGGGTCTGGGCCGGCCTTGATGTTCTGCACTCGTTCGTGAGTTCAGGAGCCGTTGCGCAGCGGACTGTCCTCAACTATGCGGGCGCGGGTTGGCCGCGGTGGCTCGACTATTTGGTGGCAACCCAGGGGCCAGCAGACCCTAAAGACTTGAGCACAGAACATGTGAAGGGGTTTGTGGACTGGCTCAGGCGAAGGTATCCATTCAGAACCAGTGCCCGTACGACGTACACCCAAGTCAAGCCAGTGCTAATTGCCATGTGCAATCTCGGCTTAGGGCCAAGTCGCCATGAGGGGCTCTTTCCCATCAAGGCCTTTGTTGGACGCGGCGGTCAGCGTCAAAGCCAAACGGCGCTATCCCAAGCCGAGACTCTGCGCCTGGCCCACGCTTTGAAAAACGACTTGATTGCCATCCACCGTGGCAAATTCACGGCTCCAGACTCGGAAGCCTTGACGGTGTCGTTTTTGGTAATTGCATTGCGAACCGGAATCAACACGACCCCATTGCTCGAAGCCACGAGAGATTGTCTCGCTCCAAATCCGCTTGTGCCCAACATGATGGTCATGCGAACTTTCAAACGACGGGGAAATGGTCAGCAGGTCAATCCTTTACGCAAATCCGATGACGGCGCCGGCAGCTCCGTTGTACCCATGGACGGAGTGGCCATATTGCAAGGCGTAATCGCCAGAACGCAACATCTGGTCGCGCTGGTTCCGCCCAAACTTAGCGATCGCATTTGGCTGTATCAATCGCGCTCTCGCAGGAATCACGGAGAAGTGCTTGCGCTTTCAGAAGAGGCCCTGTCAACGCGAATCCGTAAATTTGTTAAGCGGCACCGGTTGCTGGGCGACGATGGAAAGCTGTTGGAGCCCACCCCCAGTCGTCTCCGAAAAACGATGGAATCGAAATTGTGGCGGCTGAGCGATGGCGATCTGGTTGCGGTGGCCGCTGCCATCGGCCATACACCGGATGTGGCGGATCAGCACTATTTGAACCTTACTGACGAGATGAAGGCTGATGCGGCGCTCTTCGTGGGACTTGCCTTGCCTGAGGTCTTGCGTGGCAATGGTGCCACCCAAAGCGTCGTACCGGTCTCGATCAGAAAGACAATTCAAAATACGCCGGTTGGACGATGTGCAAGCTCTCTTGAAGGCAAGCATGCGCCGAAAAATGGTATCGACCATTGCGACCGGTTTACCGAGTGTTTGACATGCCCAACTTATGTGGTGGTCGGCAGCGTCAAGGATTTGCATCGACTGTTCAGCTTTCAAAGGTTTCTTCAAGCTGAAATTGACTACATGGCCGCGCCAGACCTTGCGGAGTGGCGTGACCACAAGCGCAAGTTGATCGACCTAATTGATCGATTCACCGCAGCGAAATTCCCCTGTTCCGTGGTTGATGCTGCAAAGGCACTGGCAGATAGCGCACCTCACCCATTCTGGGCCGCACGCATGACTGGCGTATCTCGCACTCGTGGAGGCATTCATGCTTGATAGCTTCATACCCGGTGCGGACATACGCCGTGTGGTGCCTCCCGACCTAACCCAGGCAGTGGTAAGCCAAGTCACCGATGACCACGGCCATCTGCATGTGCTAAGCCGGTTTGGCGATGCACGGTGGGACCTTAGCCCCTACTTTGAGCAATCAAACGTGCCTGAGTCCATGAAGACCATTGTCTGGCCCATGGACATACCCTTGATGTTGCTAAACGATACTAAAGCAGCGCTTTACGCTTGGTTCAAAGAGGGGCGGCCAGGCTACCAAGCGGCGATCGCCAGAACCATCTGAATCGCCCCGGGAATTGAGGAGGCTCCGAACTTTGAGAAGATGGAGCCATGAACAAGAGATTAAACAAATTTTCCCCGGAAGTCCGCGAACGAGCGGTGCGCCTGGTGCAGGAGCACCGCGGTGAGTACCCTTCGTTGTGGGCTGCT
>CANFHZ010000005.1 GCA_947446885.1 Comamonadaceae bacterium
CTGGGCCGCTGCCCACCAGCGTGGCGCCTTTGACGGGGTACTGGATCTTGCCGTTTTCGACCCAAAAAGCTTCGCTGGCCGAGAACACAAATTTGCCCGAGGTGATGTCCACCTGCCCACCGCCGAAGTTGGTGGCGTATAGGCCTTTTTGGATGCTGGCCACAATTTCCTGCGGGTCTTTGTTGCCGCCCAGCATGTAGGTATTGGTCATACGGGGCATGGGCAGATGTGCGTAGCTTTCGCGCCGGCCGTTGCCGGTGGGGGCCACGCCCATCAGGCGCGCGTTCATGGCGTCCTGGATGTAGCCGCGCAGAATGCCGTCTTCAATCAGCACATTGCGGGCGCTGGTGTTGCCCTCGTCGTCCACATTCAGCGAGCCGCGCCGGTCGGCAATCGTGCCGTCGTCCAACACGGTGACGCCCTTGGCAGCCACCCGCTGGCCGATGCGCCCGCTGAAGGCGCTGGAGCCTTTGCGGTTGAAGTCGCCCTCTAAACCGTGCCCAATGGCTTCGTGCAAGAGGATGCCGGGCCAACCCGGCCCGAGCACCACGGTCATCTCGCCAGCCGGGGCCGGGCGTGCTTGCAGGTTGGTCAGCGCCGCACCCACCGCCTGGTCTACGTACTGGGAGATCAAGGCATCGTCAAAATAGGCCAGGCCAAAACGGCCGCCACCGCCGGAGGAGCCGCTTTCGCGCCGGCCTTTTTGTTCGGCAATGACGGTGACCGACAGGCGCACCAGCGGGCGTACATCGGCGGCGAGTACGCCATCGGCGCGGGCCACCATCACCACGTCGTATTCCATCGCCAGGCCTGCCATGACCTGCACCACACGCGGGTCTTTGGCGCGTGCCAGCGTCTCGACTTTGCCCAGCAAGGCCACTTTGGTTGCGCTGTCCAGCGTCGAGATCGGATCGGTCGGTCCGTACAGCGCGCGGCTGCGGGCAATTTTCTGGGCGCCGACTTTACTGCGGGCGCTGGTGCGGGCCAGGCCGATGGAACGCACGGTGCGTGCCGCGTCGAGCAAGGCAGCTTCGGAAATGTCATCCGAGTAGGCGAATGCGGTTTTTTCACCGCTGACTGCGCGTACGCCAACGCCCTGGTCGATGCTGAAAGAGCCGGTTTTGACGATGCCTTCTTCCAGGCTCCAGCCCTCGGAGCGGGTGTACTGGAAATACAGATCGGCCTCGTCGACGTGGTGGGCTTTGATTTTCGCCAGCACGCGCCAGAGGTGGGATTCATCCAGACCAAAGGGTGTGAGCAAGAGGGACTTGGCGGTGGCCAGGCGTTCGAGTGTGGGTTCGCGTGCAATCATCAGGCCATTGTAGGGGTCACCCCCTGCGCGGGCTCAGGACTGGACCAATCGCCGTGCGTGCGATACGGACATCAGCATGCCCATGGCCAGCCCCAGCGTCACCATGGCGGTACCGCCGTAGCTGATGAAGGGCAGCGGCACCCCGACCACCGGCAGAATGCCGCTGACCATACCCATATTGACGAAGGCATAGGCGAAAAAAATCACGCTCAGGCTGCCCGCCAGCATCCGGGCGAACACCGTGGGGGCTTCCATGGCGATATCCAAGGCCCGGAAAATCAGGAAGACGTAAGCCCCCAGCAGGTAGACGTTGCCCAGCAGGCCGAACTCTTCGGCGAAGGCAGCAAACACAAAGTCAGTGGTCCGTTCGGGGATGAAATCCAGACGGGCCTGTGTGCCTTGCATAAAGCCGGCTCCGAAGACGCCACCGGCACCGATGGCAATCATGCCCTGCAATATGTGGAACCCTTTGCCCAGCGGATCCCGGCTCGGGTCGAGCAGGGTGCAGACGCGCTGCTGCTGGTAATCGTGCAGCAGCGGCCAGTTAAATCCCTGGGCGCACAGTGTCGGTTCAAACACCACCAGCAGCACCACGGCCAGTGCCAGCAGGCCAATGGGTGGCAGCACCAACCACCAGCTCATGCCAGCGAAAAAAACCACCGATAAACCCGCCGCCAGAACCAGTAAAGCGGTACCCAGATCGGGCTGGCGCATGATCAACAGAACCGGTACCAGCACCAGCAGTCCGCCTACGGCAAAGTCCAGCGGGCGCAGCTGACCCTCCCGCTTCTGGAACCACCAGGCCAGCATCAGCGGCACAGCGATTTTCAGGATCTCGCTGGGTTGGATGGTCACACCCACATTGACCCAGCGCCGAGCGCCTTTTTTGGTGATGCCGAATACAGCCACCGCGATGAGCAGCGCAAGGCCGACCAGGTACAGGGGCACGGCCAGGGCCATGAGCCGTTGCGGTGAAATCTGGGCCACGGTGAACATGATGGCAAAGGCAATGCAGGTGTTGCGGGCATGGTCAACAAACCGCGCGCCGCCGTCATATCCCGAGGAGTAGATCGCCAGCAGTCCAGCACCCGCCAACAAGACCATGGCGAAGAGCAACGGGGGGTCGATACGCTCGAACCAGGATTGCGCCCATGCGCGGGATGCTCTGCGTCCGAAAGGTGTGGCCATAGGTGGGCGATTATCCGGCGCAACGCGTGGGAGAATCCGTGCCATGTATCTCCTATTTGATGAAGCCGGCAAATTCATGGCCGGCCGCGTGCTTTCCGAGTCTGACGCATCGGCCCAGGTGGAGCTCGACAGCGGCAAACGCATCAAAGTCAAAGGGGCCAATCAGCTGCTGCGTTTTGAGTCGCCTGCACCAGCAGCATTCATGGCGGCCAGTGCCGCTCTGAGTCAGGAGGTCGAGCTGGAAATGGCCTGGGAGTTTGCGCCGGATGAAGAGTTCGGCTTTGCCGATTTGGCCCGCGATTATTTCAGTGCACAGGCCAGCGTGCAGCAGCAGGCAGCGATATTGTTTACGCTGTTTGAAGCCCCTCACTACTTTCGCCGCGCCGGTAAGGGCCGCTTCCGCAAAGCCAGTGCCGAGGTGGTCGCCCAAGCACTGGCGGCGATTGAAAAAAAGAAACAGGTGCTGGCGCAGATTGACACGTGGGCCCAGGCCTTACTGGCGGGTCAGTGCCCGCAAGCGGTGCGCGACCAGCTGTACAAAATTTTGTTCAAACCGGACAAAAACGCGCCCGAGTACAAAGCCGTGGTTGAAGCTGCCCGCGCCAGCCAGACCGCGCCGCTGGCCTTGTTGCAGAAAGCCGGGGCCATTGATTCGCCCTACCAGTTCCACTGGAAGCGATTTGCGCTCGAGTATTTCCCCAAGGGCCCCGGCTTCGGTCCGCTGGCAGCGCCTGTATTGGCGCAGGATTTGCCTTTGGCCCAGGTCGCTGCGTTTTCCATCGACGACTCGGCGACCACTGAAATTGACGACGCTTTGTCCGTCCAAGGTCTGGGCACGGGTAGCGTGACGCTGGGTATTCACATTGCAGCACCCGCACTGGCCCTGCAGCCTGGCAGCGAGATCGACCGGATTGCGCGCGAGCGCCTGTCCACGGTCTACATGCCAGGTTTCAAAATCACCATGCTGCCCGATGCACTGGTGCAGCACTTCACTTTGCAAGAGGGGCGCGCTTGCCCGGCGGTTTCTTTGTACGTGGAGATGGACGAGGCGACGCTGGAGTTGCGTGGCACCCGCACCGTGGTGGAGCAGGTGCCGATTGCACACAACCTGCGCCATGACCAGCTGGAGCACTGGGTCACTCCCGAATGGTTGCAGGGCCAGCAGGTGGCTGAGGCGCCGGCGGTTTTACAGGACTTGCAGCCCCAGCTGGCGTTTTTGCACCGCCTGGCCTGCGGGCTGAAAGAGCGGCGCGAAGTGGTGCGCGGCAAGCCGGAGACCTTTAACCGCCCGGATTACAACTTCCGATTGCGTGATGTCCACGGCGACGCGCCCATGGGCAATGAAACGGTGGAGATCAGCACCCGCCAGCGCGGTGCGCCACTGGATCTGATCGTCGCCGAAGCCATGATCCTGGCCAACAGCAGCTGGGGCGCCTGGCTGGCTGATTTGGGTGTGCCGGGGATTTACCGCAGCCAGGCCTCGCTGGCACCCGGTGTGAAAGTGCGCATGGGCACGCGGGCCGCGCCGCATGCGGGCATTGGCGTGAAGTGCTACGCCTGGAGCACATCGCCGCTGCGCCGTTATACCGACATGGTCAACCAATGGCAGATCATCGCCTGCGCACGCCACGGCAGCACGGCGGCGCTGGCCGCGCCCTTCAAGCCCAAAGACGCCCAATTGCTGGCCATCATTTCCGGTTTTGAGGACGCCTACAGCGCCTACAACGCCCATCAGGGCGCGATGGAACGCTACTGGACGCTGCAATACGTCCAGCAAAACGGCATCACCGAGTTGCCGGGCACAGTTTTCAAAGACAACATGGTCCGTGCCGACACGCTGCCGCTGGTCATGCCTGTGCTGGGTGCGCAAGGCCTGCCGCGCGGGGCCCGCGTGCTGGTGCGATTGGGCTTGCCGGATCTGATCACCCTGGACATCAAGGGCACGGTGGTGGAGCGCCTGGATGCGGCGCAGCCCGAGACGGCAGACTCCGACCTGCTGGAAGAAGCCGATGACGAGGTGGGCGGCCCGATCGCGCTGGCGATTGATATCGCTGATGCGGCGGAAGACGCGGTGGCAGCCACCCAAGCCATGCCCGCGCACAACCCGGCTTGAAGTGGCGCAATGGTCTTTCGCAGCGCCTATGCGGTCTCGACCTTTCACAAGGCGCTTGGCGTCTCGGTGGTGTTGCATGCGGCACTTCTGACGGTGCACTTTGTCGCGCCACGCGCCTTGGACCGGGTCTTTGAACCGCCTGCGCTTGAACTGGTATTGCTCAATGCGCCGGGGCAATCCAAGCCTGTCAAGAGCACGCTCCTGGCGCAGGTCTCCATGGAGGGCGGTGGCAACGCCCGCGACGGATATGCCAAAAATGCGCTTTTGATCGAGGCCGCCACACCTGGCTTGGAGTTCCAGAACCAGCCGGCCGCAGGGTCTGTGGAGGCCATGCGCCAGCAGCAAAACCTGCTGCTCTCGCAGGTGCGTGAGCAACTGTCCGCCATCCAAACCAGTGCCCAGCATGCCGTCGATCCCACCCTGGTGGAGCAGCAGGACGAACGGCAGCGGCGTTTGATGCAGCAAATCGCCGCTCTCGAACATGACGTTGCCGTGGAGAACGCCCGCCCTCGCAAGCGTTTTTTCAGCCCCAGCACGCGCGAAGCGGTTTTTGCAGCCTATTTCAGCGAGTTGCGCCATGCAGTGGAAAAAAGGGGAACCCGGGACTTTCCCGAGCGCGATGGAGAAAAGCTCTTCGGTGAGCTGACCATGGTGATCACGGTCGATGCGATGGGCCGGGTGGTTTCCACCGCGGTTGCGCGGTCCTCCGGCGATGCTGTTTTGGATAACCACGCCGACACCATTGTGCACCGCGCAGCACCTTTCCGTGCCTTCAGCCCGGCCATACGGGCTAGCGCAGACCAGTTGGTATTTGTCGCCCGCTTTCGCTTTGTCCACACGGAGTCGGGCACCGAGGCGCTGGTGGAATGATGAAGCAATCGATCGTGCGCGGACTTCTGCTGCTGGCATTGGCGGTTCTTGGCCTGCAGCTCTACTTCGCTCTGCGGATCGCGGCCATGGCCTTTATCGATCCGCAGTCCACCGCGTTTGAGCGCTCCGAGTTGTGGCGCATCAGCACGGCGCCGGAGCGCCGCCACTGGCAGCAGGATTGGGTTGATTACCCGCAGATCAGCCGGGCGCTTAAAAGCGCCGTGCTGGCATCGGAGGACGATGGCTTTGCCACCCACGGCGGTGTGGACTGGGACGCGATCAACGCCGCCTGGCACAAAAATGCCAAGGCCGAGGCACGCGCCGAGGCGCGCAGCGCAGCCGCCAGGGGCCGCCCGGTCAAACCCCCCAAAATTGTGGGAGGGTCCACCATTAGTCAGCAGCTTGCAAAAAACCTGTTTCTGAGCGGCGAGCGCACGATTGTTCGCAAAGCACAGGAGTTGGTCGTCACCATGCTGTTGGAGGCCTGTCTGAGCAAAGAGCGGATTTTGGAGATCTACCTCAACCACGTGGAGTGGGGCGACGGTGTTTTTGGCGCGCAAGCGGCGGCGTGGCGTTATTTCCGCAAAGACGCGTCGCAACTCACGGCTGCCGAGGCGGCCCGCCTGGCGGTGATGCTGCCGCGCCCGAAGTTTTTTGAAAAAGTACCGGGCTCTGAGTACCTGGCCAACCGCAGCGCCATGATTCAAGGCCGTATGGCGTATGCGCAGCTGCCGTAAGCACCGCCGAAAAACCCATGCGCATTCTTGGTATTGACCCCGGCTTGCGAACCTGCGGTTTCGGCGTGCTCGATGTGGAGGCCGGCCAGCTGCGCTATGTGGCCAGCGGCACCATCAGCACCGGGCATTTGGCTACGCGGGCCTTACCGGCGCGCTTGCAGGTCTTGTTCCAGGGCATGGCCGAAGTGGTGCAGACCTACCGACCCGATTGCGCTGCGGTCGAGATCGTGTTTGTCAACGTCAATCCACAGTCCACGCTGCTGCTCGGGCAGGCGCGCGGAGCCCTGATTGCTGCGCTGGTTCAGGCGCAACTGCCGGTGGCGGAATACACCGCTTTGCAAATGAAGCAGGCGGTGGTGGGCTACGGGCGCGCGGCCAAATCACAAATCCAGGAAATGGTGCGGCGCTTGCTGGACTTGCCAGGTTTGCCCGGGCCTGACGCCGCGGATGCTCTGGGTCTGGCCATTACCCACGCCCATGCGGGGCGTGCCATGCGCTTGCTGGCTGCTGCCAGCGCCGCCGCAGAGCCTCGCGTTGCCGTGGCCCGCAGCAGCAGCTATAAGGGCGGGCGTAGCCGCTAAGCGGCAGGCCAGTCGCTACAGGATGCGGCTGAGAATCAAGATTCCGAAAAACACCAGGGCGGTGAGCAGCGCGTATTTCAACAACTGCATGCCCCAGCGCCGAAAACGCAGGTTGTTGGTTGCGATGAAGAGGGCGAAACACACGCCAGCACCCACCAGCATCAAAAACAAGAGAGCACGGAACAGCAACATGGGCGCGCGGTGGGCGGCGCAGTGCCTACCAGGCAGGTGCCAGCTGGGCGAAGCCGCGTGGTGCCTCGCGGGTGTCGTCAAAGCTGACCAAGTCCCAGCATGCGGTCTGTGCCAAGAGGGCACGCAAGAGCTGGTTGTTCAGGGCATGGCCGGAACGGCGCGCCTCGTAATGCGCCAGCAGCGGGTAGCCCAGCAGGTACAGGTCGCCCATGGCATCGAGAATTTTGTGCTTGACGAATTCATCGTCATAGCGCAGTCCCCCTGCGTTGAGCACTTTGTAGTCATCCAGCACGATGGCATTGTCCAGACCGCCACCCATGGCCAAGCCGTTGGCGCGCATCATTTCCACATCTTTGGTGAATCCGAAGGTGCGGGCGCGGGCAATGTCCTTGGCGTAATTGCCGGAACCCAGGTCGAATTCGACGCGCTGGCCGGTAGAGTCCACCGCAGGGTGGTTGAAATCAATTTCAAAACCCAGCTTGAAACCGTTGTAGGGCAGCAGACGTGCCCATTTGGCTTGCGTCCCCGATCCCTCATGCACCTCCACCGGGCTGGTGATGCGCAGGAAGCGCCGCGCCGCGTTTTGCATCACGATGCCCGCGTTTTGCAGCAGGAAGACAAAGGACGCAGCCGACCCGTCCAGGATAGGTACTTCTTCGGCGGTGATATCGATATACATATTGTCCACCCCGAGTCCGGCGCAGGCCGACATCAGGTGCTCCACCGTCTGCACTCTGGCGCTGCCAGCCGACAAGGTGGAAGCCAGGCGGGTTTCGCTAACCGCTCCAGGTGATACGCGGATATCCGGGGCGTGCGCCAGGTCAACCCGGCGAAAGACGATGCCGGTATCCGGGGCGGCGGGTCGCAGCGTCAATTCCACCCTTTGGCCACTGTGCAGGCCGACGCCCACTGCCCGGGTGAGCGACTTCAAAGTGCGCTGTTTGATCATGTGCGGATTTTAGTGGGCGCACTGTGCATGCCCCCGGCTCGGGGGCATGGTTTGCGGCCGCATCAGTCTGCTTGTTTGCGCAGGAATGCGGGGATGTCGATATCGTCCATGCCGCCGCTGGACATCGCGTCCACGCGGGCCGCAGCCGATGCGCCACGACGTCCCGGCGTATTCCAGACCTGGGGCCGTCCGACATTGGAAAAATCCATGTCGGCGATGCGCGGTGTCGGAGCGCCGCCGAAATTGTTGGCGGGTGCGACCGCATCGGTGAGCGTGGGCACGTTGAACGGGACGTTATCGGTTCCGGTACGCATGACCTGCAGCGGAGGCGCCTGGCGGCGCGGGGGTTGGCGGCTCAGACCCGTGGCCACCACGGTGACGCGTACCTGGTCGCCCAGCGACTCGTCGTGGGCGGTGCCGTAAATTACGTGGGCATCGGGAGAGGCATAGCCGCGCACCGTGTCCATGGCCAGGCGCGATTCGCTCAGTTTGAGCGAACCCCGCTTGGCGGAAATCAGCACCAGCACGCCTTTGGCCCCGGCCAGGTCTATGCCTTCGAGCAGCGGGCAGGCAACCGCTTGCTGCGCGGCGATGCTGGCGCGGTCAGGGCCGCTGGCCTGCGCCGTGCCCATCATGGCTTTGCCGGGCTCGCCCATGACGGTGCGCACGTCCTCAAAGTCGACGTTGATATGGCCCGGCATGTTGATGATCTCGGCAATACCACCCACGGCGTTTTTCAGCACGTCGTTGGCTTGTGCGAAGGCTTCGTCTTCGCTGATGTCGTCGCCTAAAACTTCAAGCAGCTTTTCGTTGAGGATCACGATCAGGGAGTCAACGTTCTCCTCCAGCTCAGCCAGTCCGGCTTCGGCGTTTTTCATGCGGCGGTCGCCTTCAAAGCTGAAGGGTTTGGTCACCACACCCACCGTCAGAATGCCCATCTCTTTGGCCACCTTGGCGATGATGGGAGCGGCCCCGGTGCCGGTGCCGCCACCCATGCCAGCGGTGATGAACAGCATGTGCGCGCCTTCGATGGCGCTACGGATCGATGCCTCGGCCTGCTCGGCGGCTTCGCGGCCCATGTCGGGCTTGCTGCCCGCACCCAGGCCGGTGTGGCCGAGTTGGATGATTTTGTGTGCCGTGCTGCGGCCCAGGGCTTGCGCATCGGTGTTCGCCGAGATGAACTCCACCCCGTCGACCCGGCCGTCAATCATGTGCTGGACTGCGTTGCCACCGCCGCCGCCCACGCCGATGACTTTGATGCGGGTTCCTTGGTTGAATTGTTCTTCGTCGAGCATTTCGATGGTCATGGATGGCTCCTGTTTGTGGTCTGAGTAGGACATGGTGGCGGGGTTAAAAAGTAAGAAAAAAGGAAAGAAAAATTAAAAAGTTCCAGCGAAGAAATCTTTGAGCTGCGCAAACGCGCTCTTGACGGAGCCATTTTTTTGCGAGACCTTGATGCCACGGATGCGGGCAATGCGGGCCTCTTCGAGCAAGCCCATGGCGGTCGAGGCGCGTGGCTGCGCAATCAGGTCGGCCAGCGAGCCCCGGTATTGCGGCAAGCCCCGGCGCACCGGCTTTAAGAAGATGTCTTCGCCGAGTTCGACCATGCCGGGCATGATGCAACTGCCGCCGGTCAAGACTACGCCGGAGGACAGAACCTCTTCGTAGCCGGACTCGCGCATCACCTGGTTGACGAGTGTGAAAATTTCTTCCACCCGTGGCTCAATCACACCGGCCAGCGCCTGGCGGCTGAGCATGCGCGGGCTGCGGTCGCCGAGGCCCGGAACTTCCACCTGCACTTCGGGGTTGACCAACACCTGTTTGGCGTGGCCAGCCTCGACCTTGATCTCTTCGGCATCCTTGGTTGGCGTACGCAGCGCCATGGCAATGTCGCTGGTAATCAGGTCGCCAGCAATCGGAATCACCGCGGTGTGGCGGATGGCACCGTTGGTGAATATGGCCACGTCCGTCGTGCCTGCGCCAATGTCCACCAGTGCGACGCCGAGCTCGCGTTCGTCAGCGGTCAACACCGACAGGCTGGACGCCAGCGGGTTGAGCATGAGCTGGTCGACTTCGAGGCCGCAGCGGCGCACGCATTTGATGATGTTCTCGGCCGCACTTTGCGAGCCGGTCACGATATGCACCTTGGCCTCCAGGCGCATACCGCTCATGCCGATGGGCTCGCGCACTTCCTGGTTGTCAATGATGAATTCCTGCGGCTCCACCAGCAACAGGCGCTGGTCGGTGGAGATGTGGATTGCCTTGGCGGTCTCGACCACGCGCGACACATCGGCCTGCGTGACTTCGCGGTCTTTGATGGCCACCATACCGGGTGAATTGATGCCACGGATGTGGCTGCCGGTGATGCCGGTGTAGACGCGGGTGATTTTGCAATCGGCCATCAGCTCGGCTTCTTTGAGCGCCTGCTGGATGCTGGCTACCGTGGCGTCGATATTCACCACCACCCCGCGCTTGAGTCCGAAGCTCGGCGCGATGCCGAAACCGGCCAGTTTGAGCTCGCCGTTTGCCAATACCTCGGCGACGACGGCCATCACCTTATGGGTGCCAATGTCGAGGCCAACGACCAGATCTTTGTATTCTTTTGCCATCGGGGTATTACCTTTGTGCTGTCATGGGGCGGTATGTGGGAGCGGTTTATTTCGGTGCAGCCAGCGCCAGCGTGGTTACCCCGCGCAGCCGCAGGGCATAGGCCTGTTCGTAGCGCAGGTCGGCGTATTCCAGCGTGCCTGCGTTGCGGCCATAACGCTGCGTCACGGCGGGCAGGGTTTGCAAAAAGCGTTCGGTACGTTGCAGCACAGCGGTTTTGTCGCCGCTGCCGAGTTCCAGCCTTGCGCCGGACTCCAGGCCGATGCGCCAGTTGCCGCGTGCGCTCAGTTCCACCTGCACCAGCTCCATGCCAACCCGGTTCAGCGGTGCCAGCAAGGTCTGGTACATGTCCCAGACTTGGAGGCCCTGGCCTGCGGGACCGGCCAGCCGGGGCAGGGTGTTGGGTTCCACCTCGTCTATGTTGGCGTCAAAGACTTCACCAAAGCTGTTGAGCATGCGGGATTCGCCCTCTGCGCCCCAGTAGGCCACCGGCTGGTGTTCTTGCAACTCGACCCGCAGGCGGTTGGGGAATTCGCGCCGCACCACCGCCTGGCGCACCCAGGGCATGGATTGATAGGCCTCGCGGATGCTTGGCAGATCCAGCGTGAAGAAAGTACCCCGCACCTGCGGCAGCACATTGGCCCGCATGCTGGGAATATTGTTGTGTGCCAGGTCGCCGCGCACACTGATGCCCTGGATATCAAAGCTGGGTTGCAGCGCCACCCAGCGCGTCGCGGATACCAGCGCGAGCAGCACGAAAACGCCCAGCAGCAGCGCCGCTGCCAGATTCATCAGGCGGATGTCCATGGCCGGCTGCGTGGTTTCGCTCATGGTTCTTGCCCCGCATTTCCGGCGCGGTTGTCCAGGCTGGCTGCAGCCAGGATGTTCAGGCACAAATCGGCATAGCCGATGCCCGCAGCCCGCGCCGCCATAGGCACCAGCGAGTGGCTGGTCATGCCCGGTGAGGTGTTCATTTCCAGCAGAAAGGGTTTGCGGTCGCTGGCCCGCAGCATCAGGTCGGCGCGGCCCCAGCCCCGGCAGCCCAGGGCCCGGTATGCCGCCAGCACCAGCCGCCCGATCTCCGCCTCTTCCGACTCCGGCAGGCCGCTGGGGCAGTGGTAGGAGACGGAGTCGGTGAAGTACTTGTTCTGGTAGTCATACGCACCGTCTGGTGCCTGGATGCGCACCACCGGCAGCGCACGCGCGTTGGCGCCTTCGCCGAGTACGGCGCAGGTCACTTCTTCGCCGCTGATAAAGGTTTCGCACAGCACGTGGGGGTCGTAGCGGGCGGACAGGGTGACGGCCGCCTCCAATGCCGCAGCCGTAGTGACCTTGGTCACGCCCAGCGACGAGCCTTCGCGCGGCGGCTTCACGATCAGCGGCAGTCCCAGCTGTGCCGGCACGGCGCTTGCGGCTGCGTGCAGGGCGGCTATGCCTGCCGGGCTGTGGTCGCTGGCGTCCAGCACCACCGACTGCGGGGTGGGCAGCCCTTGCGCCAGCCATAGGCGCTTGGTCATCACCTTGTCCATGGCCACGGCAGACGCCATCACGCCCGAACCTGTGTAAGGAATGCCCAGCAGTTCCAGCGCACCCTGCACTGTACCGTCTTCACCGAAGCGTCCGTGCAGGGCGATGAAGCAGCGGGCCACACCTTCCTGGCGCAGTTCATGCAGACCCCGTTGGGCCGGATCAAAAGCATGTGCCTCCACACCCACCGAGCGCAGGGCCTCCAGCACACCCTGGCCGGACAGCAGCGAAATTTCCCGCTCGGCAGATGCCCCGCCCATCAGCACCGCCACGCGGCCCATGTGATGCGCTGCACTCATGCGCGGCCTCCCTGCAACAAAGTCACCAAGCGGGCCGGTACCGCGCCAATGCTGCCCGCGCCCATGCACAGAATCACATCACCGTCGCGCGCACTGGCCAGCGCCACCTTCGGCAAATCCGTGATGTCGGCCACAAATTGCGGCTCCACCTTGCCTGCCACCCGCAGCGCGCGGGCCAGGGAACGACCGTCGGCTGCGACGATGGGCGCTTCCCCGGCGGCATAGACCTCGGCCAGCAGCACCGCGTCGGCCTGGCCGATGACGGCTACGAAATCATCAAAGCAGTCGCGCGTGCGGGTATAGCGGTGCGGCTGAAAAGCCAATACCAGCCGCCGCCCGGGAAATGCACCGCGCGCGGCGGACAGGGTGGCGGCCATTTCCACCGGATGGTGGCCGTAGTCGTCCACCACGGTAACCTGCCCGCCTTGCGGCAGCGCCCAGTCGCCGTAGGGCTGGAAGCGCCGCCCCACGCCCTTGAACTCGGCCAAGGCTTGCAGCAGCGCGGCATCCGGCACATTGAGCTCCACCGCCACGCAAATGGCCGCCAGCGCGTTGCGCACATTGTGTTCACCGGGCAGGTTGAGCACCACGTTCAGGTCGGGCAGCACCACCCCGTTGCGCCGGGTTACGGTGAAGTGCATTTGTGCGCCCACCGCGCGCACCTGGGTGGCGCGCACCTGCGCACCTTCGTCAAAACCATAGCTGGTAATCGGGCAGCTTACTTCGTCGACGATGGCACGCACCGCCGGATCGTCGGTGCACAAAATGGCGGTGCCGTAAAACGGCATGCGATGCAGAAAGTCCACAAAGGCTTTTTGCAGGCGGGCGAAGTCGTGCCCGTAGGTCTCCATGTGGTCGGCGTCGATATTGGTGACCACCGCCATGATGGGCAGCAGATTCAGAAAGGACGCATCGGACTCGTCCGCCTCGACCACGATGTAATCGCCACTGCCCAGACGCGCATTCGCTCCCGCGCTGTTCAGGCGTCCGCCAATCACAAAAGTCGGGTCCAGTCCGGCGGCCGCCAGCACGCTGGCCACCAGGCTGGTCGTGGTGGTTTTGCCGTGGGTGCCGGCAATTGCAATGCCTTGTTTGAGACGCATCAACTCGGCCAGCATCAGGGCGCGCGGCACGATGGGGATGTACATTTCGCGGGCGCGCAGCACTTCCGGGTTGCTGCTCTGCACGGCGGTGGAGGTGACCACCGCATCCGCTCCGTCGACATGCTGCGCAGCGTGCCCGATATAGGTGGCAATGCCCAAGGCCGCCAGGCGCTGCAGCGTGGCGCTGTCGTTGAGGTCCGAGCCGCTGATCTGGTAGCCCAGGTTGTGCAGCACTTCGGCAATGCCGCTCATGCCCGAGCCACCGATGCCGACAAAGTGGATGTGGCGCACCGCGTGTTTCATGCGGCCAGCTCCTCGCAGGCGGCAGCCATGGCCTGGGTCGCCTGGGTTTTTTCCATGGTCTTGGCGGCCACTGCGCGTTGCAGCAGGGTGTTGCGGTCCAGGGTCTGGAGCATGTGCGCCAAATAGGCGGGCGTCAGCTGTGGCTGGGGCAGCAGCCAGCCGCCACCGGCTTCCACCAAAAAGCGCGCGTTATGGGTCTGGTGGTCGTCGACGGCGAAAGGGAAGGGCACAAAGACAGCGGCGGCCCCGACCGCGGCAATTTCGGTCACCGTGCTGGCCCCGGCGCGGCACAGCACCAGATCGGCATCGGCAAAGGCTTGTGCGGTGTTGTCGATAAAGGGGGTCAGCGTGGCCGCAACACCGGCTGCAGCGTAGTTGGCCCGCAGTTCATCAATCTGCTTTTCACCGCTTTGGTGGATGACCACGGGACGCTGTTCGGGCGCGATCAAGGCCAGGGCTTGTGGCACCACGTTATTGAGCGCCCGCGCGCCCAGACTGCCGCCCACCACCAGCACACGCAGCGGGCCGCTGCGTGCGGCAAAACGCTGCTGGGGCGTGGCCTGCTGCAAAAATTCCGCGCGCAGCGGGTTGCCCACCCAGTGCGCCGCGGGCAAGGCCTTGGGGTAGGCGCTGAACACGCGCTGCGCCAGGCGCGCCAGCACCCGGTTGGCCAAACCGGCCACAGCGTTTTGCTCGTGCAGCACCAGCGGGATGCGCAAGAGTGCAGCAGTCAGCCCGGCAGGCAGGCTGATGTAACCACCCAAGCCCACTACCACGGTCGGGCGCAGACGGCGCAGCAAAGCCAGGCTTTGCCAGCAGGCGCGCGCCAGCCGCCAGGGTGCAGCCAGCAAGGCCAGCCGGCCTTTGCCCCGTACGCCCTGGAAATCAATCAGCTCCATGGCAAAGCCGCGCGGCGGCACGATGCGCGACTCCATGCTGTCAGGCGCTCCCAGCCAGCGCACCTGCCAGCCAGCGCTGCGCAGGGCTTGCGCCACTGCAAGCCCCGGAAAAATATGGCCGCCGGTGCCACCCGCCATGACCAGCGCGCTGCGGGGCAGGCTTGCGCTGCTCATGAGCGGCCCCCTTGCATCATGCGGCGGTTCTCGTGCTCGACCCGCAGCACGATGGCCAGTGCAACCAGATTGATCAGCATGGCGGAGCCGCCATAACTCATCAGCGGCAGTGTCAGGCCTTTGGTGGGCAGTGCGCCCAGGTTCACGCCCATGTTGATGAAGGCCTGAAAGCCCATCCAGACCGCCACGCCCTCGGCTACCAGACCGGCAAAAACCCGGTCCAGCGCAATTGCCTGGCGACCGATGTGCATGATGCGGCGGGTCAACCACAAGAACAGGCCGATCAGCACGCAAACGCCCACCAGTCCCAATTCTTCGCCAATCACCGCCAGCAAAAAGTCGGTATGCGCCTCGGGCAGCCAGTGCAGCTTCTCCACACTGCCGCCCAGGCCGACGCCAAAAATTTCACCACGGCCAATGGCGATCAAAGAATGCGACAGCTGATAGCCCTTGCCCAGTGCATATTTCTCGGCCCAGGGATCCAGGTAGGCAAAAATCCGCTCGCGCCGCCACTCGCTCAGCGCAATCATCAGGCTGAAGGCGAACAGCAAAATAGCGGCGATCGAGAAAAACATGCGTACATTCACGCCGCCCAAAAACAGAATGCCCATGGCAATGACCGCGATCACCATGAAGGCACCCATGTCGGGCTCCCACAGCAGCAGCACGCCCATGATGCCCACCGCAATGGCCATCGGCATCACCGCGCGGACGAAGTCTTCTTTCACCTCCATCTTGCGCACCATGTAGTTGGCAGCATAGACCAGCACAGCCAGCTTGGCCAGCTCTGAGGGCTGGAAGGTGGTCGGTCCCAGTGTGATCCAGCGCTTTGCGCCGTTCACACCCTTGCCCAGACCGGGTACCAGCACCGCAGCCAGCAAGACCAGCGAGACGACAAACAAAGTCGGTGCCCAGCGCTCCCATTTCTCCAGCGGAATCTGGAAAGCCAAAAGGGCCGCTACCAGCGCCGCCGCAATGGACAGAATGTGCCGGCTCAGGAAATGCGTGTGCGCATAACCGGTGAACTTGGGGTTGTCAGGCATGGCAATGGAGGCGGAATAAACCATCACCAGGCCCCATGTCAGCAGGATGCCAACCACCCATATCAGCGCCATATCCACGGTGTGCATTTGGGTCGCTTGGGGGCTGACGCCACTCTGGGTGTGGGCATAGGCGCTGCGGCGCGCGCCGAGTTGTACCGGCAAGGCTTCGACCTGTTCTTCGCGCGGGCCGAACCAGCGTTTGAAGGGATTGCGTACGGAGATGGCCTGCATCATGCGGCGGCCTCCAGCAGGGTGCCGCTGGTTTGTGCCAGCGCTGCGACTGCATCGACAAAAACGCCGGCCCGGTGCGCGTAGTCCTTGAACATGTCAAAGCTGGCGCAGGCGGGAGAGAGCAAGACAGCGTCGCCCGCCATGGCCGTCTGCGCTGCAAGCGTCACGGCCTGTTCCAGCGTGGCAGCGTCCTGGATCGGGCAGTCCAGGCTGGCGGCAATGGCTTGGCGGATCAGACCGGCGTCGCGCCCGATCAGCACCACACTGCGGGCGTAGGCTGCCAGCGGTGCGGCCAGGGGGCCAAAGTCCTGGCCTTTTCCATCGCCGCCCAGAATGACCACCAGACGCCGCTCCGCACCCAGGCCGGTGAGCGCCGCAACGGTTGCGCCGACGTTGGTGCCTTTGCTGTCGTCAAAAAATTCCACCCCGTCGAGCACGGCTACCGACTGCATACGGTGTGGCTCGCCCCGGTATTCGCGCAGACCGTAGAGCACAGGTGCCAGCGGACAGTCGGCCAACGTGGCCAGGGCCAAAGCGGCCAGCGCGTTGGTGGCGTTGTGGCGGCCCCGGATGCGCAGGGCGTCTGCCGGCATCAGACGTTGGATCAACAGGCTTTCGGATTCGCCACGGGCGGCTTTTTCGCCGGAACCCACGGCCCGCACCAGCCAGCTGAGGCCGTTCACGTCCTCCAAGCCGAAGTCGCCTGCGCGGGTGGGCAGATCGCTGCCGAAGCGCAGCACGGTGCGGGGCACAGCCGGGACGGTCGTGGTGCTGCCTGGACGCGCCGCTTTGGGCTTGGCTGCGGGCGGTGGCGCCATGCGCATCACCGCTGCGTCGTCGCGGTTGAGCACCATGGACGCCTGCGCACCAAAAATGCGGGCCTTCGCAGTGGCGTAGTCGTCCATGTCGCTGTGCCAGTCCAGATGGTCCTGGCTCAGGTTGAGCACCACGGCTGCGGTGGGCTCGAAGTTGCCACTGCTGTGGAGCTGGAAGCTGGAGAGTTCCAGCACCCAGACCTCGGGCAAGCTCTGTGCATCCAGGGCCTGCGCCAGCGTGTCGAGCAAGGTCGGCCCGATATTGCCGGCCACCGCCACGCTTTTCCCGGCACGCGTGACCAACTGCCCGGTGAGCGCAGTGACGGTGGTTTTGCCGTTGGTTCCGGTGACAGCCAGCACGCGGGGCGCGTAGCCGGTGTGGGCTTGCAGATCGGCCAAGCCCTGGGCGAAGAGGCTGAGTTCGCCACCTACCCACAAACCCTGTGCGCGTGCGGCATCGGTCAACGCGGCAGTCGCCACCGGTGCCAAGCCGGGGCTGACAAAGACCGCGCGGATGTCGCTGCCCTGCACCACATCGGCCGAGAAGCTGCCGTGCAGCAGGCGCGCTTGTGGCACGGCAGCCTGCAGGGCCTGTGCTTGCGGCGGCACGGCGCGGTTGTCCAAGACGCTGACCCGCGCACCCGCACGCGCGCACCAGCGCGCCATGGCCAGGCCGGAGGCACCCAGGCCGAGAATCAAAACATGCTGGTCGCGCAGAGAGTCCATGGTTTAGCGCAGCTTCAAGGTTGACAGGCCCAGCAGGCACAGCAACATGGTGATGATCCAGAAGCGCACCACCACCTGGGTTTCGCGCCATCCGGATTTTTCAAAGTGGTGGTGCAGCGGCGCCATTTTGAGCAAACGCCGGCCTTCGCCGAAGCGGCGCTTGGAGTACTTGAAGTAGCCCACCTGCAGCATCACCGAAAGGGCTTCGACCACGAACACGCCGCCCATCACCGCCAGCACGATTTCCTGGCGCACGATCACGGCCACCGTGCCGAGCGCCGCACCGAGCGAGAGCGCCCCCACGTCACCCATAAAGACCTGTGCCGGGTGGGTGTTGAACCACAAAAAGGCCAGACCGGAGCCGGCGATAGCGGCGCAAAAAATCAGCAGCTCACCCGCGCCGGTGATGTGCGGGAAAAACAGGTACTTGGAGTAGACCGCGCTGCCGGTCACGTAGGCAAAAACACCCAGCGCCGAGGCCACCATGACCACCGGCATGATGGCCAGTCCGTCCAGTCCGTCGGTCAGGTTCACGGCGTTGCTGGATCCCACAATCACCAGATAGGTCAGGATCACAAAACCCAGCACACCCAGCGGGTAGCTCACCTCTTTGAAAAACGGCAGCAGCAGGCCGGCCTTAGGCGGCAGGCTGACGTCAAAGCCGGAACTCACCCACATGCTGAACAACTCCCATACGCGCTGGTTGGAGTTCTCGGACACGCTGAACACCAGGCCTATGGCCGCCACCAACCCGATGACCGACTGCCAGAAATATTTTTCACGCGAGCGCATGCCTTCAGGGTCTTTGCGCACGACTTTGCGCCAGTCGTCGACCCAGCCTATGGCCCCGAAGCCAATGGTCACAATCAGCACAATCCAGACAAAACGGTTGCTCAGGTCTGCCCACAGCAGGGTGGACAGGGCAATCGAGATCAGGACCAGTACCCCGCCCATGGTGGGTGTGCCGCTCTTGCTCAAATGGGTTTCCATGCCGTAGCCGCGCACGGGCTGGCCGATTTTCAAAGCAGTCAAACGCCGGATCACGGCCGGGCCTGCGGCCAGACCGATAACCAGAGCCGTCACTGCCGCCATCACTGCGCGCAGGGTGATGTACTGAAACACCCGGAAGATGCCGTACTCCGGGGACATGGCTTGCAGCCATTGCGCCAGGCTTAGCAGCATGCCGCTTCTCCTTGGGCCAGAGGCTCCGTTGCCTGGGCCTCACAAGCCTGGGTCAGTGCCGCAACGACCTGTTCCATGCGCATAAAGCGCGAGCCTTTGACCAGCACGCTGGCCATCTGCGGCAGCTGCGCCACGGCGGCGGCGCAGACATCTGCCATGCCGTCGATGTGCTGCGCGCCGGGTGCCGCAGCCTGTGCGTGGCGGCTCAAACTGCCCGTGAGCAAGACAGATTCGATGCCCCGGGCAGCGGCATACGCGCCGGCCTCTGCGTGGAAAGCGGGGCCTTGGTCACCGACTTCGCCCATATCGCCCAGCACCAGCAGCCTTGGGCCGGGCAGGACGGCCAGCACATCGATGGCGGCACGCACCGAATCCGGGTTGGCGTTGTAGCTGTCGTCTACCAGCGTGATGCTGCGCCCGGCATATACCAGCCCCACGGCGCGCGAGCGGCCTTGCACCGGCACAAAGGCCGACAAGCCCGCACCCACCGTGCTTGCGGGCACACCAGCCGCCAGCGCACAGGCAGCGGCGGCCAAGGCGTTACGCACGTTGTGGCGTCCGGCAATGTGCAGCGCAAATTGCAAGGCCTCGCGCTGCCCGGCCACCGTGGCCTCTGCGCGCACCCGCCAGTGACCGGATTGCCATTGCGCGTCGACCAGCTGCACACACTCCAGATCCGCTGCAGCCACGCGTTGCGTGTCGCTGAAAGTCACGGTGCGCCGCCCGCCTGCCAATCCGCGCCACAGCGCCGTGTAGGCATCGTCGCCCGGAAAAACGGCCACGCCTGTGGCGGGCAGGGCGCTGATGACCGCGCCGTTTTCTGCGGCAACCGCGTCCACGGTGTGCATGAATTCCAGGTGTTCGCGCTGGGCGTTGTTCACCAGCGCCACGGTGGGCTGCGCAACCGCGCTGAGCTGGGCGATTTCACCCGGATGGTTCATGCCGAGTTCGACCACAGCGATGCGGTGTTCGCTGCGCAGGCGCAGTACGGTCAGTGGCACGCCGATGTGGTTGTTCAAATTGCCCTGGGTGGCCAGGGCCGCGCCGTCCGGCGCGTGGGCATGGAGGATGGCGGCAAGCATTTGCGTGACGGTGGTCTTGCCGTTGCTGCCGGTCACGGCGATCAAAGGCAGGTGCCATTGCGCGCGCCAGGCTTGCCCGAGTGCGCTCAGCGCTGCTTGGGTATCGGGCACTTCGATGCGCGGCAGCGTACCCGCCTCAATGGCCGGGTCCTGCGGGTGGCAGACCACGGCGACCGCACCCTGTGCCACCGCCTGCGGCAGGAAGGCGTTGGCATCAAATTTTTCACCGCGCAAGGCCACGAAGACATCACCCGTGCGGGTGCTGCGGCTGTCGCTGTGCACGCGCAGCCAGGGGCTGGCCGGGTTGGCATGCAGCTGGCTGTGCGGAATTAAGGATGCCAGATGCCCCAGCGTCATGCGCGTGGCCGCGCGGGCTTGCAGGGCTGCGCGGGCATGGGCGCGGTCGTCGAAGGGATGGCGCTGCCCTGCCACTTCCTGGCTGGTTTCGTGGCCCTTGCCCGCAATCAGCACCAGGTCGCGGTCATGGGCTTGCAGCACCGCATCGGCGATGGCCTGCGCGCGGTCGGCCTGCACCTGCCAGACTGGGCCTGGTGGCAATGGCGCGACGATCTGCGCGAGGATGGCTGCCGGGTCTTCGCTGCGCGGGTTGTCGCTGGTGAAGACCACCCGGTCGGCACCCTGGACGGCGGATGCACCCATCAGCGGGCGTTTGCCCGGATCGCGGTCGCCGCCACAACCCACCACGCACCAAAGCTGTCCGCCGCGTGCCACTGCCAGCGGACGCAGCGCGGCCAGCGCCTGCGACAGACCATCGGGCGTGTGGGCGTAGTCGACCAGCACCAGGGGGTTGGCACCGGCTACTGCGACCGGCTCCATGCGTCCGGGCGGGGCCTGCAAAGCGCTGCAAGCCGCCGCAGCCTGCGCCAAAGGGATGCCGTGGCTGCGCAGGGCGGCGATAACGCCCAGCAGATTGGCCACGTTGTAATGACCGGGTACGGCGCTGAAGACGGTGTGGCGTACGCCGGACTCCTGCACCTCGAACGCCACGCCGGCGCCCGTGCTGCGGATCGCGCAGGCTTGCAGGCGCGCGGGGTGTTCGGTGGAACAGGTCCACAGGTCAAGCCCCCCACTTGCGAGTTCCTCCGCCAGCCGTGCGCCATGCGCGCCGTCGACACAGACCACGGCGCTGCGCAAGCCGGGCCAGCTGAAGAGCGCCCGCTTGGCGGCCCAGTAGGCTTCCATGCTGCCGTGGTAGTCGAGGTGGTCCTGGCTGAAATTGGTGAAGAGGGCGCAGCGTATGGTCAGCCCGTCCAGGCGGTGTTCTTGCAGTCCGATGGACGAGGCTTCAATGGCGCAGCCTGGCGCGCCTGCGAGGGCGAAGGCCTGTACGGCGGCTTGCAGCGTTACGGGGTCGGGCGTGGTCAGGCCGGTGGCGCGCAAGGCGCTGGCGTCAGCATGCACGCCGTGCCCAATCAGGCCACAGCCCAGGGTTCCGATGAAGCCGGCGCGGTCCAGGCCGGGTGTATGCACTGTGGCGGCCAGGGCCTGCGCAAGCCACCACGCGCTCGATGTTTTTCCGTTGGTTCCGGTGATGGCAAACACAGGCAATTCGGCGCCAGCTGGTCCGAAAAACGCTGCGGCCAGGGCGCCGACATGGGCCTGCAAATTGTCCAAGGCTGCCACCGGCGCGTTGCCGAAATCCCAGTCTTGCAGGCCCTGCGCGTCCACCAGGCAGGCCCTTGCACCACGCTGCACCGCGTCGGCCACATGGCGGCGTGCATCGGCAGCGGCACCGGGCCAGGCGATGAAGCCGTCACCCGCACGCACCGCCCGGCTGTCGCTGACCAGGGTGCCGTTCACGCGGGCCTGCAACCAGGCCAGGGCCTCGGTGGGGGTGTGGACACGCAGCATCAAAAACTCTCGTCCTCGGCGGCGGCAACGATTTGCGGGCGCACGGAAATGTCGGGCTGCACGCCCATGATGCGCAGGCTGTGCTGCACCAATTCGCTGAAAACAGGAGCGGCCACTTCGCCGCCGAAGTAGCGGCCTGCGCTGGGCTCATCAAGCATCACGCCGACGATGATGCGGGGCTTGTCGATGGGCGCCATGCCAACGAACCAGCTGCGGTATTTGCGGTTGCCGTCGCTGCCGTAGCCCTTGCCAATTTGCTTGTAGGCCGTGCCGGACTTGCCGCCCACGGAGTACCCAATGGTCTGCGCCTTGGGGCCGGTGCCGCCGGGGCCTGCGGCCATATGCAGCATTTTGCGGATTTTGGCTGCGGTCTCGGCCGAGAAAACCGGCGCGCCCACTGCCGGGTTCTCGGATTTGATCAAGGTCGCCGGGATGATTTGGCCGTCGTGGGAAAACACCGTGTAGGAACGCACCATCTGGAATAGGGAGGCCGATAAGCCGTAGCCGTAGGACGCCGTCGCCTGTTCAATCGGACGCCAGGTTTTGTAGGGCCGCAAGCGCCCGGAAACCGCGCCTTTGAACTCGATGTTGGGGCGTTCACCAAAGCCGGCTGCGGCGAAGGTGGTCCACATCTCGCTGGGCTGCAATTGCATGGCAATTTTGGTGGTGCCCACGTTGCTGGAAACCTGGATGATTTGCTCCACGCTCAAGGCCCCGTGCGGGTGGGCGTCGCGGATGGTTACGCCGGTGATGGACACCGATCCGGGGGCCGTGTCGATGATGGTCTCGGGCTTGACACGCCCGGTCTCCAAGCCAATGCCGATGGTGAAGGGCTTCATGACCGAACCCGGCTCAAAGGTGTCGGTGAGCGCCCGGTTGCGCAGTTGCTCGCCGCTGAGATTGGCGCGCTTTTGCGGGTTGTAGCTGGGGTAGTTGGCCATGGCCAGCAATTCGCCGGTACTCGCGTCGAGCACCACCACGCTGCCCGCATGGGCGCGGTTGTTGACCACGGCTTCTTTGAGTTTTTGGTAGGCGAAAAACTGGATCTTGCTGTCGATGCTGAGTTGTACGTCTTCACCTGGCAGCGGCGGCACGACTGCACCCACGTCTTCAACCACCCGGCCCCGCCCGTCTTTGATGACATGGCGCAAGCCCGACTTACCCGTGAGTGCGCGGTTCAAGAACAGTTCCACGCCTTCCTGGCCTTTGTCTTCCACGTTGGTGAAGCCAACGATGTGGGCCGCCGATTCGCCCTCCGGGTACTGCCGCAGGTAGTCCGCGCTTTGGTGAATGCCTTTGATTTCCAGGGCGCTGATGGCTTTGGCGGTCTCGGTATCGACTTGGCGTTTGACCCAGACAAAGGTTTTGTCTTCGTCGGCCAGCTTTTTGCTCAAGTCGCTCACGCGCATATCCAGTAGCTTGGCAAGTTGCTGCCCCTGGGCAGGCGTCATGTCCACGTCTTCGGGAATCGCCCAGATGCTGGCTGCGGGCACGCTGGAGGCCAGGATCAGGCCATTGCGGTCCAGCACCCGCCCCCGGTTGGCTGGCAGCTCAATCGTGCGCGCGAAGCGCACCACGCCCTGGTGCTGGAAAAAGTCGTTATTGAAAATTTGGATGTAGGCAGCGCGCGCACCCAATCCGGTAAAGCCCAGCGCAATCATGGCAACCACAAACTTACTGCGCCACACCGGTGTGCGGCTGGCCAGCAAGGGGCTGGAGGTGTACTGGATGCTGCGGCTCATGGTGTACCCGCTTTGGCGGACTGGGCTGGCGTGGGGTTGGGGTAGCTCATATAGGTGGTGATCGCTGGCGTTGGCTGGCGCATCTCCAGCTTTTCGCGCGCCAGCCGCTCGACCCGTCCGGGGCTGGCCTGGGCGCGTTTTTCCACTTCCAGCCGCTCCACATCCATGGCCAGGCGGCGGGCCTGAGAGTGGGCTTTGTCGAGTTCGGAAAACAGCCGCCGCGATTCGTACTGCACCCGCACCAGATAAATGGCAGTGGCTACCAGGGCCAGTATCAGCAGGGTATTGATACGGGTCATGCGGCCACCGCCTCTGCGCCACGTGGCAGGCGCTGTGCCACCCGCATGACGGCGCTGCGTGCACGCGGGTTGGCCGCTATCTCCGACGCGCAGGGCTTGATCCGCCCCAGCGCTTTCAAGGCCATGGTCTTGGGTGCTGCGAAAGGGGTGCGGCGGTCGTACACCTCGCGCGCGTGCTCGGCAATGAATTGCTTGACGATGCGGTCTTCCAGCGAGTGGAAGCTGATCACGACCAAACGGCCCCCCGGTTTGAGCAGGCGCAGCGCCGCGCTCAGGCCTTGCGTGAGCTCGTCCAGCTCGGCGTTAATGAAAATCCGCAGTGCCTGAAAGGTGCGGGTAGCCGGGTTTTGGCCTTTTTCACGGGTTTTGACCGCAGCAGCCACGAGCGTGGCCAGTTCCGTGGTGCGGGTGATGGGCCCGTGCTCTGTGCGGCGCGCCACAATTGCTTTTGCAATCGCGCCAGCAAACCGCTCCTCGCCATAGTCACGAATCACCTCCGTCAGGGTTTGTACGTCGGCCTCTTGCAGCCACTGCGCCACGCTTTGGCCGCGCGTGGTGTCCATGCGCATATCCAGCGGGCCGTCAAAGCGGAAGCTGAAACCGCGCTGTGCGCTGTCGATCTGGGGGGAGCTCACGCCCAAGTCCATCAGCACGCCATCCAGACTGCTGGCTGGCAGCGTTCCGATGTCGGAAAAAGGCTGCTGGCGGATCGAAAAACGGGTGTCCTGCACCGACTGCGCGTGGGCTACTGCCTCCGGGTCGCGGTCGAAGGCAATCAGCGTGGCGTCGGCGGGTAGGCGTTGCAGCAGCAGGGTGGAGTGGCCGCCGCGCCCGTAGGTGGCGTCCACATAGCAGGCCAGCGGCCCGGCGCCCTCACCCAGCAAGGCATCAACGGCCTCGTGCAGCAACACCGTGGTGTGCGCAGGTGCGGGCTGCACGGCTGCTTCCATCAGAAAGAGAAATCTTTGAAGACGTCAGGCATGTCGCCCTGCATGGCCTGGGCTTCTTGGGCTTCGTACGTGGCCTTGTCCCAGAGCTCAAAGTGATTGCCCATGCCCAGCAATACGGTTTCCTTGTCCAGCTTGGCCGCGGCGCGCAACTCGGGCGAGACCAGCACGCGGCCGGTACCGTCGATCTCCACGTCCATGGCGTTGCCCAACAAGATGCGCTTCCACCACTGAGCGGCCATGGGCAATTCAACGATGCGCTGGCGGAACTGTTCCCAGGCCGGGCGGGGAAACACCATCAGGCAGCCGTGCGGGTGGCGGGTGATGGTGAGTTGCCCCGATGCGACTGCCGCCAGCACGTCACGATGCCGGGTCGGCACCGAGAGCCGCCCCTTGTTATCGAGACTGAGTGATGAAGCACCTTGGAACACTGCGCACGACCTGTTTTGTCAATCCAACCACGTAAATCCGCTTTCACGGGAATTTTTCCCACGAAATGCGATTTTTTACCACTGTACCAGCAATTTGACGGCTTGCAAGCCTGCGGGCTGTAAAAAATCCCAATCAAATCAATGACTTAGATCGTGTTCGTGAGAAAATAACTGCCAAAATTGTTATCTAAATGAAGTACTTAGCGGTCACTATGAAGGTGATACTTCAAATACTTTGCGGGTTTTAATTTTTTTGAGCAGGACCAGCGCTTGGAGGGGTGGCCGCTCCGACCGGTGTCTTGGGCCCGCGGGCCACGGCGGTTTCCGCTTCTAAGCCCTGAGTCGACTTTTGCATACGAAACCGTACCTCTAGGTGTAAATCCTAGGTAATTGAAGAAATTTAGTACCTAAATTGGGGCCTTGAGTACCACTTTGGTGCCCGGCTGTGGCTATCTTCAGTCTGTCAATGCTGCCTGCGAACGAGCGTTGAACACGCCATAGCAAACCTAACTTATCAGGAGACTGTGTATGAAATCGAAATCCCGCCTTGCCCTCGCGGCAACCTTGGTGGCCTCGCTCTGGGGCACATCGGCCAGCGCCGTCGAATTGGTCATTGCCACCGTGAACAACGGCCACATGATCGAAATGGAAAAGCTGAGCAAAAACTTCGAAGCGGCCAACCCCGGCATCACCCTCAAATGGGTGACCCTGGAAGAAGGCGTGCTGCGCCAGCGCGTGACCACCGACATCGCCACCAAAGGCGGCCAGTTCGACGTGATGACCATCGGCATGTACG
Organism: Comamonadaceae bacterium; assembly: GCA_947446885.1. Lineage (GTDB taxonomy): Bacteria > Pseudomonadota > Gammaproteobacteria > Burkholderiales > Burkholderiaceae_C > Allorhodoferax. The sequence continues at coordinate 26,021 of CANFHZ010000005.1, forward strand.
AGACGCCCATCTGGGGCAAAAAAGGCTGGTTGACCGAGCTCAAGGGCGACGCCAGCTATGACGCCGATGACATCCTGCCCGCCATGCGCAACGGCCTGAGCGTGGACGGCAAGATGTACGCCGCCCCCTTCTACGGCGAAAGCTCCATGCTGATGTACCGCAAAGACCTGACTGACAAGGCTGGCATCAAGTTCGCCGACCGTCCCACCTGGAACGACGTGCGCGACGCGGCAGCCAAGATCCACGATCCGAAAAACGGCGTATACGGCATCTGCCTGCGTGGCAAGCCGGGCTGGGGCGACAACATGGCTTTCCTGTCCACCATGGCCAACAGCTTTGGCGCGCAGTGGTTCGACATGTCCTGGAAGCCCCAGCTGGAGTCCAAGCCTTGGAAAGAAGCCGTTACCTTCTACGTGGACCTGCTGACCAAGTACGGCCCCCCCGGCTCCTCGGCCAACAGCTTCAACGAAATCCTGGCGCTGTACAACGAAGGTAAGTGCGGTATGTGGATTGACGCGACCATCGCGGCCTCTTTCATTACCGACCCCAAGCAGTCCAAAGTGGCTGACAAAGTGGCCTTCGCACAAGGCCCGTACAGCGTGACGCAAAAAGGCGCGAACTGGCTGTGGGCCTGGGCGCTGGCCATCCCTGCCGGAACCAAAAACGCCGATGCGGCGCAGAAGTTCGTGAGCTGGGCGACCTCCAAGGACTACATCAACCTGGTGGCCAAAACCAATGGCTGGGCCCGCGTTCCGACCGGCACCCGCAAGTCGACCTATGCCAACCCTGAGTTCCAGAAAGCGGCTGTCTTTGCCGCTGCGGAGAAAGCCGCGATTGACTCGGCCAACCCCAACGACAGCACCTTGCCCAAGTCACCGTACGTGGGCGTGCAGTTCGCGGCTATTCCGGAGTTCCAGGCTATCGGTATCGCTGTGGGCCAGCAAATGAGTGCGGCACTGGCTGGCAAGTCCACGGTCGATGCAGCACTGAAGGCATCGCAAGTCGCAGCCGACCGCGAAATGAAAAAAGGCGGCTACTACAAGTAAGCCCTAGCGACCGGGCGGCCACCTTTGCGGGTGACCGTCCGGATTGCGCCATGTCGGCACCCACGTGCCGGCATGTTCCCTGCCACGCCTTATCTTTTCCCCCCGCATCCCATGAACCGCCTGCTGCCCCGCTTGTTGCTGACGCCTGCCGTCGCCACGCTGCTGCTGTGGATGCTGGTGCCCTTGCTGATGTCGGTGTATTTCTCTGTCATCCGCTACAACCTGATGCAGCCGGACCAGACCGGATTTATCGGTTTCGAGAACTTCGAATATTTCCTCACCGACCCCTCGTTTTCTGTGGCGGTGCTCAACACCGTCGTGCTGCTGGGTAGCGTGATCCTGATCACGGTCTTTCTGGGCGGCGCTTTGGCGCTGTTGATTGACGAGGCTTTCCCCGGGCGCGCAGTGGTGCGCCTGTTGTTGATCTCCCCATTTTTTGTCATGCCCACCGTCAATGCATTGCTGTGGAAGCACATGATGATGCACCCCATTTACGGCGCGCTGGCGCAGGGGTGGCATTTTTTCGGCGCGACGCCGGTGGAGTGGCTGAGCGACTTTCCGCTGGGCTCGATTGTCATCATGGTGGCCTGGCAATGGCTGCCTTTTGCCACCCTGATTTTCATGACTGCGCTGCAAAGCATGAACCGCGAACAATTGGAGGCCGCGCGCATGGACGGTGCCACCTATTTGCAGCAACTGCGCTATCTCTACCTCCCGCATCTGGGCCGCTCGATTGCCGTGGTGGTGATGATTGAGATGATTTTTCTGCTCAGTGTGTTTGCCGAAATTTTTACCACGACCGGCGGCGGGCCGGGTGACGCCAGTACCAACGTGGCTTTCCTGATCTTCAAGCAGGCCTTGCTGAATTTTGATGCCGGGGTGGCATCGGCGGGCGCTTTGTTTGCTGTGGTGCTGGCCAATATTGCAGCGGCCTTTTTGATCCGCATGGTCGGTCGTAATCTGGATACCTGAGCATGGCCACACGTTCCAAATATCCCCCCGCTTTGATCCTGCGCACGCTGATCGCCTGGCTGGTCACTTTGTTGCTGTTCTTTCCCTTGGCCTGGCTGATCATGACGGCCTTCAAGACGGAGTTGCAGGCGATTGCCGTGCCCTCGTTGCTGTGGTTCACGCCCACCTTGGACAATTTCCGCGAAGTGCAGGAGCGCAGCGATTACCTGCTCTACGCCCGCAATTCGCTGATGACCAGCGTGGTCTCCACGGTGGTCGGTTTGTTGATTGCCGCCCCGGCTGCGTATTCCATGGCCTTTTTTAAAGGCCGCCATACGAAAAACATCTTGATGTGGATGCTCTCCACCAAGATGATGCCTGCCGTGGGCGCTTTGGTGCCGATTTATGTGCTGGCCCAGCAGGCCGGACTGCTCGACACCCGCACCGGCCTGATCATCATCTTCATGCTGTCCAACCTGCCCATCATGGTCTGGATGCTGTACTCGCACTTCAAGGATATTCCGCATGAAATCCTGGAAGCCGCGCGTATGGACGGCGCCAATCTCTGGCAGGAGTTTTACCGCGTGACCATGCCGTTGGCCTTGGGTGGCTTGGCCTCAACCGGCTTGCTGTGCTTGGTGTTGAGCTGGAATGAGGCCTTCTGGAGCCTGAACCTGAGTTCGGCCAAAGCCGGTACTTTGGCCACCTTGATTGCCAGTTACTCCAGCCCCGAAGGCCTGTTTTGGGCCAAGCTGTCTGCTGCATCGCTGATGGCGATTGCACCCATCGTCGTCTTCGGCTGGTTCAGCCAGAAGCAGCTCGTGCAAGGGCTGACCTTTGGTGCGGTCAAGTGAATCGTGCCTCCTATTTATCTCTCGATTGAAGTCCAGCCATGTCTTACCTCCAACTGCGCGGCATAGAAAAAATGTTCGGCGCGCTGCGCGTGATCCAGGGTATAGACCTGGAAATTCAGCGTGGCGAATTTGTGGTGTTTGTAGGGCCTTCAGGCTGCGGCAAATCGACCCTGTTGCGTCTGATCGCCGGGCTGGAGCAAACCGACGCCGGGAGCATTGCGTTGGATGGCCGCGACATCACGGATGCGCCCTCAAGCCAGCGTGATCTGGCCATGGTGTTCCAAAGCTATGCCCTGTATCCGCACATGAGCGTATTTGAGAACATGAGCTTCGCCCTCAAGCTGGCCAAAGTACCGCAAGACCAGATCCGCCAGAAGGTGGAGCGCGCCGCGCAAATTTTGAATCTGACGCAGTACCTGCAGCGCACCCCCAAAGAACTCTCGGGCGGCCAGCGCCAGCGGGTCGCTATCGGGCGCGCCATCGTGCGTGCGCCCAAGGTGTTTTTATTTGACGAGCCCCTGTCCAATCTGGACGCTGCCTTGCGCGGCCAGACCCGCATCGAGATTGCCAAACTGCACCGGGATCTGGGTGCGACCACTGTTTACGTGACGCACGACCAGGTCGAGGCCATGACCCTGGCCGACCGGGTGGTGGTCTTGCGCGATGGCCGGATTGAGCAGGTTGGCACGCCCTTGGAGTTGTACGACCGCCCAGCCAATCAATTTGTCGCGCAGTTCATCGGCACGCCGCAAATGAACATCGTCAGCGCCCCGCAAGCTGCAGAGCTGGTGCAGGCCACCGGCCTGGCCGTGCCCACAGGTGGCGCTATCGGACTGCGGCCCGAGCACCTGCAACTGTGCGCGCCCGGCGGCCGGCAGCTGCAGGCCCGGGTCGAGCTGATTGAGGCCTTGGGGGCCGAGACCCTGGTCTATCTAAGCACCCCTGCCGGTGTGCAGTTGGTGGTTCGCCAGAACACCCGCAGCGCCCTGCGGGTGCATGAGAGCGCCGGGATTGCCATCGACGCCGATGCCGCCCATCTCTTTGACGCCCAGGGCCGCATCAGCCGCGTGGGTCGCACCCCTTCCCATTGATATTTGCCACCATGCCAGCCACCGCCACACCTTTGACCATGCTCCACCTGGGGCTGGGTTCCTTCCACCGCGCCCACCAAGCCGTTTATCTGCACCAACTCCAGCTCAGCGGTGACCACCGCTGGGTGCTGGCGGGCGGCAACATCCGCCCGGACATGCAGGACACCATCGCCGCGCTGGTGGCCAGCAAAGGGGCCTACACGCTGGAGACCGTCACGCCGCAGGGCGCGCGCAGCTACACCCGCATCCAGTCGATTGGCCGCGTGATTCCATGGGACGCCGAGCTCAGCGGTCTGGTTGCCTTGGGCGCGCAGGACAGCACCCGCATCATCTCTTTCACGGTCACCGAAGCCGGCTACTACCTGGACAGCAAAGACCGCCTGGATCTGGGCTTTGCGGATCTGCAAAGCGACTTGGATGCGGCCCGCGCCGGTCGGCCGGGCAGCACGATTTATGGCGCATTGGTTGCGATCTTGCGTGCCCGTATGCGCAGCGGTGCCGGGCCGCTGACCCTGCTCAACTGCGACAACCTGCGCCACAACGGTGAGCGCGCCTGCGCCGGTTTGCTGCAGTTCATCGAACTGCTGGGCGATGCACCGCTGCGCGACTGGGTGGCCCAGCACACATCCAGCCCCAACGCCATGGTGGACCGCATCACGCCGCGCCCCACACCCGCCGTGCGCGAGCGGGTCGCCGCCGCAACCGGCGTGGACGACCCGGCGGCTTTGATGGGCGAGCGCTTTATCCAATGGGTGATTGAGGACAAGTTCATCGGCGGGCGTCCGGCCTGGGAGCAGGTCGGGGTGGAAATGGTGGCGTCTGTCCAGGCCTATGAAGAGGCCAAAATCCGCCTGCTGAATGCCAGCCACAGCTGCATTGCCTGGGCCGGGACTTTGGTCGGCTACACCTATATCCACGAAGGCACGCACGACGCGCAGATCCGCCAGCTTGCTTTCGACTACGTGACCGATGACGTGATCCCCGTCCTCGATACGCCCGAGCACCCCAGCCCCGTCAACCTGGCGCAGTACCGCGATGTGGTGCTGGACCGCTTTGCCAACCCTGCGATTGCCGATACCAACCAGCGTGTCGCCATGGACGGCTTTTCCAAGATCCCCGGCTTTATCGCGCCCACCATCCGTGAGCGCCTGGCACGCGGGGAGAGCATTGCCAGCGTGGCCATGCTGCCCGCGCTGTTCCTGGCGTATTTGCAGCGCTGGCATGCAGGTGCGATTGCCTACACCTACCAGGACCAGGCCATGGATCCGGCAGTGGCCCATGCCATCTGCGCCAGTGCCGACCCCATCACGGCTTTTTGCGCCGACCCGACCCTGTGGGGCCCGCTGGCGGGTGATGCCCGCTTGCGCCAGGCCATGGAGCATGCGTACCGGCGCGTTGAACAATTCATGAAAAGGACTTCCCCATGAGCCAGCGTTTGAAAGACAAACACGCCATCCTCACCGGTGCTGCAGGCGGTATTGGTTTGGCTGTTGCGCGAGCCTATCTGGAGCAGGGCGCGCGTTGCACAGTCGCCGATGTGGGCGCGCAAGCCACGCCTGAGCTGGCCGCACTGATGGCGCAGCACCCCGATGCACTGGCCTATGTGCCCACCGATGTGCGCCGCATGGATGCCATCGATGCCCTGGTTACCGCTGCCCACGCCCGCTTTGGCCCGGTGACCACGCTGTTCAACAATGCCGCGATTTTTGACATGGCTCCGCTGTTGCAAAGCGACGAGGCCATGTATGACAAGCTGTTTGCGGTCAACGTCAAAGGTGCGTTCTTCGCCATGCAAAAAGTGCTGGCCCATATGGTGGCCCACGGTGTGAAGGGCGGCAGCGTGATCAATATGGCCAGCCAGGCGGGTCGGCGGGGCGAGGCGCTGGTCTCGCACTACTGCGCCACCAAGGCCGCCATCATCAGCTACACGCAAAGCGCTGCGCTGGCCATGGCACCCCACGCCATCCGCGTCAACGGCATCGCGCCGGGCGTGATCAACACGCCGATGTGGGCGCATGTGGACGGTCTGTTTGCCAGGTACGAAAACCTGCCGATTGGCGAGAAGAAAAAGCGCGTGGGCCTGGCCGTGCCGCTGGGCCATATGGGCAACCCTACAGACATTTGCGGTGCCGCCGTATTCTTGGCCAGTGATGAGGCGTCCTACATCACGGCCCAGACCCTGAACGTGGATGGCGGAAGCGTGATGTCATAAGCTGGCCTCCTATGCCTGCAAAGCTTCGCCAACTCAGTCCCGAGCTTGAGCACGACTATGTGCGCTCGCCCGAACTGGGCTATGAGCGGCCCGAGGAGGTCGGCATCGTGCGCTGTCTGGCACACGGCTTCCCCACCCCGCTGGCGCGCTGGCATTACCACGACGAATACGAGCTGCACCTGATTACCGCCACCTCGGGCAAGGCGTTTGTGGGCGACTGGATAGGCCAGTTCCAGCCCGGCCACCTGGTGCTGACCGGGCCGCGTTTGCCGCATAACTGGATCAGCATGGATTTGCCGGACGGTGGCGTTGCGCAGCGCGATCTGGTGATCCAGTTTCCGCACGATCCGATTGCGCAGAGCAGCCGCGCCATACCCGAACTGCGCAGCGCCTTGCCCTTGTTGGAGCGGGCGCGCCACGGTATTGAATTCTTTGACCTGGGTACCAAAGCGCAGGGCTATTGGCAACGCATCAAGGCGTCGCAGGGGCTGGCGCGCTTTGCGGTGTTTTGTGAATTCCTGTACGAGCTGGCCCACTGCAACGATTACCGCCTGCTCTCCACGGCGCAAATCCAAAGCGTGGACAACGATGCCCAGCTGGACCAGATCAACGCGATTCTGGGCCGTATCACCGGGCAATTCGGCGAGAACCTGTCGGCCTCCGATCTGGCCGAGGAGTTCGGCATGAGTGAGAGCCGGTTCTCCCGCTTTTTCCGCCGCGCCACCGGCAACACCTTCACCGATTTTGTCAACCACGTGCGCATCAACCGGGCCTGCCAGCTGCTGACCACGTCCGACCAGCAAATCACCAACATCGCTTTTGAAGTCGGATTCCACAACCTGGCGAATTTCAACCGCCGGTTTCTGGACATCAAGGGCATGACCCCGCGCGACTACCGTCGCCAGGGCGCCAAATTGTTCAAGGTTTAAGCGGGTTGCCGGGGTCGGGCGCGGCCCATTGCGCCCGCATCTGCGCTTCGATCGCATCGATCTTGGCCAGAATGGCAGCCCGGTTGCGCTCGGACACGCCGACCGGGGCCAGCGCCGCTTTCGGCTCTCCGGTCGCCGCGTGCGCGGGCTGGGCCTGCGCGGCCCGCAAGCGCGCCAGTTCGGCTTTGCGGATCTGGTGGATGTCGGTCACGGCTGCTTGCCGGGGCATTGGGGGCTTGCAGAACCAGCGTCAGCCTCTGCAGTCCGGTGTTTGCCCGGTTCAGTCGCCAAACATCTTCTGCTTGAGCTCACGCCGCTGCTGGGCTTCCAGCGACAGCGTGGCGGTGGGACGGGCCAGCAGACGGCCCACGCCTATCGGTTCACCGGTTTCATCACAGTAGCCGTATTCATTGGCATCGATACGGCTGATGGCCTGCTCGATTTTTTTCAAAAGCTTGCGTTCACGGTCCCGCGTGCGCAGCTCCAGCGCGTGCTCCTCTTCGATAGTCGCCCGGTCGGCGGGATCGGGCATGACCGAGGTGTCTTCGCGCAGGTGCTCGGTGGTTTCGCCGGCGTTACTCAGGATGCCGGCTTTCAGGGCAACCAGCTTGAGTCGGAACGCCGCCATCTGCACATCATTCATGTACTCGGAGTCTGGCATTGCGATCAGTTCGTCGTCGCTCAGCTCGCCAGGTGCCTTCTTTTTCCAGTTGCCAGCCAATTTGGGATCTTTTTTGATGGCGTGCGGTACCAAGGGGTGCAGTTCGTCGCGGATGTCGGTCGGCAGAAATGAGGATTTCGCTGCAGTGGAGGCCACGCTCTGCGCCATTGACGGGACGGTGATTTGCACCAGCCGCGACGAGGGCCGCACGGCTTTGATGATGCCGCTGGCGTGCACGATGGGAGCCGCAGCGGGCACAGGTGCGGCCTTTGCCGTTGTGGGGGCCGCTTTGGGCGGTACGCTGGCCGCTTTGGGGGCCGGTTTTGCCGCAGGAGCCGCCTTGGGTGCAGAGGTTGCGCTGGGTTTGGTAATGGCTTTAACGGGTGTCTTTGCCAGTGCGACGGGCGCGGCCTTGTTGGCGGCAAGGGGTTTTTTTGTCGACGCAGCGGGCACTTTGGATGCATTTTTTGCAGGCGCTGGTGCCGCTGCTTTTGCCACAGGCTTTACAGCAGGTTTTGCGGCAGGTTTTGCAGCAGGCTTGGCCGCAGTCTTCACAGCAGGTTTTACCGCTGTGCTGCGCGCTGTTGTGGTGGCTGCTGCCCCCTTGGCTGGTGCTTTGCTTGGGGCTGGGGATTTTTTCATAGTGGTCTGGGCTTTTAAAGACAGTGTTGTGGCCGGCGCTGCTGCCGCACGTGCGGCAGGCTTTTTGGCGGGGGATTTCACGGCTCGTCTCCTGTGGGTGCCGGTTGGCTGTGTTTCTGCTGCGGTCACTGTGCCACCAGGCTTATTGCGGGCGGCGGGGGACTCGGCTTCGGCGCGCGAGTGTACAGGCAAGCCCAACCCTAGTCCCATCCATTGAAAAATCGCAGAAAACATAGCCAACACCCTCGGATTGGCGCTTCTGCGCCAGAGCAATTTGCTGCAATGCAGCATACCCCCGATTCTGCCCTACAGCAGCGTGTGGGCAGCAGCAGCGGTCGCTGCTGCGGGAATTCAGACCAGAGACTGCTCCAAGCCCTGCCGCAAGATGTCCTGCGGCAGGTCGATGCCGATGAACACCATCTTGCTTTGGCGCAGCTCACCGGCGCCCCAGACCGGGCCCAAGTCGCTACCCATCAGCTGGTGCACACCCTGGAAGATCACCTTGCGTTCGGTGTCCTTCATATAAAGCACGCCCTTGTAGCGCAGCATGCGCGGGCCGTAAATATTGACAATGGCACCCAGAAAATCTTCCAGCCGCGCCGGATCAAACGCGCGCTCAGACCGGAAGACAAAGCTTTTGACGTCATCGTCCACATGGTGGTGGTGACCCGCGCCGTGCGGATGGTCATGCCCGTGAGACGGGTGATCGCAAGCGGGGCCGTGTACGTGATCGCCGTGGTCATGGCCGTCTTCGTGCCCGGGGTGGGCATGCGCGTCCTTCAGAAAATCCGGGTCGATATCGAGCTTGGCGTTGAGGTTGAAGCCGTACAGATCGAGCACATCCTTGATGCCGACTTCGCCGAAATGCACCACACTTTGCGGCGCGCGCGGGTTCATATGGCTCAGACGGTGCTTGAGCGCGTCCAACTCCCCGGCATCAATCAGGTCCGCCTTGCTGATGAAAATGCGGTCCGCAAAACCCACTTGGCGGCGCGCTTCCTGGCGCTCATTGAGCTGGGTGGCGGCGTGTTTGGCGTCCACCAGGGTCAGTATCGAGTCCAGCAGGTAGGACTCGGCCACTTCATCATCCATGAAAAAGGTTTGCGCCACCGGCCCCGGGTCTGCCAGCCCGGTGGTTTCAATCACCACGCGGTCAAAGTGGAGCTCGCCCTTGCGTTTTTTCTCGGCCAGGCTGTGCAGCGTGGCACGCAGGTCTTCGCGGATGGTGCAGCAAATGCAGCCATTGCTCATTTGCACAATCTGTTCGGTGGTGTCCGAGACCAGAATCTCGCTGTCGATGTTTTCTTCGCCGAATTCGTTTTCGACCACGGCAATTTTTTGGCCGTGGGCTTCGGACAGGATGCGTTTGAGCAGCGTGGTTTTGCCCGAGCCCAAAAAGCCGGTCAGGATGGTGGTGGGAATTAATGTCATGGCAGTTTTAGTAGCACAGGCCCCAAAAGATGGGGCCGTCAGCGCTCAGGCGACCTGGCAAATTTTCAGCATATTGGTGCCACCGGGCGCGCCCATGGGTTCGCCGCAGGTGATGACGTAGACATCACCGCCCTGCACGATGCCACGCTTTTTAAGGTGGTTCTCCGCTTCCGCCAGCGCCGAATCGCGGTTACTGCTGGTGTCCATGAGCAGCGGGCGCACATTGCGGTACAGGGCCATGCGGCGCTGGCTGCTCAGGCGCGGTGTGAGTGCGTAAATTGGCACATGGATCAGGTGGCGGCTCATCCACAGGGCGGTGGAGCCGCTGTCCGTCATGGCGACGATGGCTTTGGCGCCCATGTGGTGGGCGGTGAAAAGCGAGCCCATGGCGATGGATTGGTCGATGCGGGCAAAGGTCTTGCCGATGAAGTCCGCATCCAGCTTGACCTGCTGGCTTTGCTCCGCGGCCAAACAAATCTGCACCATTTCCTTGATGGTTTCCAGCGGGTACTTGCCTGCGGCCGTCTCGGCCGAGAGCATCACCGCGTCGGTGCCATCCAGCACCGCGTTGGCTACGTCGCTGACCTCGGCGCGGGTTGGCACCGGGTTGGTGATCATGGATTCCATCATCTGGGTGGCAGTGATCACCACCTTGTCGAGCTCGCGCGCCATTTTGATCATGCGCTTTTGTAGCGCTGGCACGGCGGCATTGCCGACTTCGACCGCCAGATCGCCGCGCGCCACCATGATGGCGTCGCTTGCACGCAGGATTTCTTCCAGCTTGGGGATGGCCTCGGCGCGCTCGATCTTGGCAATCAGCGCGGGGGTGTGGTTGAACTCGGCACCCGCCACATTGCAGAGCTGGCGCGCCATTTCCATATCCGTGGCGTTCTTGGGGAAACTCACGGCCACGTAATCTGCCTGGAACGCCATGGCAGTTCGGATGTCTTCCATGTCTTTGGCGGTCAGCGCAGGCGCTGTTAGACCGCCGCCTTTTTTGTTAATGCCCTTGTTGTTGGAGAGCACCCCGCCCAGCGTGACCACGGTGTGCACCTGCTCGCCGACGACTTTGGTGACGGTGATCACGATCAGCCCGTCATTGAGCAGCAGCACGTCGCCCGTTTTGACTTCACGTGGCAGGGCCTTGTAGTCCAGGCCTACGCCGTGGATGTCGCCCGGCTCGGTGCGCAGGGCGTCCAACACAAAAGGCTGTCCGACTTCCAGCATGACTTTACCTTCGGCAAATTTGCCGACCCGGATCTTGGGGCCCTGCAGGTCGGCCATGATGGCGACTTCGCGTCCGGCGCGCTGTGCGACCGTGCGCACCATCGCTGCGCGGTCAATATGGTCTTGCGCGGTTCCGTGGCTGAAGTTCAACCGTACGACGTTGACCCCGGCTCGGATCATTTCTTCCAACAGCGCCGGATCACTGGACGCAGGGCCGAGAGTTGCGACGATTTTGGTTGCACGAAGCACCATGGATATCTCCTAGAGTGGGGAAGGATGCGCGACCGCGCTGCGGGCATTCTCCCACGCAGGGAAGACTTTTCGGTTACAGGGCTGCATCAAGCGGAGGCCGCGCAGCTGTGGATGACCCCGCCACCCAGGCAGACCTCGCCGTCATACACGACGGCCGACTGGCCCGGTGTGACTGCCCATTGCGGCTGGGGAAATTCCAGCGTAAAGGCATGGGGCGTAGGTGTGGGCGCGCTGAACGTGCACGGCGCATCGGCCTGGCGGTAGCGCGTCTTGGCCCCAAGGCCCGAGGAGGCCGGTGGCGCACCGGCGATCCAGCTGGCATCCAGCGCATCGAGCGTGTGCGATTGCAGCCAGGGATGGTCGTGGCCTTGCACCACCCACAAGGTATTGCTGGCCATGTCTTTGCGGGCCACAAACCAGGGCGCGTGTTCGCCACCGCCTCTTTGCGCGCCGCGCGCTTTGAGCCCGCCAATACCCAGCCCCTGGCGCTGGCCCAAGGTGTAGAAGGACAGCCCCACATGCTGGGCAATCGTCTGGCCTTTGTCGTTTTTGATCGGCCCCGGCGCGTGGGCGATGTAGCGGTTGAGAAAGGCACGGAAAGGCCGCTCGCCAATAAAGCAAATACCGGTGGAGTCCTTCTTCTTGGCGTTGGGCAAGCCAATCTCGTCGGCAATCCGCCGCACCTCGGTTTTGTGCAACTCGCCGACCGGAAACAGGGTTTTGGCCAGCTGGACCTGGGTCAGCCGGTGCAAAAAATAGCTTTGGTCCTTGGCCGGGTCCAGTCCCTTGAGCAGCTCGTGCAAGCCGGTGGCCGGGTTGTGCCGCACCCGCGCGTAATGCCCGGTGGCGATGTGGTCTGCACCCAGGCGCAGGGCGTGGTCCAAGAAGGCTTTGAACTTGATCTCGGCATTGCACAGAATGTCGGGGTTGGGTGTACGCCCAGCCGAATACTCGCGAAGGAACTCGGCAAATACCCGGTCTTTGTAGTCCGCGGCAAAGTTGACGTGCTCGATCTCGATGCCCAGCACATCGGCCACCGCGGCGGCGTCGATGAAGTCGATGTTCGAGGCGCAGTATTCGCTGTCGTCATCGTCCTCCCAGTTTTTCATGAAGATGCCCAGCACCTCATGACCCTGGCGCTTGAGCAAATAGGCCGTGACTGCGGAGTCCACGCCGCCGCTCAAACCGACCACGATGCGCTGCTTGCGCGGGCTGGATGCTGGCGATAGGCTCATCGCCGGATTTTAGGGTGGGGCTTTACTGCACCGGCCCGTACACGCTCGCATCGGTGCGCACCAGCTCCAGCGGATAGCGCTGCCCGCGCAGATAGTCTTCCATGCAGGCCAGCAAATAGGCGCTGCGGTGGCGGCTGCGGGTGGCACGGATTTCATCGGGCGTCAGCCACAGTGTGCGCACGATGCCCGTGTCCAGGGCGCGCCCGGTAATCGCTTCGCCCACGCTGCCGCAAAACGCAAAGCGCATATAGCTGATGTCTTCGCCCTGCGGCCAGGCCGCGCTGGGCGGGCGCTGGAAGCGGCCGTAATAAATACCCAGTAGCGCGCGCGGTGTGAAAACATGCGCGGTCTCTTCCAGCACCTCGCGCACACAGGCCTCCTGGGGCGACTCACCCGGGTCCAGGTGCCCGGCAGGGTTGTTCAGGCGCAGGCCCTCGGGCGTGTGCTCCTCAATCAGCAAAAAGCGGCCCTCGCGTTCGATCACGGCGGCGACGGTGGTGCTGGGTTTCCAGCGTTCGGACAAAGACATGAGGGTGATTCCGGTTAGTTGGAGTAAAAAATAGGTTCACGCAATCATCCTCTGCCCAGGACAGCTACACGGGGGCTTTAGCGGACCCATCGGGGTATCTCCCTAGGCGCACCGGCCTGCCAAGGGGTGGCGAATGGCCAAACTCATGTAAGCTTGACGCAAGTTCGCGCCGTACAGGCGTTTCCAAGGAGTTTTCCATGCAGATTGGCGTACCCGCCGAAACCATAGCGGGGGAATCCCGCGTTGCCGCCACGCCTGAGACGGTTAAAAAATTGGTCGCCGCAGGCCATCGTGTGCGCGTTCAGTCCGGTGCCGGACTGGCGTCGAGCGTCACCGATGCAGCCTACCAGGCGGTGGGCGCTGAAATTTGTTCGGCCACCGAAGCGCTGGGCAGCGAGATGGTGCTCAAGGTCGCCGCACCCCGCCCGGACGAGCTGGCGATGATGCAGGCCGGCTCGGCCCTGGTCGGCATGCTCAACCCCTTTGACAAAGAGGGTCTGCAACACATGGCGCTGGCGGGCTTGAGCGCGTTTGCGCTGGAGGCCGCACCCCGCACCACCCGGGCCCAGAGCATGGACGTGCTCTCCTCCCAGGCCAATATTGCCGGTTACAAGGCCGTCATGCTGGCGGCTGACAAATACCAGCGCTTTTTCCCCATGCTGATGACGGCGGCGGGTACGGTCAAGGCGGCGCGCGTAGTGATTTTGGGCGTGGGAGTGGCTGGTTTACAGGCGATTGCCACCGCCAAGCGCATGGGCGCAGTCATTGAGGCCTCGGATGTGCGTCCCAGCGTCAAGGAGCAAGTGGAGTCGCTGGGTGCCAAGTTCATTGACGTGCCCTTTGACACTGCCGAGGAACGCGAGGCTGCCGAAGGCGTGGGCGGCTATGCCCGGCCCATGCCGCAAAGTTGGCTGGATCGCCAGAAAGCCGAAGTTGCCAAACGCGTGGCCCTGGCTGATGTGGTGATTTCCACCGCACTGATACCGGGCCGCGCCGCACCCGTGCTGGTGACCGAGGAGATGGTCAAGAGCATGAAGCCGGGTTCGGTCATCGTCGACTTAGCAGCCGGTAAAGCTGCCGACGGCGTGGCCGGTAATTGTGTGTTGACGCAGGCCGGACGCACGGTGCAAGCCCATGGGGTCACGCTGGTAGGTGAAACCAATTTGCCTGCGCTGGTGGCTGCCGACGCGTCGGCCTTGTATGCGCGCAATGTGCTGGACTTTTTGAAGCTGATCACCACCAAAGACGCGGCTTTTCACCTTAATCTGGAAGACGACATTGTGGCCGCCTGTATGGTGGCGCATGGCGGCGCAGTGACCCGCGCCTGAGCCGCGAAAGCCCGCCACGCTGTTTGAATTTTTCTGCATCCAATCCTGAGCCGCTTATGCAAGTCGACCACACTATCATCAATCTGATCATTTTTGTGCTGGCCATCTACGTGGGGTACCACGTGGTCTGGACTGTCACCCCTGCGTTGCACACGCCGCTAATGGCTGTGACCAACGCGGTCTCAGCCATCATCATCGTCGGAGCGATGCTGGCGGCAGCCCTGACGGTGACGCCGCTGGGTAAAACCATGGGCGTGCTGGCGGTGGCGCTGGCCGCAGTCAATGTGTTTGGCGGCTTTTTAGTGACCCGGCGCATGCTGGAGATGTTCCGCAAGAAAGACAAAAAAGTAGCCTCCGCAGGAGCCCAATCATGAGCATGAATCTGGTGACCCTGCTGTACCTGGTGGCTAGCGTCTGCTTTATCCAGGCGCTCAAAGGCCTGAGCCATCCGACCACTTCGATTCGCGGCAACCTGTTCGGCATGGCAGGCATGGCCGTTGCCGTGGTAACGACGGCGGCGCTCATCGTCAACCTGGCCGGGCATGCAGACGGGCTGGCCTGGGTTTTGTTGGGGCTGGTGGTGGGTGGCGGCGCGGGCGCGGTGATGGCGCAGCGCGTCGAGATGACCAAGATGCCCGAACTGGTGGCCTTCATGCACAGCATGATCGGCTTGGCCGCGGTGTTCATCGCGGTGGCCGCCGTGGTCGAGCCCGCAGCTTTCGGTATTACAGCCCCCGGCACAGGAACGCTGGACATTCCGGTGGGCAACCGCCTGGAGCTGTTCCTCGGTGCCGCGATTGGCGCAATCACTTTCAGTGGCTCGGTGATCGCTTTTGGCAAGTTGTCGGGGAGTTACAAGTTCCGATTGTTCCAAGGTGCGCCGGTGGTTTTTGCCGGGCAGCATCTGGTCAACCTGGCGCTGGGTTTGCTGACGCTGGGCTTGGGCGCCGTATTCATGTTCACCGGCGACTGGAATGCTTTCCTGGGCATGCTGGCCTTGTCTTTTGTGCTGGGTGTACTCATCATCATCCCGATTGGCGGCGCGGATATGCCGGTGGTCGTGTCCATGCTCAACAGCTATTCGGGCTGGGCAGCAGCGGGCATTGGCTTCAGCCTGAACAACAGCATGCTGATCATCGCCGGCAGTCTGGTGGGCTCATCGGGCGCGATCCTGAGCTACATCATGTGCAAGGCTATGAACCGGGCCTTTTTGAACGTGATTCTGGGCGGCTTCGGTGGCGAAGCGGGCGTGGCAGCGGGTGCCACTGAGCAGCGGCCTGTCAAGAGCGGCAGTGCAGACGACGCGGCTTTTGTACTCAGCAACGCGGAGACCGTGATCATCGTCCCGGGCTACGGTCTGGCCGTTGCGCGCGCCCAGCATGCGGTTAAAGAATTGGCCCACAAGCTGACCGAGCATGGCATCACGGTGAAGTACGCCATCCATCCGGTTGCCGGACGCATGCCCGGCCACATGAACGTGTTGTTGGCCGAGGCCGAAGTGCCTTACGACCAGGTTTTTGAGATGGAAGACATCAACGGCGAGTTTGGGCAGGCCGATGTGGCCATCATCCTGGGCGCTAACGACGTGGTCAACCCGGCTGCGATGACCAAGGGCAGCCCGATTTACGGTATGCCGATTCTGGAGGCCTACAAAGCCAAAACCATCATCGTCAACAAACGCTCCATGGCGGCCGGCTACGCCGGTCTGGACAATGAGTTGTTCTACATGGACAAAACCATGATGGTCTTCGGCGACGCCAAAAAGGTCGTTGAAGACATGGTCAAGGCCATCGAGTAGCCTGCGTGCGGCATGGCGCGGGATGAGGCCATGACCGAGCGCATGTGGCTTGCCCAGTACCCACAGGGTGTTCCTGCCGATGTGGACGTGCAGGCCTACCCCTCGCTAGTCGCCCTGATGGAGGAGAGCTTTGCCCGCTACGCGCAGCGGGCCGCCTTCAGTTTTATGGGCGCATCGATGGGCTATGCGGAATTGGATCGTTTGAGTTTGGCCTTTGCTGCCTACCTGAACGGTTTGGGGCTGGCGCGCGGCGACCGGGTGGCTGTCATGCTGCCCAACGTCCTGCAATACCCCGTGGCCGTGGCGGGAATTTTGCGGGCAGGCTACGTGGTGGTGAACGTCAACCCGCTCTACACCGCGCGGGAGCTGGAGCACCAGCTCAAGGACTCGGGTGCCAAGGCCATTGTGATCCTGGAAAATTTTGCCAACACCCTGGAGCGGTGTTTGCGTGCCACCAGTGTCAAGCATGTGGTGCTCTGTGCCATGGGCGATTTGCTGGGGCCGGTTAAAGGGATGCTGGTCAACTATGTGGTGCGCAAAGTCAAAGGCCTGGTGCCGGAGTTCCAGTTACCCGGAATGCGCCGATTCAACGCGGCGGTCGCCAAGGGGCGCGGTGCTGCGTTCACGAAGGCGGACGTGGGCCCGGATGACGTCGCGGTCCTTCAGTACACCGGCGGCACTACCGGGGTGGCCAAGGGTGCGGTGCTCTTGCACCGGCATCTGGTAGCCAATGTGCTTCAGTCTGAAGCCTGGAACCTGCCAGCCATCCGGCGCATTCCCGCCGGGGAGCAGCCCACCGGCGTCTGCGCGCTGCCGCTGTATCACATTTTCGCTTTCACCATCAGCATGTTGCTGGGTATGCGCCAGGGTGGGAAAACCATTCTGATTCCGAATCCGCGCGATCTGCCGGCCGTGTTCAAAGAACTCTCGCGCCACCGTATCCACAGTTTTCCGGCGGTCAACTCCCTCTTCAATGCCATGCTCAACCACCCGGATTTCGGGCGTGTGGATTGGAGTCATTTGACCAGCACCGTAGGCGGCGGCACCTCCGTGCAGCGCAGTGTGGCGCAACATTGGCTTGAGCGAACGGGGTGCGCGATTTGCGAAGGCTATGGTTTGAGCGAGACCTCGCCCAGCGTGTGCTGCAACCCGGCGGATACGCAGTCCCATAACGGCAGCATGGGATTGCCCTTACCCAATACCTGGGTGAAACTCATCGATGAAGAAGGCCATGGCGTAGAGACGGGTCAGCCCGGCGAAATTGCGGTTAAAGGCCCACAGGTCATGGCGGGCTACTGGCAGCGCCCCGACGAAACTGCCAAGGTCATGACCGCCGACGGGTATATGCGAACCGGTGACATCGGGGTGATGGATGCGCGGGGTTTTTTCAGTGTCGTGGACCGCAAGAAGGACATGATTCTGGTCAGCGGCTTCAATGTGTTCCCGACCGAAGTGGAGGAGGTGGTGAGCCTGCTACCCGGCGTGCTGGAGTGCGCTTGCGTGGGTGTTGCAGATGCGCTGACGGGCGAGGCGGTCAAGCTGGTGGTGGTGAAAAAAGACGAGCAACTCAGCACCGATACGGTTCGTGCGCATTGCCGGGAAAACCTCACGGGCTACAAGCAGCCCAAATACATCGAGTTCCGCCCCGACTTACCCAAAACCCCGGTCGGAAAAATCCTGCGCCGCGCACTTCGGGAGCAGGTATCCGTCGCCGCTATTTGAGCCAGCCACGCTTGCCGAAGTACCACATGGGCAACGCCGCACTGAAGACCATCAGCGCGACGGTGTAGGGGTAGCTCCAGTCCCCCAAAAAAAGCAACTCCGGGAACTTCAGATTCATGCCATAGACGCTGGCCACCAGCGTTGGGGGCAGCAAGGCCACGCTGGCCACCGAGAAAATTTTGATGACCTTGTTCTGGTTGATATTGATGAAACCGACTGTGGCATCCATCAAAAAGTTGATCTTGTCAAACAGGAATGCGGTGTGCGAGTCCAGCGAGTCGATATCGCGCAGGATCTGGCGGGCATCTTCAAATTGGTCCGCACTGAGAATTTTGGAACGCATCATGAAACTCACCGCGCGGCGCGTGTCCATGACGTTGCGGCGGATGCGTCCACTCAAATCTTCGTGGCGCGCAATAGCGGCTAGGGCCTCACCTGCAATCTCGTCGGTCACATTGCCGGCCAGCACTTTTTTGCTGACTTTTTCCATCTCGTCATAAATGCCCTCAAGCGTGTCGGCAGAGTATTCGGCGTCGACATCGAAGAGCTTGAGTAGCACGTCCTTGGCATCGGTAATCAGTCCTGGCGAGCGGCGTGCGCGCATGCGCAGCAAGCGGAACACCGGCACGTCTTCATCGTGAATCGAGAACAGCACACCCTTGCTGTTGAGGCTGTCGTTGACCAGGTTCAGGATGAAGGCGGTGCGCACCGTGCGCGGCTCGTCTTCGTCGGCAATTAAAAAGTCGCTGCGGATGTGCAGCTCGCCGTTTTCTTCTTCATAAAAACGTGCGGACTCTTCGATGTCTTCGTCCATCGCATCGTCGGGAATGAGCAGGCCGAAGTACTGCTTGATCCAGCGCTTTTCTTCCGGGCTGGGGGATTCCAGATCTACCCAAATGGGGCGGAAGCGCGCCAGTTCTTCCAGGGATTCGATTTCTTCCTGAAACAGCCGACCGTTGGCCAGCGTGAATATGTTGAGCATGGGCTGAGGATTCGCGGGCCAGAGTCCAATGATTCAACACGATTCATTGAAGAGGAAGCAGCTTTCGGGCGACAGGACTCTGGCCCGCAATGGTGTGAAAGCTACCGTAAGGGGTAGGGGTTCAAGGAGAGCGCTCCTGGAAGTGATGCAGCCTCCCATTATGGCACTGCCCTGGTGCGGAAAAAGCGCTACAAAGGCCTTGCCAGCGCGGACAAATGGGCGCACAGTGGGCCCTCAGGGAGGCCATATGTGCGGCGCGTCGGCAACGCTGAGCGCCCCGGATAAGCCGGGGAATTTCATCAACCGGGAAAATTGGAGAACGTGTATGAATCTGACGATTAGCGGACACCATCTGGACGTAAGCCCCGCGCTGCGGAGCTATGTCATCCACAAGCTGGACCGGGTCATGCGGCATTTTGACCAGATGGTCGACGTCAAGGTCTTGCTGTCCATCGAGAACCAGAAGGCCAAGGAGCACCGCCAGCAGGTGGAGTGCAACATCCACGTCAAAGGCGGCGACCTGTTCGCACAGTCGGCCCATGAAGATATGTACGCTGCGGTGGATGCACTGGTGGACAAGTTGGACCGCCAGGTGGTGCGCCACAAGGACAAGATCCAGGATCACCAGCACGAGGCGCCTAAACGCCTGATGTAAGCCTCTGCGCCCTGTCGCAGACCCCGCTCCAGCCGCCCCCTGTGGGCGGCTTTTCTATGCATAATCCGCGCACTTTATGAACCGCCTCGCCGCCATCCTCCCCCCCGAGCAGGTTTTGACCGAGACCGGAATCGCGAGTAAAAAACGTGCGTTCGAGGAGGTGGGCTTCTTGTTTGAGACCCAGCATGGACTGAGCCGGGCGCTGGTGACAGACAGCCTCTTCTCCCGCGAGCGCTTGGGCTCCACCGGATTGGGCAACGGGGTTGCGATACCGCATGGGCGCATCAAAGGGCTGAAGTTGCCGATGGCTGCAGTCCTGCTGCTGGAACAGCCCATTGGTTTCGATGCGCCGGATAACCAGCCTGTCGATTTGCTGATTTTCCTCCTGGTTCCCGAGGCGGCGACCCAAAAACACCTCGAGTTGTTGTCTGACATCGCCGCGCTCTTGAGTGACGAAGCACGCCGCAATGCGTTGCGATCCAGCGGCTCGGCCCATCGTTTGCACGCCCTGATTTGCGACTGGCCCGGGCAGGCGGAGCAGCTCAGCCATTAGCCCGGAACCCGTCCGCAGACACCGCGCATGAAGCCCACCGTCGTCAGTGCCGATGTCCTGTTTGAGGCCTTTCGCAACCGCCTGCATTGGGAGTGGGTAGCCGGACTGGGCGCATCCGAGCGGCGCTTTGACGAGGTTGCAGTACGCGCTGCCCGCTCCGGCGCAGATTTGGTGGGTTATCTCAACTACATCCACCCCTACCGGGTGCAAATTCTGGGTGAGCGCGAAATTGCTTACATCGCGGGTGGCGAAGGCCCGGATGCGCAAGCCAGCATGGCGCGAATCGCCCGCATCGTGACGCTACAGCCACCGGTCATCGTGCTCGCGGACGGCCAAAGCGCCCCGGCGGAGCTGATCACGATGTGCGAACAGGCGCAAATCCCGATGTTTGCCACCCGGGATTCCTCCGCTTTTGTGATCGACGTGCTGCGCGCTTATCTATCTAAGCATTTTGCCGACCGCATCTCCATGCACGGCGTCTTTATGGACATTCTGGGCCTGGGCGTGCTGATCACGGGTGAGTCCGGTCTGGGCAAAAGCGAGTTGGGGCTGGAGTTGATATCGCGCGGCAACGGCCTGGTGGCCGATGACGCGGTAGACCTGTTCCGCATCAACCAGGCCACCATCGAAGGCCGCTGCCCGGAACTGCTGCAAAACCTGCTGGAGGTGCGCGGCATTGGTCTGCTCGATATCCGTGCGATTTTTGGCGAAACGGCGGTACGCCGCAAGATGCGGCTCAAGCTGATTGTTCACCTGGTGCGCAAGGAAACCCTGGAGCGTGATTACGAGCGCATGCCACACGAGCCCTTGACGCAGGACATCATCGGTATTCCGGTGCGCAAAGTGGTGATCCAGGTGGTCGCCGGGCGCAATATCGCTGTTCTGGTGGAGGCGGCGGTGCGCAACACCATTCTGCAGTTGCGTGGCATCGACACCTACCAGGAGTTCCTGGAGCGCCACCGCCAGGCGATGGAGCGCGGGAACTAAGCCGCTGGCTTGTCGGCCGCCTGCTGGCGCTTGGGGCAGGGGTTTTTGCGGCAGGTGGCATACAGGCTGAGCGCGTGGTCCGCGATCTCAAACCCGAGTTTGCGTGCAATGGCGTGCTGGCGGTTCTCAATGTCGGCGTCAAAAAACTCTTCGACATGGCCGCAGTCCAGGCACACCAGATGGTCGTGGTGCTGGCCGTGGTTGAGTTCGTAGAGCGCCTTGCCGCCTTCGAACTGGGTGCGGGTAAGTAGACCCGCTTGTTCAAACTGGGTTAGCACGCGGTACACCGTGGCCAGACCGATATCAAAATTTTCCAGAATCAGCAGCCGGAAAACGTCTTCGGCCGACATATGGGTTTGCTTGGCGCGCTGAAACATGTCCAGAATCTTCAGGCGCGGAACCGTCGCCTTGAGGCCGGAATTTTTCAGTCCATCGGTGCTGTTCATGGGGTGTGATTGTCAAGGTATGCGCGAAAAGCCTGCCGCTACAATGGTTCGACCCTATTGTCTGCGATTGTTTATGACTCTTCCCAAGCCTTGTGATGTCTGCCTCGCGGCTGTGCTGGCAAGCGCTTCGATTCTTTCCGGTTGCCAGACCGCGGTTCAGTTGGCTGATCAAACTGCTGCAGCGGTAAGCCCGTATGTCACGCCCTTGGTCACCCCTTACAAAATTGACGTGGTGCAGGGTAATGTGGTCACCCGTGAGCAACTTGCCGCCCTGAAAATTGGCATGCCGCGCGCGCAGATCCCAAGCGTCGTCGGGACATCGCTGCTGGTCAGTGTCTTTCACGCCAACCGATGGGACTATGTGTTCAGTTTCAAGAGAAAAGGGGGGCCGCTGGAGTCGCGCCGTGTCACCCTCTGGTTCGAAGCTGACAAACTGGCGCGAATTGAAGCGGATGAA
Organism: Comamonadaceae bacterium; assembly: GCA_947446885.1. GTDB lineage: Bacteria > Pseudomonadota > Gammaproteobacteria > Burkholderiales > Burkholderiaceae_C > Allorhodoferax. Next base: position 48,009 of record CANFHZ010000005.1, read on the forward strand.
CTGCCCAGCGAAGCCGAATTTGTTGCCGGTTTGCGTGGCTTGCGTGAGCCCGGACCGCTGCCGGTTCTGGAAGCCACAGCCGAGCAACTCGGGCGTTTTCCCGCCCCCGCGCCCTCGGCTGCGACCACTGCGCCCGATGCCTCTCAGTTCGTTCCCAGCAGCTATCCGCCGCTGGAGCCACCCACCAACTAGGCCAGAAAGCCAGACCATGTCCACTGCACGTGCTGTGCTTCCTTTTCGAATTGCTGTTGCCGGTGCGTCCGGCCGCATGGGCCGCATGTTGGTCGAAGCCATTGGGCAAACCGACGATTGCCGCCTCACGGCGGCGCTGGACATGGCCGGCAGCCCGGCGCTGGGCGAGGACGCAGCGGCCTTTGGCGGCAAAACCACCGGCGTTGCGATTCAAGCGGACGTGGAGCAGGCGCTGCCGGGCAGCGCGTTTCTGATTGATTTCACGCGGCCTGAGGGAACCATGGCCCACCTCGATGTGTGTACCCGCTTGGGCATCGCCATGGTGATTGGCACCACCGGCTTCAGTGAGGCGCAAAAAGTCCATATTGAACAGGCTGCGCGGTCTATTCCCATCATGATGGCGCCCAATATGAGTGTGGGCGTGAACGTCACGCTCAAGTTGCTCGAAATGGCAGCCAAAGCATTGGCTACGGGTTACGACATCGAAATTATCGAAGCCCACCACCGCCACAAAGTCGACGCCCCCTCCGGCACTGCCTTGCGCATGGGCGAGGTGATTGCGCAGGCCCTGGGACGCGATTTACAGGAATGCGGGGTATTCGCCCGCGAAGGCATCACCGGTGAGCGGGATCCTTCCAGCATCGGTTTTTCCACTATCCGTGGCGGCGACATCGTGGGTGACCATACCGTCTTGTTTGCCGGTACCGGTGAGCGCATTGAAATTACCCACAAATCCTCCAGCCGCTCCACCTATGCGCAGGGCAGTTTGCGCGCCGTGCGTTTTCTGGCCGACAAGCCGCATGGCCTGTTCAATATGTTTGACGTCCTGGGTCTGCAATGACCATGTGGGCGGGCTGGCTGCAGGGTGACGCCGCCCACGTGGCGGTTGCGCTGACGCTGCTGGCCATGTCCATCATCAGCTGGGCCTTGATCCTTTGGAAAATTATTTTGCTCTGGCGCAGCGGCGCTGGTGTGCGCCGGGGTATCGCTGCTTTCTGGCAGGCCCCCGACTGGGAGAGCGGCGCACGCGCGGCGAACGGCTTTGACGCCAGCGGATTCCTCGGCCCCTTGGCCGCTGCGGGCCTTGCCCCTCGTTCGGGCACGCTGGCGGCCGCAGGAACCCTGGGGCAGCAGCACATGCGCGCCCTGCGTGCGGGTCTGGATGCAGCCACCCGCCGACTGCAGTACGGGCAGGTCGTGCTGGCCACGGTGGGAGCCACCGCCCCGTTCGTGGGCCTGCTTGGCACCGTGTGGGGCATCTACCACGCACTGCTGGGCATTGCCGAGTCCACGCAGCCCAGCTTGGCGCAGATTGCCGCGCCCGTGGGTCAGGCGCTGATCATGACCGCCGCAGGCTTGGCTGTGGCGATACCGGCGGTGCTGGGCTACAACCTGCTGGGGCGCTGGATTGCGCGCATCGAGTCCGAGCTGGAGGGCTTTGCCTTCGACCTGCATGGCCTGCAGCACGGCCCCGCTGCGGACTGATCCTGCGCCATGGCTTTGGGTCGATTTCCCCGCACCGCACCGGCCGCCCCTATGGGCGAGATCAATATGACCCCGCTGATCGACGTCATGCTGGTGTTGCTGGTGATTTTCATGGTCACCGCACCTTTTCTGGTGGGGGCCGTCAAAGTCACATTGCCTCGGGCCGCGTCGCAAGCCGATGCACTCGCCGCTGCCCCGCTGGTGGTCGTGATCGACAAGACCGGGCAGGTGTTCATCCAGGATCGGCCACTCGCCGCCGCGCAACTGTCGGCCGAATTGGCCCGTGTGGCCGCTGCTGCCCCTGATACCGAAATCCAGTTGCGTGCCGATACCGCCGTGCCCTACGGACGCGTGGCGCAATTCATGGCGCTGGCGCAAGCGGCGGGCCTGGCGCGTATCGGCTTCGTCACCGAGGCGGCTACCAGCCATCAACGGCCCTAGACCTAAAATCCCCAATCCCTGCCCGCCCATCGCGGCAGCGGGCAGTCCCCTCCCGATGTTTCTCTTGTATGCACGACAAATACCAACCCTCCGCCATTGAACACGCCGCCCGCACGCACTGGGCGCAGCCATTGTGGAGCGGCCATGAGGCGTACCGCGTCAGCGAGGACGCCAGCAAGCCGAAGTACTACGCCTGCTCCATGCTGCCCTACCCCAGCGGCAAGCTGCACATGGGCCATGTGCGCAACTACACCATCAACGACATGCTCACGCGCCACCTGCGCATGAAGGGCTACAACGTCTTGATGCCCATGGGCTGGGACGCGTTTGGCCTGCCGGCGGAAAACGCGGCGCTGAAAAACGGCGTCCCACCGGCCAAGTGGACCTACGAGAACATCGCCTACATGAAGCAGCAGATGCAGGCCATGGGCCTGGCCATCGACTGGAGCCGCGAGATCGCCACCTGCGACCCGACGTATTACCAATGGAACCAGTGGCTGTTCCTGAAGATGCTGGAAAAAGGCATTGCTTACCGCAAGACCCAGGTCGTCAACTGGGATCCGGAAGACCAGACTGTGCTGGCCAACGAGCAGGTCATTGACGGGCGCGGCTGGCGCACCGGCGCGTTGGTCGAGAAGCGCGAGATCCCCGGCTATTACCTGAACATCACCCAGTACGCACAAGAGCTGCTGGACCATGTGCAGATCGGCAACCCCAAAGCCACGCTCAATGGCTGGCCTGACAAGGTGCGGCTGATGCAGGAAAACTGGATAGGCAAGAGCGAGGGCGTGCGCTTTGCGTTTCCGCATGACATCCGCAGTGCGGACGGCCAGCTGATCCAAGACGGGCGCATGTATGTGTTCACCACGCGCGCCGACACCATCATGGGCGTCACCTTTTGCGCCGTGGCCGCCGAGCATCCGCTGGCGTCGCACGCCGCCGCCTCCAACCCGGCGCTGGCGGCTTTTATTGAGGAATGCAAAACCGGCGGCACCACCGAGGCCGAGCTGGCCACGCAAGAGAAAAAGGGCATGCCAACCGGCTTGTTCGTCACCCATCCGATCACGGGTGAGAAGGTCGCGGTCTGGGTCGGTAACTATGTGCTCATGTCCTACGGCGATGGGGCGGTGATGGGCGTGCCGGCGCATGACGAGCGGGACTTTGCTTTTGCTTTGAAGTACGACTTGGCTATTCGGCAGGTGGTTGGCGTTGAAGCGGGTCCAGCGGCATCGGCGGATACGCCGGGCGCCGCATACGCCAGCTCCAAATCGGTGCCCGGCGTATCCGCCAATGCCGCTTCCTTGGCCTTCGATGCAACAGTCTGGCAGGAGTGGTATGCCTCTAAAGCGGGGGTGTGTGTGAACTCCGGCGATCTGGACGGCCTGGGTCAAAAGGCTGCTACGGACAAAGTAGCCTCCTTGCTCGCCGCCAAAGGCCTTGGCGAGAAAAAAACCACCTGGCGTTTGCGCGATTGGGGCATAAGCCGCCAGCGCTATTGGGGCACGCCGATTCCCATCATCCATTGCGACGAACACGGTGCGGTGCCAGTGCCCGAAAAAGACCTGCCCGTGGTGTTGCCGCAGGATTGCATCCCGGACGGCTCGGGCAACCCGCTGCACAAGCACGAGGGCTTTCACCAGGGCGTGGTCTGCCCCACCTGCGGCAAGCCCGCGCGGCGTGAAACCGACACCATGGATACCTTTGTCGATTCGAGCTGGTACTTTTTGCGCTACTGCGACCCGCGCAACAGCCAGGCCATGGTGGCCGACGGTGCGGCCTACTGGGCGCCGATGGACCAGTACATCGGCGGTA